>JAIXXN010000079.1 GCA_027490725.1 Oxalobacteraceae bacterium
CGCCTTAAAGAAAACGAGCCGTTCGAAGTCGCAATGCGTCGCTTCAAACGCACCATCGAAAAAACCGGTCTGCTGACCGAACTGCGCGCACGCGAGTTCTACGAAAAGCCAACGGCTGAACGTAAACGCAAGCTGGCAGCTGCTGTAAAGCGTCACTACAAACGCATCCGCAGCCAACAGCTGCCGAAAAAACTCTTCTAAGACTGCTTCAAGGATACAACCCGGTAGTATGGCGCTTACGCCTCGGGTTGTCTCGTGCTGCATCGAGAGATACCCGCCCCGGTTCGCCGCGGCGGGTTTTCGCATTTTTACTCACCAATCCTGAAAGAACGCCATGGGCCTGAGAGAACAAATTACCGAAGACATGAAAACCGCGATGCGCGCCAAAGACGCTGGCCGTCTGGCCACCGTGCGCCTGATCCTGGCGGAAATCAAGCGCAAGGAAGTTGATGAGCGTATCGAAGTCAACGATGAGCAGACCGTCGCCATCGTGGAAAAAATGATCAAGCAGCGCAAGGATTCGATCACCCAGTTCGAAGCCGGTGGCCGTGCCGATCTGGCCGATATCGAAAAAGCCGAGCTGGCAGTACTGGTGGCTTACATGCCTGCCGGTCTGTCGGATGAAGAGATCGCTGCCGAAGTGGCTGCTGCGGTGGCTGCCTCGGGTGCTGCCGGTCCGCAGGACATGGGCAAAGTGATGGCCATCGTCAAGCCTAAGCTGGCTGGCCGTGCCGATATGACGGTGGTGTCGGCGCTGGTCAAAAAGGCGCTGGCTCCGGCCTAAGTTCCCCGGGGAAGCAGGTATTTACGCGAATACCGTCATGCTTCCCGGGTAGTTCGCAGCAGTCGCAGTTTGAGCCGGCGCAATACCGGCCCGCTGCGACGGTATAGTCTGATTCACAATAAGACCGCATAGCCCTGTGATCCCACAATCATTTATTGCCGATTTGCTCAACCGCGTTGATATCATCGACGTCGTTGGCCGTTATGTGCAGCTGAAAAAAGGCGGCGCTAACTTCATGGGGCTGTGCCCCTTCCACAGCGAAAAATCCCCGAGTTTTACTGTCAGCCCCACCAAGCAGTTCTATCACTGCTTCGGTTGTGGTGCGCATGGTACGGCGATCGGCTTCATGATCGAGTATTCGGGCATGGGCTTTGTCGATGCCGTCAAGGAACTGGCGCAGAACGCCGGCATGGTGGTGCCCGAGCAGGATGACAAGATTCCGCCGGCCCAGCGCGCCCAGATGGCGGCTCAGAGTCTGGCGCTGACGGACGCGATGACGCGCGCCAGCGATTTCTACCGCGCCCAGCTGCGCGGTGCGACGGCGGCAATTGCCTATCTGAAAGGGCGTGGCCTGACGGGCGAGATCGCGGCCCGCTTCGGGCTCGGCTATGCTCCGCCCGGCTGGGATAATCTGCGCAGCATCTTCCCTGATTACGAGGCGGTGGCACTGGCCGAGGCCGGGCTGGTGATCGACCGGGTCGACGAAGATGGCGGCAACCGCAAGCGCTATGACCGCTTCCGCGAGCGCATCATGTTCCCCATCAAAAACACCAAGGGGCAGGTGATCGCCTTCGGTGGCCGGGTGATGGATGGCGGCGAACCGAAATACTTGAATTCTCCCGAAACGCCATTATTTTCCAAGGGGCACGAGCTGTATGGCTTGTTCGAGGCCCGTCAGGCGATCCGTGATGCCGGCTATGTGCTGGTGACGGAAGGCTATATGGATGTGGTGGCGCTGGCGCAAATGGGTTTCCCGCAGGCGGTGGCGACGCTGGGGACGGCTTGCACCACCTTCCATGTGCAGAAACTGTTGCGTCAAACCGACAGTGTGATTTTCAGCTTCGACGGCGATAAGGCGGGACGCCGCGCGGCGCGCCGGGCGCTAGAAGCCTGTCTGCCGCATGTGACGGATAACAAGACCATCCGTTTCCTGTTCCTGCCGACGGAACATGATCCGGATAGCTATGTGCGTACCTTCGGCAATGAAGCGTTCGAGCAGGAAATCCACGAAGCCATGCCGCTGTCGCAATTCCTGATCCGCGAAGCGGTGGGTGAGCATGATATGCAGAGTCCGGAAGGGCGGGCACGGGCCCAGTTCGATGCCAAGCCGATGTTGCAAGCCATGACGCCGACCTCGCTACGCTTGCAGATCGTGCGCGGACTGGCGCAACTGACCCAGACCACGCCGTCGGAAATCGAGGTGCTGTTCGAGCTGGCCAAGCCGGTCGCGCTGGCCCGCAAAGCGCCGCCACGTAGCGGCCGGCCGGTGCCGGTCGGGCTGGAATTGCAGATAGTACGCCTGCTGGTGGCGCACCCGCCGCTGGCGCTGGAAGTCGACGAGGCAGCACTGGTGGCGTTCCAGTACTTTGGCGCCGAGCCGGCCGAACGGTTGACGCATCTGGTGGCGCAAGCCCGGGAACTGGGGCCGCAAGGTAGTTTTGCGGCATTTGCGCAACAGCTGAAGTCGCAGGGCGACGAATACGACGGCATCATTGCCGAGATCGGTCAGGAGCCGGAATCGGACTTCGAGGCGGTGCGGCTATTCCTGCGTGGCGCCATCCGGCAGGTGAAAAATGATGCTTTGAAGCAAGAATTGAGTCAGTTGTTTGCCGCCGGGCTGACCTCAGAGCAGATCGGTGTGCGTTATCGCGAGATTACGGCGCAGCAGGATCAACTGTTGCGGGAGGCTCAGGCGGAAACGGCAAAAGGTTGATTATTAACAAAGTTTCAGAGTGTCGCGAATTAGCTGCTTTCAGAGCGGCCCTGGCAGGTGTTTACCCTCTGCCGCACCCTCTGGAAATTGAAAAGTGGCGTGCTATAATAAAACGCTAAGTGTTGTATTTTTTGGCATGGTTTTTAGCTCGAAGTGTGTTTGTTTTCAGTAAGTTAGGCACTTGATTGATCAGCAGGATAGACGGTCCGCGGCACGGACCAGCCTGGATTGGAGCAGGGGAGCAGCGCTCGCTTGTCCGGTGATTGTCGAATTACTACAATCCGGTTCTGGTTTCTTGCCCCCACGGGGCCGTCCTATGCAGTAGAATTTCTGCCAAGAGTGGCGAAAGTCTAACGCGGTCATGTGGTCTGACTGGATGTAAGTAAGTCGTAGTACTGTCGGACTTGGGTAGTCGGCAAGTTCGAAGACCGAGGTTCGCTAGAGCCGCAAGAAACTTTATCCTAAATAAGCAAGTCGTTGTGTAATCGAAAGCGCCTGTGCCAACCAAGAAACCTGAATCCAAAGCGGCTGCAAAGCCGAGCAAAGTGACCGCCAAATCCGCTAAAACGGCGGATCAGGCTGAAACGCGCGTCGCCAGCAAAGTGCCCGCCGTGAGCCAGACCACGGATGCTGCTGCGTTGGCAGCCATCGATACTTCGGGCTATGTCCTGCCGTCAGTGAAAGTCCCGGGGCGGCGCGGTCGCAAGCCGAAAGAGTTCCAGCCAGAAAACGATGAAGTGGCGGCACTGAATGCCGTCGAACGGGCTGAACTGAAGGCGGTCGATAAGGCCAAGGCCAAGGATCGCAAGGCCAAGGAAAAGGCTTTGCTCAAGGATGCGTTCTCGTCGGACACGGAAGCGACTGAGGAAGAACTCGAGCGGCGTCGCCAGAAACTCAAAACCCTGATCAAATTCGGTAAGGAACGCGGTTTCCTGACCTACGCCGAAATCAATGACCACCTGCCTGACAATATCGTCGATCCGGAAGCGATCGAGGGCATTATCGGCACCTTTAATGACATGGGCATTGCCGTCTACGAGCATGCGCCCGATGCCGAAACCCTGCTGCTGTCCGACAATGTGGCCACCGTCACCAGTGATGACGAGGCTGAAGCGGCTGCCGAAGCAGCGCTCTCGACGGTAGACTCCGACTTCGGTCGCACCACCGACCCGGTGCGCATGTATATGCGCGAAATGGGTTCGGTCGAGCTGCTGACCCGCGAAGGCGAGATCGAGATTGCCAAGCGCATCGAAGATGGCTTGAAAGACATGATTCAGGCGATTTCCGCCTGCCCGGTGACGATTGCGGAAATTATTGCCGCCTCGGACAGGATCCGCGCCGAAGAAATCAAGATCGACGAGATCGTCGACGGTCTGGTTGATGACAGCGAAGAAACCCCGGCGCCGGTCGTCGCTACCGCCTCGTCCGATGACGAGGAGGATGAGGAAGACGAGGAAGAAGAGGAGGAAGAGGAAGAGGAAGAAGCGGCCGGTACGGCCGGTGCTGCCGGTTTCTCCGCCGAACAGCTGGAGGCCCTGAAGTCGGCCGCGCTGGAAAAATTCGACGTGATTTCTCTGCAATTCGACAAGATGCGCCGTGCTTTCGAGAAGGAAGGCTATAACTCGAAAGCCTATGTGAAGGCGCAGGAAGCGATTTCCTTCGAGCTGCTGGGCATCCGCTTCACCGCCAAGGTGGTGGAAAAGCTGTGCGACACGCTGCGTGGACAGGTCGATGAAGTGCGTCATATCGAGAAGCAGATTCTCGACGTGGCCGTGAACAAGTGCGGCATGCCGCGCGCCCACTTCATCAAAGTCTTCCCGGGCAATGAAACCAATCTGGAATGGGTCGATGGCGAAGTGGCTGCCGGCCATGCGTATAGCGCTATCCTGGGCCGCAACATCCCGACCATCAAGGAATTGCAGCAGCGTCTGATCGACCTGCAGGCACGCGTGGTGCTGCCGCTGCCGGATCTGCGCAACATCAACCGCCAGATGGCGGCCGGTGAAATGAAGGCGCGCAAAGCCAAGCGCGAAATGACGGAAGCGAACTTGCGTCTGGTGATTTCGATCGCTAAAAAATACACCAACCGTGGTCTGCAGTTCCTCGATCTGATTCAGGAAGGCAACATTGGTCTGATGAAGGCGGTGGACAAGTTCGAATACCGGCGCGGCTACAAGTTCTCGACCTATGCCACCTGGTGGATCCGTCAGGCGATTACCCGTTCGATTGCCGATCAGGCGCGCACCATCCGGATTCCCGTGCACATGATCGAGACCATCAACAAGATGAACCGGATTTCCCGCCAGATTCTGCAGGAAACCGGTGCCGAGCCCGATCCGGCTACGCTGGCGATCAAGATGGAGATGCCGGAAGATAAGATCCGCAAGATCATGAAGATCGCCAAGGAACCGATTTCGATGGAGACGCCGATCGGCGACGACGACGATTCGCATCTGGGCGACTTTATCGAGGACAACAACACGCTGGCGCCTGCCGACGCGGCGCTGCATGCCTCGATGCGCGGTGTGGTCAAAGACGTGCTCGACTCCCTGACGCCACGCGAAGCCAAGGTGCTGCGCATGCGTTTCGGTATCGAAATGTCGACCGACCATACACTGGAAGAGGTCGGTAAGCAGTTTGACGTGACGCGCGAGCGGATCCGCCAGATCGAAGCCAAGGCCTTGCGCAAACTGCGTCATCCTAGCCGTTCTGACAAGCTGAAGAGCTTCCTGGAAGCCAACTAAGACTTGACGCTGGGGCTAGCTAGCCCTTATCCTCGCGGATTCGCCATTGCGGCGGCGCGGTAGGGGAAGGTGAATAAGCCTGCCTTAGCGTCGTACAGTTTAATGGGCCTGTAGCTCAGTTGGTTAGAGCAGAGGACTCATAATCCTTTGGTCGACGGTTCAAGTCCGTCCGGGCCTACCAATTTAAGAAGGAGTCGGGGATTTCCCTGACTCCTTTTTTCATTTCTGGACCTCACAAGTCGCCGCACTCTGCAGCTGCTGCAGGCAGCTGGCGCGCATGGCATGCAGACGCTCGCGATGTAAATGTTCGTCGAGCCGGTCGGCCGCCGCCAGGGCCTGTTCGATATGCTTCAATTGTGCCGGGTAGTCGCGCAGAAAGCCGCAGGCTTCGGCCAGCGGATGCAGGAAGGCCACCTGTATTCCCGGCATCACGCTGCCCACTGCTGCCGCACTGTATTCCAGTAGGGCGAGTCCCTCGCGCTGGCCGGCATGGGCCTGACTCCAGCCCAGCAGCATGGTGCCGGCAACCTGCCACAAGGCCAGCTGGTATTGCGCCGCCAGTGCCAGAATTTCCTGCGCCAGCGTGGCGACGGCCGGTACATCATGCTCGAAGCGGTGCACGGTGGCGGCATGCACCAGCGCAAAGCAGAGCGAGTCCGGATGTTCGAGTGAGCGTGCCAGCGTGATCGCGGCGTCACTGGCGGCGTAAGCGGCGCCAGTATTACCCTGCGCCTGATAGGCCCACGAGGCGTATGCCAGGCCCGCCACCTGCGGGTCGTGGCCGTGCTGCTGCGCGCGCGGGCGCGGCTGGCCGGTGCACAGGGCGATCGCGGTCTCGGCATAGGTGCAGGCCGCAGCGTACTGGCCCTGCCACAAAGCCAGATTGGCGGCGGCGGCATTGGCGTGGCCTAGTCGCAGCACATCACCACTGTCACGGGCCGCAGCCAGCAAGGGTTGCACCAGTGCCGCGCTGCTGCGGAAGCTGGCGTTTTCCCGCGAGCTGGAGACCATCCACAGCCCCCACAGCACATCGAAGCGCATCGCGCCGCTGCAGGCTTGGTCAGCGCCGTCTGGCTGGGGAGCGGCAGCGTCGTGCGGCGTGTGGTCGCCGCGCATCGGCGCGCTGTTGCACAGGGCATACGCGCGGTCATACACGGCCGCCGCTTCGGGCGAACCATAACCGGCCAGTGCCAGCAAGGCTTGTCCCAGTGTCAGCAACAGCGCGCGTTCCATGCCGGTCTGTGCGGGGCTGGCCGGCATGCCATCGAGCACTGCCAGACCGCTGCGCAGATGTTCGGCGGCCTCGGCGCAGGCGTGGCTGGCCAGCGCCTGCTGTCCCGCCGTGAGCCACCAGTGCAGTGCGGCTGGGCCATCACCGGCCGCGCCCAGATGGTGGGCGACTTGCGCTGGCACCTGGCTGGCGCGCCGTGGCAAGTGCTGGATCAGTGCATCGGCCACGCGCCGGTGGGCGCTTTGCCGGTCGGCCCGGGTTTGCGACTGGTAGGCAGCGTCGCAGATCAGCGCGTGGCGGAATTCGTAGTGCTGATCGGCGCGCTGCACCAGCAGGCGCGCCTGCTGCAGGGTGCGCAGCTGGGCGCGATCGACGTCGCAGATGTAGCCCAGCAGTTCAAGGTCGAAGCTGCGCCCCACGGTGGCGGCCAGTTGCGCCAGACGCCGTGCCGGACCGGTGGCATCGAGCTGTGCTGCGAGCAGGTAGCCGAGTGTGACAGGCACGCTGGCCGCTGCCGGGTTTGCAGCTGAATTCGTCGCCGGGTTTGCAGCAGCCTGATGCGCCAGCGCTTCCGCGAACAGCGGGATGCCTTCAGCACGCGCGACGATGCGGGCGATGCTGGCGGCGCTCAGCGTGCTCTGGCTCGCTGCTACCAGTGCCGTCATGGCATCCGCCCCGAGATGTGCGAGCTCGAGCACGCAGCCCTGCCCGGCCAGCCAGGGCGGTAGCGGCGTATCGTTGCGCACGGTGTACAGGGTCAGCAGCGGCCACGCCGCAGCTTGCTGCGTGACGGCGGCCAGCAAGGCCAGCGTGGAAGGATCGGCCCAGTGCAGATCCTCGATGACCAGCAGCATGGGCTGGCGTTCGGCAGCACTGCGCAGCAAGGCCAGCAACACCGCCGTGGTTTCCTGTTTGAGTGTTTCGGCCGCCCGGGTGGGCGCTGCGTTAGCGATGCCGAGCAAGGTTTCCAGCAACGCGGTCGCTTCGGCCTGCAGCGCGGGGTGGCGGCTGGCAAGATAATGCGCCAGCCGGGCGCGCTTGCTGGCGGCGCTGTCGCCTGCTGCGCAGCCGAGCAAACCTTCCAGTAGCACGATCAGCGGGTACCACGGGGTGGCGCGGTAAGCAGGTTCGCACTGCAGATTGCGACGCTGCCAGAGCTGCCCGTCCAGAGTATCCGCGAGTGCCCGCAGCAAGCGCGATTTGCCGATGCCGGCTTCGCCGCGCAGGATGGCGCACTGGCCATGCCCAGCCACGACGGCGTCGCGCAGCGCCAGCAGTTGCGCCAGTTCGGCCTCACGTCCCAGCATGGGCGGCAGCGGTCCGGCTGCATCAGGCAGCTCGCCGGGTAGGGTTGCGCCTTGCACGCGGTAGCTGCGTAAGGCTTGCGAACCGCAGGCCTGCAGCGTGTAGTCGGCAATGACCAGCTGGCGGGTGCTGTCGCTCAGGTGGATTTCGCCGGCTGCAGCGCGCTCGCTCAGGCGTAGTGCCAGTGCCGAAGCGGTCCCCGCCGGATCGGGCTGTTCCGCTACATGACCGGTAACGATGATGGCAGTGTGGATGCCGCTGCGCGCAGCGATGCCCGCAGGGCAGGCTGCCACGATGGCCTGTGCCGCGCGGACAGCGTTGTGGGCGGCATCTTCGCTGGCGCTCGGATAGCCGAAGTAGGCGACGAAGCTGGCTCCGGGCGCCGCCAGAAGATGGCCACCATGCTGGCGTACCAGTGCCGCGCACTGCTGGTAGGGACGTTGCAGGCGTTCGGCGATTTCCTCCGCATCGGCCGTGTCGCCGGCTATCAGGCTGCAGTGCAATACCGTGACCTGGCGTCGTTCGGGGAAGGGACGAGTGGCCAGTGCCGGTGCGGCGGGCCGGCCGGAACCGTGCGCGGTGTCCGGGGGGCTCGCGGCGGCGCTGGCCTGCAGCTCGGCGCGGATGCGCTGTACCAGCGTGCGCGTGGCGGCATCGGGTGCGATGCCCAGTTCCTGCTCGAGCAGGCGGCAACAGGTCTCATATTGCGCCAGCGCTTCGCCCGGCCGGCCTGCTGCGGCCAGCAGGCGGATCACGGCACGGTGGCCCGCCTCGTGCCACGGTTCCAGCTCCAGATAGCGCTGCGCATGCTGGAGTGCACGCTCGAGCGCGCCATGGCGTTCCTGACAACTGCGCAAGCGCTCCAGTAAAGCCAGCATCTGCCGGTGCAGGCTGGCACGCCAGCCATCGCGCCAGCCTTCGAAATCGGGCGCATCGTCCAGACTCAGGCCGGCCAGAAATTCGCCCCGGTACAGCGCGGCGCCGTGCTCCATCTGGTTCAGCCGGTCGGCACAGCTGCTGCAGTGCTGGTCCTGCGTGCAGCCCGGGGTGGTGAGGAAGTCGCGCACATCGAGCCACCATGCGCCGTCTGCTGCCAGACGCACGGCATCGCGCCCGGCCAGCAATTGTGCGGGCTGGTCGTGCAGGATGCGGCGCAGGTGGTAGAGCGTCTGACGCAGATTGATGCGCGCCGCTTCGGCCGGCAGCTCCGGCCAGAACAGGTCGGCCAGCTGGGCGCGGCTATGACTGCGCTGGTTTTCCAGCGCCAGATACGCCAGCAGCGCCAGCATCTTGCCGTACACCTTGCCGCTCGGTGCCTGACCGTCAAGCTGAATCTGGATAGGGCCGAGCAGGCGGATTTGCAATCGGGACGGGGTTGGCATGGTGGCTGGTCGGCGGATTGAGTGCGCTGTGAGTGCGTTTTGAGTGAGCTTGGGCTGGTTTACGTTGCGTTTACGACAGCTTGCTACGATTCAAATTATCTTTAATGCAATTAAGTCATTTTATCATCAAGCGGTGGCGTGCTACTGCCGGGCGCCGCACTGCTTTATCAAGGACTGTCAGCGCAATGACCTACACTTTTCTGCAGCACCGCCGCACCACACTGGTACTGGCGATCATGCTGGGCAGCACACTGGCCGCTGCCCGTGCCGACGAGCAGAGTGAGCCCTCGCCTGCAGCGCTGCGCCTGTCTGGCTTTGGCACGCTGGGCCTGACGCATAACGATAACCGCGATGCGGCGGCGATTTTTTCCAGTTCGCAGCGCCATCCTGCCGGGCAGGGCTGGTCCGCCCGTCTCGATTCGGTACTGGGCCTGCAGCTGGAATGGCAGGCCGGCGAGCAAACCTCGCTGGTGCTGCAGGGCGTGGCACGCGCTGGCGATGCGCTGGAACCGGCCTTGCGCATGGCCTATCTGCGCCAGCAACTCAACCATGATCTGGCGCTGCGTGCCGGACGCATCCGCAGCCCCCTGTATTTCGATTCGGACGTGGTGGAGATCGGTTACGCCTATCTGATGGCACGTCCGGCGCTGCCGCTGTACGGTGTCGTGAATAGTGTCGGCTCGGTCGATGGCGGCGATCTGCAGTGGCGCCACAACATTGGCGAGACGGCGCTGCTGGCGCAAATCTATTACGGTCAGTCGGATTACCGGCATCGCTTCTACAATCTGGATCCGGTGCAGGCCGCCGATGCCAGTTTGCGCAATATTCGCGGACTGGCCGTCAGTGCCACGCTGCCGAATCTGATCCTGCGCGCCTCGCACAGTCTGATCGGCAGTTACACCATGCGTTCGCCGCAGGTGAGCCAGATCAATGGCGCGACGGCGCAACTGAGCGGCGCCTTGCAGGCGCTCGCTGCCAACCCGTATCTGCCGGCGCCGCTCGCAGCCGGGCTGGCCGGGCGCGCGCAGTCCATCAGCGCGCTGGCCAACCCGTTTGATAGCCGGCCGCTGTACTCCAGCCTCGGCTTCGATGCCTATGCCGGTGACTGGCGTTTGCTGGGGGAAGCGACGCGGCTCGATTCCCGTTCCGCCATGGTCGGCAAATACCATGGCTGGCAGCTCACCGTGGCGCGCAGCTTCGACGAATTCACAGCGTATCTGTCGCTGGCGCGCCAGCGCCGCGTCAGTGCGGCGCTGGATACCTCGGCGCTGGCGCCGAGCGGACTCGATCCTCAGCTTGACGGCGCACTGGCGCAGTTGCAGGGCGGCTTGAACCAGGCGGCAGCGTATGCCGATCTGTCGACCCGTTCCGTCAGCGCCGGCCTGCGTTACGACTTCCGCGGCAATCTGGCGCTGAAGCTGCAGTACGACCATCTGCAGACACCCGGCGCGAGCACACCCGGCTATTTCGCCGTGTCCCGTCTGCCCATCCGTCCGACCGTGAACCTGTTCACCGTGTCGCTCGATTTCGTTTTCTGAAGGTCGCATCATGCGCATTGCAAAGTTCTCTCTGATCAGCTGCCTGTGGCTGACCTGCGCCTGGGCTCAGGCCCAGCTGGTGGTGGTGGTCAACCGCGATACGGCGGTGGAAAAAATCAATGCCGATCAGGCCACCCAGCTGTTCCTCAAGCAGGTGCAAACCTGGCCTGACGGCAAGCCGGTACAGCCTATCGATATCCGCGAAGGCGCGCCTCTGCGTGCCGAGTTCTACAGCAAAGTGACGGGACGCAGTCCCGGCCAGTTGCGCGCCTACTGGGCGCGCCAGAGTTTTACCGGCATGGGCTTCCCGCCCAAGCAGGCGGAAACGGCGGAAGAGGTGAGCAAGCTGGTGCAGGCAACCCCGGGCGCGATCGGTTACGTCGGCAAGAAGCAGGTGGCGCCGGCGCTCAAGGTTGTGCTGGACACCGCGCCCTGATCCGCGCGCTGCACGCCCATGTTCCGCTATTTTCTGGCACCGACGGTCTGGCTATCCAACCGTCTGAGTTTCAAGCGCAAGTACACCCTGATCGGCGCCGTGGTGCTGCTGGCGCTGGCATTGCTGTGCACGCCTCTGTTGCGTAAAGTCAGCAGCGATATCGAGCTCGCCAGTAGCGAGCGGGCCGGTCTGAAAGCCTTCCGCACCCAGGCGCAATTGCTGTTTGCGCTGGTGAATGCGCGCAGTGCGGCCGTGCTGGCGCCGCTGGACCGGCCAGACTGGCAGCAACTCGATGCCAGCATGGCGCAGCTGCTAGCGTTGCAGTATCAGGCGGCAGGCAATCAGCATGAGAATGGCGCAGCGCAGCGCCTGCGCAGTAGCTGGCAGCGGGCTCAGGGCATGGATCTGGAAGCTGACCGGCGCCAGCGGTTTGTGGCCCTGACGGGCAGCATCAATGCCTTGCTAGCGCTGATGCGCGACGACGCCCGCCAGCACCGCCTGAACGTGGATGCCGAGCTTGATGCCACCTTTGATATGCTGACGGATCGCTTGCCACTGGTGGCGGAAACGCTGGCACGCCAGCAGGATGCGCTGACCCTGAATTCCGATGAAATGGCCTCGTATGCGCTGGGCGCGCAGGTGGTGCTGAGCGAGTCGGTGGCGAATCTGAAAGCCGGTCTGTCGCAGCTGGCGACCATGCACGCGCCGGCAGCGCGTTTGCAGGCGCCGCTGACCCAGTTCCTCAGCCACATCGCGCGGCAGCAGGATGCCGCCGATAAAACCCTTGATGCCCCGGCCAGCATCAATGAATTGCGCACGCTGGCAACCGACAATTTGCAAGCGGCGCGCGCGCTGCTGGAAGCGACGGCTGGTGACGCCGATGATTTCCTGGCTGAGCGCATCGTCCGTCTGCAACAGTCGCAAATGATGGTGGCGCTGATTCTGGTGGCGGTGATCGCGGCGATCGCCTATCTGTTTGCCGGCATCTATCTGTCCACTCTGCGCTCGCTGCGCAGTCTGTCCAATGGCACCCAATCGTTCTGCGCCGGCCGGCTCGATACCCGCATCCACGTAGATACCCGCGACGAGCTGGTGCTGGTGGCGAATAATTTTAATAGCGTGGCCAGCGAATTTGCCGGTTTGCTCGAAGTCGTCCGCGAACAGAATGAATCGCGCGAGCGCGAGCTGGCCGAACAGGTAGCGCTGCGCACCCGGGAACTGGCGGAAAAAAACGATGCTTTGCGCGCGGCCGGCGAACGGGTGCAGGAAGAACTGGATCTGGCGCGCGCCATGCAGCTGGCGATTCTGCCCCAGCATTTTCCCGTCGAAGATGACTGGGCAGTACACGCTGCCATGTTCCCGGCGCGCGAGCTCGGTGGCGATTTTTACGATTGCTTCCCGCTGGCCGACGGGCGCTGTGGTGTGCTGGTGGCCGACGTCTCCGGCAAGGGTGTCGGTGCGGCCTTCTTCATGGCCGTATCGCGTACCGTGCTGCTCGATCTGGCCATGACGGGCGAGGCGCCAGCGCGCGTGCTGGCGGCGGCCAACGAACTGCTGTGCGAGCGCAATCCGATGGAACTGTTCGTTACGGCCTGCTATGCCATTTACGACCCGCGTGATGGCAGTCTGGTGTATGCCAGTGCCGGCCATCCGCCGCCGTTGCGCCGTCAGGCTGATGGCACGGTGGCAGCGCTGCCGTGCATGATGGATGTGGCGCTGGGCTGGATGCCGGCGCTCGCCTACAGCGACCAGCACGCCTCGCTGGCGCCCGGAGAAACCCTGCTGCTCTACACCGATGGCGTGACGGAAGCGTTTTCCGATCAGGGCGAGGCCTATGGCGATGCGCGGCTGGTGCAGTGGCTGAGCGCGATTGCGCCTGGTACGGCAGCGGCGGCCGTGGAGAGTCTGGTGCGCGATGTGGCGCGCTTTGTAAATGGCGCGGAAGCGTCCGATGATCTGACCTGTCTGGTGCTCAGACGCCAACCCGGAGTCCCTCTGATGGATACACCCCCGATTATTCTGCATAACAAGAAGCTGCTGCTCGAATATGACCTGCCGTCGCGCGTGGAAGAAATCAGCCATCTGGCTGAGGCCGTTAGTGGCACGCTGCCAGACCGGCAGGATCTGGCGTTTGCCGCCAATCTGTGTCTGGAAGAACTGGTGACTAACACCATCCAGTACGGGTTGCACAGTGCGCCCGATCGGGTGATTCATGTGCGCATGAGTATTTCCGACGAGTGGCTGGAAATTATCCTCAAAGATGATGCGCCACCGTTCGATCCGTTTGCCGAAGCGCCCGCGCCCGATCTGGACGGTGATCTCGATGCCCGTCCCATCGGTGGTCTGGGCGTGCATCTGGTGAAAACCCTGATGGATGATGCGCGCGCCTATTTCGACGGTAGCGGCAACCTGATTGTGCTGCTGAAAACGCTGCGCACCTGACGCTCCCGATTTTGTTCACCCAGCCTAGCAAGGAACTCTCATGACCTTCCAGTACCAAACCTCGCAGCAGGACGGCGTGGCCGCTTTGCAACTGAGTGGCCGCCTCGATAGCGCGACCGCCAGTGGCTTTGAAAAACCCCTGCAGGACTTGTTCAATCTGCCCGGCAGCCGGGTGCTGCTCGACTTCAGTGCGCTCGATTATATTTCCAGCGCCGGCCTGCGGGTGGTGCTGATGGCGGCCAAGCGCGCCAAGCTGGCACAGGGTGCGTTGCTGCTGTGCAGTCTGCAGCCGCAGGTACGCGATGTGTTCGAGATCAGTGGCTTTCTGCGGATACTGGAAGTGGCGCCGGATCAGGCGGCCGCACTGGGGCGCTTGCGCACCCCGGCCTGAGCGCCGCAGCCCTCACACGCAGCGCACTCATGGATATTTTCGCCAGTATTTTCGCCGGGCTAGGGCTGTTTTTCATCGGTATCCGCCTGCTCAGTAACAACGTCAAACAGCTGATCGGCCGGCGCATGCGGGTGCTGATCACCCGGGTGGTGTCCGGCAACGGTTCGGTTGCCTTACTGGGCTTGCTGGCCGGGGCCATCATTCAGAGTCTGAATGCGGTGACCTTTGTGATGGTGGCGCTGGTCAGTGCCGGTGCCATCGACAAGCGCCGTGCTTTTCCGGTGATTAACTGGGCCAATCTCGGTACCTCGGTGCTGATTCTGATGGCCACGCTGAATATGCACTGGCTGATTCTGGTGCTGATCGGCATCACTGGCACCACCTATTATCTGAATCTCGATCAGTCGGCGCGCTACCGGCACGCCATCGGTGCTCTGCTGGGACTAGGCTTGCTCTTCCTCGGCATCGACTTCATCAAGGCCGGTTCGGCGATTCTCAAGCATACGTCCTGGCTCAAGGACTACCTGCAAGTGGCCGGGCACTATCCCTTGCTGAGTTTTGTGATCGGCACCGGCGTGGCTGCGCTGGTGCAATCCTCGCCCACCGTCACGGTGGTGGCGATGGCCATGGCGGCGGCTGGCTTGCTGCCGTTCCAGAGCGGTGCCATGATCGTGCTGGGCGCGGGACTCGGTTCCGGTCTCGCTACGTTATCCATGACGGGCAAACTGGCCGGTAGTGCCCGCCAGCTGGTGCTGTATCAGGTGGCGCTCAAGGTGTGCGGGGTGGTGGTGATGCTGGTGTTGCTGACGGCAGACCGGTTATCCGGACTGGGCCTGATCGCCGCCGCCATGGCGCAGTTTGAGCTGTCCGCTTCGGCGCAACTGGCGGCCATTTATATTTCCTTGCAGATCGCTTCCGATCTGGCGCTGCGCGCTTTGAAAGGGACGATCGTGGGCTGGCTGGAACAGCTGGCGCCGCCCTCGGTGGAAGAAACGCTGGGACGGCCTCACTACCTCAATGACGAAGCGCTGGTGGAGCCGGAAACGGCGCTGTTGCTGGTCGATAAAGAACAGCAGCGCCTGCTCGCCAGTCTGCCCACCTATCTCGATGGACTGCGCGCGGAAGCCCCGGCCGGCAGCCCCGGCACGTCGACCCTGCTGGCGGCAGAAAGCAGTGTGATCCGCGAGTGCGATCTGTTCCTGACGGAACTGGCGGATCGCCATAACAGCCGTCCGGTGCTGGAACAGACGATCGTGCTGCGTGACCGCAACCAGCTGCTCAGCAATTTGCAGGATACGCTGGCGGAATTGAGCCGGGTGATTGGTGACCCGGCAAGACTGGGCGAAGTGCGCACCCTGATCGACAATCTGGCCGAGAGCTTGCACATGATGCTGGAAACACTGGCTGAGGTCGCCAGTTCGCCGGCGGCTGCCGATCTGGAAATGCTGCGCATGCTGACCCATGACCGTTCCGAGCTGATGGATGCGATCCGCCGCCGCATGCAGGGGGGCGGGATCGCGGCCGAAATTCAGCAGGCGGTATTCTCTGCCACCGGCCTGTTCGAACGCAGCGTCTGGCTGCTGCGTCGCTACGTGCTATTGCTCGATGTCAGCCAGCCGGACAGTGCCGAATGATCTGACGGCACTGTCCGGCAAGCTTAGACGCTGCCGCGCTGCGCTTCGATGGCCAGCACATCGTGCATGGCAATCACCAGATCGTCGAGTGTCAGGTGAGTTTTGGACGGGAAGCCATCTTCCAGTGCGACCACGGCACCGGCGCTGATTTTCTCCTCGCTGCCTGCGCTGGCCGGCATGAAGGCGAAATGGGGGAAGCTGCTCTGGCCGTGTTCGGCAATCTCGCGCAGGGTGCGCGGGGCAGCACGCAGCAGGCCATTGCGCACATGGCGCTGACGGGTTTCGTTGCGGTCTTTGAGCAGGGCCTGCAGACGGCGGCTCTCCTGCAGCAAATGTTCCTGTTCCGCGTACAGGGCCGCCAGTTCCGTATCGTCGAGCGGTGCTTCCCACTGGGTCAGTTTCAGCAGACCGCGCCGGTGCAGGTTCTGGCGCTGGATATCCAGATCGACCGTGCTCTGGCGCGCTTGCTGCGCTTCGAGATTGCGTACTTCCAGCGCATCACCATGGGCGCGGTGCCATTTATCACCGAATTCGAACACCAGACCGTCGAAATAGAAATACATGGGCAGCGCCTGGGCAAAAATCTCGGCGCTGCTTTGCTGCCAGCGGGCAGCCAGTTCGGGGATGGTGAGGGTGATCGGGGCGAGGATGGACATAGAGGCTTGGGCTGGATCGTGGCGAGGGGTGAGGGGTAAGTGCATATTGTAACGGGCGGGGCCGGTTTGCTGTAGGGCTGGGGCGTTTGCTCCGTGCGGGGGTAAAATGGGCGCCATCGTAAGGAGTTGCCATCATGATGTTTTTAAAAGTGCCGTTCGCGGAAAAAGATGAAGCCAAGTCGCTCGGTGCGCGCTGGAATAGCGAGCGTAAATCGTGGTACGTACCGGATGGCAAGGATAGCGCAGCGTTTGCGCGCTGGCTGCCGCCCGGCGGTGCCGATTTCGTCCCGGCGATAGCCGCTGCCACGCCCCGTTCACATGGCGTGACGGTTGATAGTTATGTGGGGAAATCGGTGACGGGCAAGCTGTTTGTCGACATGCAGCATCTGTGCAACCCGTTTGAAGTCTGTCCCCAGTGTGCGCCGCGCCTGCTGGAGTGTGGCTGGCAGGCTGCCCATCAGGCGGTCGGGCAGACGCTGGCCGCGCTGGCCTGAGCTGAGTTGCACTGCACTGCGCGGCGCTGAGGCGAGCTAAGCATGGTACCGGCCGAGCAGCTGTTCGCGCCCCTGTTCCAGTGTATCGAGGGCGGCGAGCAGCATCAGCGCATGCCGCTGGTGCTGGGGCCCGACACGCCATTCCGGCCGTATCTCGAAATTGCCTATGCACTGCGCAGCTGTCTCGAGCAGCGCGCGCGGCATGATTATCTGGTGCAGCGGCTGCGACCCCATGTGGACGTGATCATCGGCACGCTGCCGCCCGGCCTGCAGGCGCACGGTTTGCTGCCACGCAGCGCGCCACCGGCAGACTTCCGTCCCCTCGAGCAGATTAGCGATGCGGCCTTGCGTGCCTGGCTCATCGAAGATGGCGGCATGATCTACGGTGAACTGCAGCAGGACGAACTGGCGCGCTACTTCGCGGCCATCCGCCCGTATGTGGCGCCGGGCGGGGTGATGGTGGATCTCGGTAGCGGGCTGGGCAAGGTGGTGCTGTCGGCCGCACTGAGTTTGCCGTTCCAGCGCTGCATCGGGGTGGAGCTGCTCGGCTACCGGCACCGGCTGGCCGTGCAGCGCAGCCAGCATTTGCTGGCGCTGGCCCGCCAGGAACTGGCGCGCCTGGCTACGCAGCAGCCGCTGTCTGCGACCACAGCGCTGCTATTGCCGAGCGGCGTGCACAGCACGCTCAGTCACCTGATCGAGCTGCCATCGCGCATCGCTTTCATTGAAGCCGATATGTTCCGCGTCGAGCTGCGGGGCGCCAGTCTGGTATTCCTCTACAGCACCTGCTTCGGTCCGCTGATGGCGGCACTCGCGCACAAACTGGCGGGCGAATTGCAGCAGGGCGCGCTGGTCAGTACCACCACCTACCCCTTACAGCATCCGGCCTTCCGGCTACTCCAGCATTTCCCGGCCGGCACGCTGGCATGGACCAGTGTTTTTCTGTACCAGCGCTATGGCGACTGGGACGGCGCAGCGCTGGATGCGGCACCGTCTGCCTACCAGCCCGATCCTGCGGAATGGGAAGCCCGGTTGCGCGCCGAACTGGCGGCGCGCTAGCGCGCACTGGCTGGCTCACTGGCGCACGCTCGCGCCAGCATCGCCCGTCTGCAGCAGCCAGCGCCGCGCGGTGGTGATCAGTTGCTCGGACAGGGCGCGCGTGTAGGGTGTGTCGATGTCCCAGTGCTGCCAGAACAGTGGTACATCCAGTACTTGAGCCAGCCCCGGAGCCAAACCCGGTGCCAAGCCCGGAGCGAGCCCCTGAGCGCGCTCCTGCGCGGCGCCTAGATCGACCAGTGTGCCGTCGCGCAAGCCCTGTGCGCACTGCAGGACGGGCAGCATGCCGTAGCCCAGTCCGGCGGTGACGAAGCGCAGAAAGCCTTCCGAACTGGCGATGGCGTGATGGGGCAGGGCGCCGGTGTAGCCAGTAGCCTGTTCGATAAAGCGCTCCTGCAGCGCATCTTTGCGGTCAAAGATGAGCAGCGGCGCAGTCTGTACGGCCGCCGCATGCAGGCCGTCCGGGAACCAGCGCTGCGCGAACGCGGGACTGGCCACGCACTGATAGCGCATGGTGCCCAGTGGCGTCGCGCTGGTGCCGGCGACTTTGGCAGTTTCGCTGGTCACGCAGCCAAACACCCGTCCTTCACGCAATATGGTCAGGGTGTGGTCCTGATCATCAAGGCGGATCTGCAGCATGCAATCGCCGCGCAGCATCAGCGGCGTGACGGCTTCCTGCAGCCAGGTGGCGGCGCTGTCGGCATTCACGGCAATCGCGATTTCCGGGCGGTAACTGCCATGTTCGGGCTGTTGCAGCAGCGTCGCTTCGAGTAGCCGCACCTGCCGGTAGTGGGCGATCAGGCGCTGTCCGGCCGGCGTCGCGACGGGCGGCTGGCTGCGCACGATCAGCAATTCGCCGGCACTGTTTTCCAGCAGGCGCAAGCGCTGCGAGACGGCCGACTGGGTAATCGCCAGCGCTGCTGCAGCCTTGTCGAAACTGCCATATTCGATCACGGCATCGAGAGCGGCGAGACCCCGGTAGTCGACCTGTTTCATTAGTTTTCCTAATATTTGGTGATTTATATTAATTATACTTATCTTTGCGGGGCCCTTAAGCTGAGGTTTTGCGCGGGGAACTCGATGGTGGCGACAGCTTTTCTGAAGGGTATGGGACTGGGTGGCAGCCTGATTGTGGCAATCGGTTCGCAAAATGCGTATCTATTACGGCAGGCGCTGAAACGGGAATTTGTGCTCAGCTGCATCACCATCTGCGTGCTGTGCGATGTGCTGCTGATCGGCGCCGGTGTGGCGGGCATGGGAGAACTGATCGTGCAAGCGCCGGACCTACTGATGCTGATCAAGTTTGCCGGCGCGGCGTTTCTGGGCTGGTATGGCTGGCGCGCGGCCCGCGCCGCGCTGCAGCCAGGCAGTCTGCAGACGGACCCCGGTGCCGGGGCCAGTGACCGGCGCACGGTGCTAACGGCGATGCTGGCCTTCAGTCTGCTCAATCCCCATGTATATCTGGATACCGTGGTGTTGCTCGGTTCGATAGCTGGCCAGCAGGGCGTCACGGGGCGCTGGTGGTTTGCCGGCGGCGCCATGCTGGCCTCGCTGCTCTGGTTCACCATGCTGGGTCTGGGTGCGCGCTACCTGCAAGCGATCTTCGCCCGGCCCCGCGCCTGGCAAGTGCTGGATGCACTGATCGCGCTGGTGATGTGGAGCCTGGCCCTATCCCTGCTGGTCTGATAGGAAGCACAAGGGGGTGTGTTAAACGGCAACACTTTACCGGCGTTTAGCATGCTCGACGGTATCGCCGCGTGACGGGTTCGGCATACAATGGGCTGAGTCTATATCCAACCGTCCGGCCCGGCGCCGAAACGCAGGGTCTCCTATGAGTTCAGTTCTCGGTAATTACGCCCATCTCTCCGCAGTGGCCGCAGCATTTGCGGCAGATGCCATTCTGAGCACATTGCTGATTTTTCTATGGCTGATGCAGCGCAAGGAAAAGCACGCGCTGTTCTGGGGGCTGGGGCAGTTGGCGGTGATGAGTGGCATCGTGCTATGGTTTATTGGCGACCGCTATCTGGCCGAAGTCTGGCGGATTCCCCTGTGTGCCCTGCTGCTTGCTGCTGGCATGGTGGGTTACTGGAGCGGCACCAAATACTTTCTCGGCGAATTACACGCCTACCAGCAGCGCTGGCTAGTACCTGTCGCGCTAGCGATCGCGCTGCTCAGCTACGCGGTCTGGCAGGCTCAGCCAGCACTGCTGGCACCCGGCAGTGCTGCGCTGCTGGGCATCGTGATGCTGTGGTGCGGGCAGCGCCTGATGCGCAGCAAAAATCGCTACCAGTTACTGGGCGTAACGCTGCTGCTGCGCGGCGCTTTTAATCTGCTGAGTGCCATGACGCTGGGGCCGGAGCTGTATCTGTTCTGGTTTGTCGGCACTACCCTGCTGAAGACGCTCAGCATGCTGGGCCTGATTTACGCGGTGCAGGAGGAAATCCAGCAACGCTATGCGCGCACCATCGATAGTCTGAGCAATGGTTTTCTGATCCGGGATCGGCACGGCGCCGTGCTGGTGGCCAACGAGCGCTGCGCGCGCCTGCTGGGCTATCCTGGTCCGGCCGACCTGATCGGCAAACATGTGAGCGAACTGCTGCCCGGGCTGACGCGCGCCATGGCGGATGATTATTTCCGGCGCTTTATGGCGCCCGGCGCCGTGTATCCGCTAGTGGAAACGGCGATGTTCCAGATGCACAATGGCACCCGTCTACCGGTGGAAATGCTGGCCTCGCCCTACGAGGAGCGCGGCCGCCTGTATTGTCTGGTGCAGTTGCTCGACATCAGCGAGCGCACCCGCAAGGACGATCTGCTGCGCCAGGCCGCCAATATCGATCCGATCACCGGTTATTGCAATCGTCATGCGCTCACCAGCCACCTGAAAGATGCGGTCGCGGCGGCGCAGCAGGACGGCAGCGAAGCGGCGGTACTGTTCATCGATCTGGATAAATTCAAACGCGTCAATGATTCCTTCGGTCATGCAGTGGGCGATGAATTGCTACGCCAGTTTGCGCGCCGTCTGCATGCCGTGCTGGGGCCTCAGGATGTGCTGGCGCGTTTCGGTGGCGATGAATTCATCGTGGTGTTGCCGGGGCTGGCACAAGGCAGTGCCGAAACCCGCGCCGCGCAGATTGCCGCGCAGATCCTGGCGGCAATGGAAGCCAGTTTTACCGTTACCCACCATGTGATCGGCGTTTCAGCCAGCGTGGGCGTGGCGTGCTATCCGCAGCACGGGGTCGATGGTGCGACCCTGATCCGGCATGCCGACATCGCCATGTATGTGGCCAAGAAGAATGGCCGCGGCGAAGTGCGCTTCTTTAACGATGCCATGAATGCCGCCGCAAAGGATGCGCTGGTGATCGATGGCGCCTTGCGCAATGCGATTCCCGGTCAGGAGTTACGGCTGGTGTATCAGGCCATTACCAGTTCCGTCAGCGGCAATATGACCAAGGTGGAAGCGCTGCTGCGCTGGCAGAGTGCGACGCTGGGCAATGTCACGCCGGACCGTTTCATTCCGGTGGCCGAGGATAGTGGCCTGATCGTCGAGATCGGCACCTGGGTGCTCAACGAAGCCTGCCGTCAGCTGGGAGTCTGGAAGAGTGGTGCGCTCGGCGCACTGACCATGAGCATCAATGTCTCGGCCTGGCAACTGGCCGATCCGGACTTTGTCGGGCTGGTGAAACAGGCGCTGGCGCGTCACGATCTGGCACCTCAGCAACTGGAACTGGAATTGACGGAACGCGTGCTGATCGACGACGGCGGTCAGGTGCAAAGTGTGCTGGCCCAGTTGCGCGGGCTGGGGATAGGAATTTCGCTCGACGATTTCGGCACCGGCTATTCCTCGCTCAGCTATCTGACGCAGTTCCACCTGAACACGCTGAAAATCGACCGTGCGTTTGTGATGGATATCGAACACAGTGAACGCAGCAATAATCTGGTGCATGCCATCATTGCGATGGGCCAGAGTCTGGGATTGCAACTGGTGGCAGAAGGGGTGGAAACGGCGGGCCAGGCGGCCATCTTGAAACGGCTGGGTTGCCATCATCTGCAGGGCTTCCATATTTCGCTGCCGATTCCGCCGGACGAAATGCTGGCGCTGGCTGGCCGTTTGCACGGTGCCAGTTCTGCCGAAGCGGCGCTGGCTACTTAGGGCTGACTACTTAGTGCTGGCTACTTAGCGCGGTCGCTAGTTGCCAGTTTCTGTGCCGCTTCGTCCTTGTTGAGGATCCAGATGCGGTCGATATTGCCCCAGCTATCGACTGTGTAGTTGACCACCAGATCGGTGCCGCGCACGGCGGCTGGTAGTTCGATCAGATTGTCCTGATTGAAGATGCGCGCCGAAGGCGCTAGCTGGCGCGATTTGCCGTCGATCAGCACTTCGGGAAAATAGGCTGGCGTCATTTTGCCGCGCACGGCGTTGGCAGGAAAGGGCCGCTCCAGCGGCTGCTGCTGGGCTAATGCCGCCGTGCCGAACAGGCTGGCCAGCAACACTAGCAGTAACGGTAACAGCGACGCTAATCGTAATCCGAATCGGTACATGAGGTTTCTCCGCTGCGATGGGCCGGCGGCGGGCAGCAGCCGCGCCGAAGATGGGCCAATTATATCGCCAGCGTCACCAGCATGGCCGTCACGGCCAGTGCCATCACGCCGGTGCACAGCCAGCCCAGCACCCGCAGTCGGCGCGAAATGACCAGTCTGCCCATGACGGCAGGGCGTTGCGCCAGCAACATCACCACCACCATGATGGGCACCGAGATTACTCCGTTGAGTACGGCACTCCAGTACAGCGCGCGGATCGGATCGATGCTGGTAAAGCACAGCAGGGTACCGATCACGGTGGCGGCGATAATGATGCCGTAGAACTTGCGCGCGCTGCCATACTGTAATTCCAGACTGCCACGCCAGTGCATGGCGCCGGCGATCGCATACGCGGCCGAGCCGGCCAGTACCGGCACGGCCAGCAAGCCGGTGCCGATGATGCCCATACTGAACAGGGCGAACGCCAGCTCGCCGGCAAGCGGCCGCAAGGCCTGCGCGGCCTGTGCCGAGGACGTGATGTCGCGTATGCCCTGCGCACCGAGCGTGGCAGCGGTGGTCAGCATGATGCAGAGCGCCACCAGATTCGAGAACGCCATGCCGACCACGGTATCGACCTTGATGCGCTGCAGTTGCACCTCGGCCTGATCGTAAGCGTGCTTGAGCGCATGGGCATGGGGATCGGCATGCAGGTCTTCGACTTCCTGCGAGGCTTGCCAGAAAAACAGATAGGGGCTGATGGTGGTGCCGAACACGGCGACGACGGTGGTGACGTAGGCGGTATGCCATGACAGTGCCGGCAGCACGGTGGCGTGCAGGATCTGCCCCCACGGCAGCTGCAGGCTGAGTGCCGTGGCGACGTAGGCGAACAGGGCCAATGTGAGCCACTTCAACACCCTGACGTAACGGTGGTAAGGCAGCAAGACCTGCAGCAGCAGGCAGACCGCACCTGAGCCTGCTGCAAACCAGTGACTGCCACTACCGGCCAGCAGACTGAGCGCCTGTCCCATGGCGGCAATGTCGGCCGCGATATTGATGGTGTTGGCGACCAGTAGCAGCGTGACCAGGGTGTACAGCAGCGGACGCGGCAGATGGCGGCGCATATTGCCGGCCAGCCCGCTGCCACTGACGCGGCCGATGCGCGCACTGATGGCCTGTATGCCGACCATCAGCGGCAAGGTCAGCACCACCGTCCACAGCATGTTGAAGCCGAATTGCGCACCGGCCTGCGAATAGGTGGCGATGCCGCTGGGATCATCATCGGCGGCGCCGGTAATCAGTCCAGGGCCGAGCTTGGCTAACCAGCTGGCGCGCGGTGCTGCGGATGGGGCGGGTGTGACGGGCGGCAGTGCTTCCATGCGGGCAGCTTTCGGGTGGGGGCACTGATTTATTCATGGTGGTGGGCACGCGGAGGGGTGTTCCCACCAAGTGCCTGTTCTGCTTTGTTCTATTGATGCTCCTGCTTTCTTCTATTCTCTTCTATTTTTTCTGCTTTGCCGGTTTTACGGAAGCTAATCGCGGTTTTCTGCTTTAAATAGACGCAAACAGAAGGAAATAGAAGAAAAAATAGGAGGAAGCAGAACACGCAGGCTGACCGGGGGTCCCGATCGTGAACCGCCAGCCCTACCCGCTGATCGGCCAGTGTCTGCCTCTGTCATCAAGTTGTCATGGCGGCGTCATGGACGCGTCACATGTAGTTTCTACAATCTTGCGAGTTAGCTTAGTTTGGCTTCGTTACGCTACTTCATTCACTCACAAGAAAGAATACATCATGCAACAGCGCTTCCCTCTGAAACCACTGTGCCTGCTGGTACTGCAGGCGCTGGCCTGTCACGCCACTGCTTCTGCTTCTGCTGCTGAGGTAGCTGTTTCCGCTGCCACCTCGGCTGCCGCTGCCGCTGCGCCTGCGAGCGTCGACAGCAGTCTGGCCGCTGCCGTACTGAGCCCGATGCAAACGGTGGAGATCACCGGTCGCGGTCAGTCGCGTCAGGTACAGAACATCAACAAAGCCGATCTGGCCGATGCGCTGCCAGGCACCAGTGCCCTGAAAGTGCTGGAAAAACTGCCGGGTGTTAACTTCCAATCGGCCGATCCTTTCGGTGCCTACGAATGGTCGACCCGCTTCAGCGTGCGCGGCTTTAGCCAGAACCAGCTGGGCTTTACGCTGGACGGCGTACCGCTCGGCGACATGAGCTACGGTAATAACAACGGCCTGCACATCAGCCGCGCCATCTCCTCGGAAAACATCGGCAGCGTCTCCGTTTCGCAAGGCGCAGGCGCACTGGCGACGGCGTCGACCAGCAACCTCGGTGGTACCGTGCAGTTCTTTACCCTGGCACCAAGCGACGAACGTGGCCTGACTTTTGCACAGACCTTCGGCAGCGACTCGACCTCGCGCACCTTTGCCCGCGTCGATACCGGCCTGCTGAACGGTGTTGCCAAGGCTTACCTGAGCGGCACCCGCCAGCGCACCGATAAAACCAAGGGCGTCGGTGGCCAGAATCAGGACCAGCTGAACTCGCGCTTCGTGTTCAACTTCGGCGACAACAGCCTGACCGGCTTCCTCAATTATTCCGATCGTCGCGAAGTCGACTATCAGGACGTATCGCTGGAAATGGTTAAGCGTCTCGGTTCCCAGTGGGATAACTACGAAGGCGACTGGCAGCGTGCCGTCAACGCCGCTACCGGCAAATTCAGCGGTGCAGTCAACAGCCTCGACGATGCCTACTATTCGGCCGGTGGCCTGCGCAAGGACACCCTCGGCGGCCTGAGTCTGAATCTGAATTTCAGCAGCAACGTCGCGTTGCACACCACTGCCTACCACCATGACAATGAAGGTCAGGGCCACTGGTACACCCCTTACGTGGCGACCAATGCGAGCAATCCGATTTCGCTGCGTACCACCGAATATTCGATCGGTCGCGATGGCGTGACCAGCGATCTGAGCTGGGAAATCGGCGCGCATACCGTGAACTTCGGTGTGTGGGGCGAACGCAGCAACCATACCGCTAGCCGCAACTACTATGGCGTTACCGGCCCGGCCGACACCATGGTGTTCCTGTCGAAGCCATTCCGCACCGACTGGAAGCAGAATTTCATCACCACCACCTCGCAGTACTATCTGCAGGACAGCTTCAGCGCAATGGACGGCAAGCTGAAAATCAATGCCGGCTTCAAAGGCATGGACGTGGCGATCAAGGCGACCAATCTGGTGGGCAGCCGCGCTGCCGGCGAACTGAGCGCAGAGAAATCCTTCCTGCCACAGGTCGGCTTCAACTACGCCATCAGCAAGGATGACGAAGTGTTTGCTTCGGCATCGAAAAACCTGCGTGCTTTCCAGCCAGGCGTGAGCGGTCCTTTCTCGCAAACCCAGGCAGCTTTTGACGCCGGTGTCGCCAAGCTGAAACCGGAAACCTCGGTGAATCTGGATCTGGGCTACCGCTTCAAGCGCGCCGATATCCAGGGTTCGCTGGCCGTCTACAACGCGCGCTTCGATGACCGTCAGCTGAGCGTAGCCACCTGCGCCGGCATCGTCGGTTGCCCATCGACGCTGGTCAATGTGGGTAAAATCGATACCCGTGGCGTGGAAGCCATCGCCGTGTGGAAACTCAGCCGTGAACTGAGCTGGTTCAACTCCGCCACCTTCAATGATTCGAAATACAAGTCCGACTACATGGATGGCAAGAATCTGGTGGCAGTCAGTGGCAAACAGGTGGTCGATGCCCCGCGCGTACTGTTCAATACCGAAGCTTCGTACGACAACGCTGGCTGGTTCGCCCGTCTTGGCGCCAAGTACACCGGCAAGCGTTACTACACCTACCTGAACGATGGCGGCGTGCCATCGTTCTGGCTGGCTAATCTGTCGGCCGGTTACAAGCTGAAGTCGGTGGGCATGCTGAAAGATCTGACCCTGCAGGCGAACGTCACCAATCTGTTCGACAAACAGTACATCAGCTCGATTGGTACCAATGGCTTCCAGGCCAGCGACACCACCGGCACGGCGCAGACCTTGCTGACCGGTGCACCACGTCAGGTGTTCATCTCGTTGAACGGTAAGCTGTAATGCGGGCGCCCCTGCTGGCGCTGGTCTGCGGCGCGCTGAACATTTCGGCCGCAGTGGCCGGCCCGAATCCGGCCACCACGCCGATCGAACACGTGATTGTGTTGATCGGGGAAAATCGTACTTTCGATAATCTGTACGGGGTGTACCAGCCACGCAGGGGCCAGACGATTGCCAATCTGCTGTCGAAGAAAATCGTCAACCTCGACGGCACGCCGGGTCCGCGCTTTGCGGACGCCGCGCAAAAGCTAGGGCTGTCGCAAGGCGCTTACACGCCAACGCCAGCCGTCACGGGCGCTTACGCGACGCTGCCGCAGCCGTGGGCCTTCGGCGCGTTCGGCCAGCGTCAGGACCGGCCCGATGCACGCTTCCCCGATAATCTGCCGAACGGACCGTTCCAGATTACCCGCCATGTCGGCTATGGCGCCCACACGGGTGACCCGACCCACCGCTTCTTCCAGATGTGGCAGCAGGTCAATGGCGGCAAGAACGATCTGTTTGTCTGGGTGGCGGACCAGACCGGCCCCGGCCCGAGCAATCCTACGCCGATCCCCATGAGCCCCGGCAAGACCGGGCAGGGCGGTGTGGCGATGGGCTTCTACAATATGGCACGCGGCGACGCGCCGCTGTTCAAACGGCTGGCCGACCAGTACGCGATTGCCGATAACTACCACCAGCCCGTCATGGGTGGCACCACCGCCAATTACTTCGCGCTGGCCACTGCCGATGTGGGGGTGTATCTGGAAGACGGCAAAGCGGCCGTGCCGCCTGCCAAACTGATCGAAAATCCCGATGCCCAGCCCGGTACCAATAACTGGTACACGGAAGATGGCTATCGCGGCGGCACCTATGTGCAGTGCGCCGATGCCAGTCAGCCCGGCGTGGCAGGCATCCGCCAGTTGCTGGCGCAACTGCCGTACCCGGCCTTCAATAATGGCAACTGCGCACCGGGCCACTACTACATGGTGAATAATCTCGATCCGGCCTATGCCGCGTCGGGACAGGCGCTGCCGCTGGGACCGGACAAATTCCTGTTGCCGCCGCAGACCATGCCGCATATCGGCGATGCCTTGACGGCCGGTGGGGTGTCGTGGAAATGGTATAGCGGCGGGCGCAATGACGGCGTCAAGGTCGACAAGGAATATTGCGGCATGTGCGATACGCCAACCTTCTTCAGCTCCACCATGCAGGGCGCTGACAAGGACAAACTGGTCGATCTGATGCAGTTCTATGTGGATGTCAAAGATGCCGCGAGCTTCCCGGCGGTGTCCATTATCGCCCCGTATGACAGTATTTCCGGCCATCCCGGCTATGCCATGGAACCCAGCTTCGATGAACTGGTGGCTGGCGTGATCGACCGGGTGCAGGCCAATCCGGCGCTGTGGAAAAACACCGCCATCCTGATTACCTTCGATGAAGGCGGTGGCTATTACGATTCCGGCTATGTGCAGCCGATCGATTTCTTCGGCGACGGCACCCGCATTCCGCTGATCGTGGTGTCACCGTATGCCCGTCGCGGGGTGGTTGATCACACCTACTACGACCATGCCTCGATTGCGAAATTCATCGAACGCAACTGGTCGCTGCCGCCGCTGTCGGCGCGTAGCCGCGACAATCTGCCCAATCCGGTGCATGGCAAGGCCGATCCGTATGT
The DNA here is from genome assembly GCA_027490725.1 of Oxalobacteraceae bacterium. Classification (GTDB taxonomy): domain Bacteria; phylum Pseudomonadota; class Gammaproteobacteria; order Burkholderiales; family Burkholderiaceae_D; genus Rugamonas. The sequence goes on from JAIXXN010000079.1 coordinate 28,277, forward strand.
GCCGCTGAACCGTCCTGCCATCGGCGACCTGATGCCGCTGTTCGACTTCTCCCGCAGCCGCCCCTAGTCGCTGCTGCCCGCGCCAGACTGCACTGCAGTCTGGCGTTCCTGCCATGCACGCAATGCTAGCCGGTAGCGATCCAGTTCCCCCTGATACATATCGTCGACACAGAATTCGCAGCCACTATGGCAGCAGTCACCGGGTTCGGGCGGCTGTGGCGGCTCTGGTGCTGCGTCGCTGGTGGCGCTTGCGCCGGTGCCGGCCGCTATGGTCTTGCTGTCTTGGGATTCAGGGGATAATTCAGACACGGTATTCCTCACACGGGTGGCATCGCCAGAAGCGCCATATTACGACCCTTTTCCTTGGCGCGGTAGAGGGCGCGGTCGGCCATCTGCACCAGTTCCTCTGGCGAACTGTCGTCGCTCGGCACCATTGCGGCCACGCCGATGCTGATGGTCATGACACCAAACGGCGAGGCGTCGTGCGCTAACTGGCGGCGCATCAGCTCGGCGCAAATCTCCTGCGCCGTGCCATATGCATCGGTTGCGTCGGTGGCCGCGGCCAGCAGCGCAAATTCTTCGCCACCATAGCGCGCGACCAGATCGGTGGTGCGGCGGCCGTGGCTGGTAATCAGTTCCGCCACGCTGCGCAAAGCACTGTCGCCGGCCAGATGGCCGTAATGATCGTTGTATTTTTTAAAGTAATCGACATCGAGCATGGTCAGCGCCAGCGTCTGGCCGGTGCGTGCGGCGCGCCGCCATTCCGTTTCCAGTGCCAGATCGAAGCCGCGCCGGTTACTCACCCCGGTCAGGCCATCGGTGGTGCTCAGCGCTGCCAGCTTGCGGTTGGATTCTTCCAGCTCGGCAGTACGCGCCGCCACCTGTTCTTCCAGGCGCGCCTGACGGCGCGTCAGGCGGCTGATGCGGATCCGGTACAGCAGCATCAGACTCCCGACGACCAGTACCACCACCGCACTGCGGAACCACCAGCGCTGCCAGAACGGCGGGGTGATCGTCACGGCCAGCGTGGCTGGTTCGGGATTCCACACGCCCAGATGGTTGGCGGCTTTGACGCGGAAGGTGTACTGGCCGGGATTGAGGTTGGTATAACTGGCGCTACGGTGCGCAGCATCGGTCTCGACCCAGTCCTGATCGAAGCCGACCAGCTGGTAAGCGTAACGGTTCAGCGATGGTTCAGTGTAGTGCAGCGCGGCAAATTCCAGCGAGAACACCGACGCTTGCGCCGACAGCGTCAGCGCGGTGGGCGCCGTGACCGGGCCTTCGGCCTTGACGTCTTCGCCCGGCTTGCCGTCCTGTACGGAATGGTTGAACACAGTGATATCGGTGATCGCCACCTGTGGCGGACGCGAGCTGGTACGCACATTGGCCGGGCTGACCGCCGTCATGCCATGCACGCCGCCGAAGTACAGCACGCCTTTCTCGTCGCTGGTGGAGGAGTTGACCGTGAAACCTTCGGTTAGACCATCGGAAGCGGTGTAGCGGCTGATCTGGCCGGTGGCCGGATCGAGGCGGTACAGACCGGCAATCGTGGCGCACCAGATGCGCCCGTCGTTATCGTGCTCGATGGCGAGAATTTTCGGGGCGCGCATGCCGGCGGCGTAGGATTTGAAGCGGATCTGGCCATCCCGCTGGAACTCCACCAGATTCAGACCCTTGCTGGTGCCGACCCAGACCCGTCCTTTGGCGTCCTCATGCAGGCTGGCGATGTTGTCATCGCTCAGACTGGTGGGATCGGCCGGGTTGTGCCGGAAGTGGCGGAACTTGCCGGTGGCCGGGTCGAGCAGGTCGAGCCCGCCGCCATTCCATTCCGAGCCGGTCCAGACCCGCCCGGCGCGGTCTTCCAGCACGGCAGAGCTGCCGTTGACGGCGCGCGTGGTCGGATCCTGGGGATCGTTGTAATAGATTTTGCGGGCATCGCTGCGGCTGTCATAGCGGATCAGGCTGTTACCGGTGGCCAGCCACAGCGTGCCGTTGGCGCCCGGCGCAATGGCGTTGATGTAATCGCTGGCGGTATTGCCGAAGTGGATCACCTGGAAGGCACTGTCCGGCGTATCGAGGCGGTTCAGGCCGTTCGACGTGCCCAGCCATAAAGGGCCATTGTTGGCCACGTCCTGATACATGCTGTAGATGATCGAGTGGCTCAATTTGCCTTTGGTCTTGTCGTCCGCATGGTAGCTGCGCACCACGGTGCTGGTGGCGGGGTCGTACAAGCTCATCCCCACATTGCCGCCCAGCCAGAGCTTGCCGCCCGGTGCGCGTGCCAGACTCAGTAGAGCATTACTGGCCGGCGCAGAGCGGCTATCGATGCGGAACGGCACGTGGCGGGTGAAGCCTTCGCTGTTCAGATTGGCAAGGCTGATGCCGTCCGTAAACGAGGCGATCCACAGCATGCCGCCCCGGTCTTGCAGCACCGCGCGCAGATTATCGCCGGGCAGGCTGTAGGGATCATCGGCGGCGTGCACGAACTGGTCGAATTCGGCCGTTGCCTCATTCCAGCGCAGCAGCCCGGCTGACAGGGTGGTGCACCACAGCGTGCCTTTGTCATCGAGATTGAAATTGGTGATGCGGCTATACGGCGAAGTGATCGCCTGACGGGTATCCCAGTCGCGCTTGCCGTCCCAGCGGATCACGCCCGATTCTGTGCCGATCCAGAGCGCCCCGCTACGGTCGAACTGCAGCGCCCGCACAATGTTGACGCGTGCGTCCGGGGTCGGGCGCGGGTCGACCTGATGGTGCCGGAAGCGACTGGCGCCGGGCGCCAGATAATCGAGGCCGCCCGGCCAGGTGCCGATCCAGACCCCGCCGCGCGCGTCGAGCGCCAGCGCGTTCAGGTCATTGCTGGCCAGACTGTCGGGGTCGGCCTCATCGTGGGCATACACGGTGAATTTGCCGGTCACCGGATTGAAGTGCTGCAAACCGCCCCAGCTACCCACCCACATGCCATCCTTGCCATCGGAAATGATGTTTTTGATGATGCGGTGATTCTTGGGCGCCTTGCCGATGGGCGCATACAGGGTGAAGTTATTGCTATCGGGATTGAAGCGGGCCAGCCCGTTCTGGGTCCCGGCCCAGATATAACCCTGCTTGTCCTCGTAGATGGCCGAGACACGGTCGTGAGGCAGACTGTGCGGGTCACCCGGGATGTTGATGTATTTCACTGCCTGATAGCCGTTGTAGCGGTACAGACCGTTGGTGTGGGTGCCGATCCAGATAAAGCCTTTGCGGTCCTGCAGCAGCGACAGCATGGACGGTTCGTCGCCATCGAGGGGGCCGAGTTTTTTAAAGCGCAGGGAAGGGGCGGGCGCGGCGCTGACGTCGCTGGCCGGCAGGCTGCACAGAACGGTGCAAAGGAGGAGTAACAGCCGCAGGGCGCGACTGAACGCTGGTGCTAGGGCAGGCATGGTGAGTTTCCGTAGGCGACGCAACAAGGCGTGCAAGAGGCTAATCGTATAGTGGTATCTGAGCAGAATGACTATTATACATGCCATTGATGCAATGAAATTATTATAAAATCAGGCGCAGAGCGCCAGTGCATCGGCACTTGGCAAGCTTAGCATGGGCAGTTTTTAGCGCAGTTGCCGGAAATTAGGGTATAGTTTACGGCGCTTATAGTATTCCGCTTATCGCGTACCGCCCCGCCGGTTCATCCGCACTCCTCCAGGTTGTCCAGCAGCGCAGGGCCGGCCGCGCAAAGATGTTGTTAATTGAAGAAAGCTTGGCAGTCCGCCGCAGGGCCGCCGCACACAATATGTCCGAAACCGAGATTCTCACCCCGTCCGTATCCGAGCCTGTGATGGCGCCTGTCGCCGAAGTGGCCCCGCTGGCTGAAGTGCCTGTCGTAGCTGTCGAGCTTGCCCCAGTGCCGGCCGCTGAAACCGCGCCTGCTCCTGCAGTGGTCCCAGAGTTGGTCCCTGAGGCGGCCGCTGAGTTGGCCCCTGAGTTGGCTCCTGAGTTAGCCCCAGCGGCGGCTGCCGCGCCGGCCGCAGCCAGCGTGCGTTTTGCCGACTTCGGTCTGGCGCCCACCATTCTGCGCGCGCTGACCGAGCAGGGCTACGAGCATCCGACCCCGATTCAGGCGCAAGCCATTCCCGTGCTGCTGCAGGGCCGCGACGTGATGGGCGCCGCCCAGACCGGCACCGGCAAAACCGCCAGCTTCGCGCTGCCGATTATCCAGATGCTGCTGGCGCATGCCAGTAGCAGCACCTCGCCGGCACGTCACCCGGTACGCGCCCTGATCCTGACCCCGACCCGTGAGCTGGCGGTACAGGTGGCCGAAAACGTGCAGGCGTATGCCAAGCACACCCCGCTGCGTAGCACCGTGGTATTCGGTGGCATGGACATGAAGCCGCAGACCGTGATTCTGCGCAATGGCGTGGAAATCGTGATTGCCACCCCGGGCCGTCTGCTGGACCACGTCGAACAGAAAAACATCTCCCTCAATCAGGTGCAGATGCTGGTGATGGACGAAGCCGACCGCATGCTCGACATGGGCTTTCTGCCGGACCTGCAGCGCATCATCAATCTGCTGCCGGCCAAGCGTCAGAACCTGATGTTCTCGGCCACCTTCTCGCCGGAAATCAAGAAACTGGCCAATACTTTCCTGACCAGCCCGGTCACCATCGAAGTCGCGCGTAGCAACCAGACGGCCGACAAAGTGACCCAGGTCGTCTACAAAGTAGCGGAAAACCAGAAGCACGCCCTGACCGCGCACCTGCTGCGCCAGCGCGAGCTGAAACAGGTCATCATCTTCTCCAACACCAAGATCGGTGCCTCGCGTCTGGCACGCGGGCTGGAGCAGGAAGGCATGAAAGCGGTCGCGATTCACGGCGACAAGAGCCAGCAGGAACGCATGGCCGCGCTGGATGCCTTCAAAAAAGGCGAAATCGACATTCTGGTGGCCACCGACGTGGCCGCCCGTGGTCTGGATATTTCCGACCTGCCGTGCGTGATCAATTACGACCTGCCGTACAACGCCGAAGACTATGTGCACCGGATTGGCCGTACCGGTCGTGCCGGCGCCTCCGGCGACGCGCTGTCGATTTACTCGGACAAAGATGAACGCCTGCTGGCCGACATCGAAAAACTGATCAAGCAGACCATCAAGCGTGGTGAACTCGGTAACTTCAACCCGGCTCCGGTCTACGCCAGCGAAGAGCGCGGCGAACGCCGTGGCCGCCGCGACGAAGCGCCGCGCAGCGCGCCAGCCAGCAGCAGTGCCGGCAGCAGCGCCGGCAGCAGCCGCGCCGAGCGCAGCGCACCGCGTAGTGGCGCTAGCAGCTACGCCGGTCGGCGCGAAAAAGTTGACCCGTGGTTCCTGAAACCTTACGAGCCAGCCAAAGCCCCGGCGCCAGTCGCCACTGCCACCCTTGGCAGCGCCAATGCAGCCGCGGCCAAGCCGAAGCAGCAACTGGCCTTCCTGCTGGGTGGCCAGCCGCGCAGCTAAGCGCAACATACCCAGCATGCCGGCAGCCACCCGCTGCGCGGCATTGCCTCAAAACAGGGGACGCAACGTTATTTTAAAAATAACGTTGCGTCCCCTGTTTTTTTTTGCTAAGCCGCCGGCTGCATAGCGTGGCTGTGAATTTAATTCTTTGTGGAAATTATATTTTCATTGATGCATCATATTTTTCTCGACAAGCGAGCATGCATTCGCTACACTTTAAATATCCAAAAAGAAATACTAATTTACACAATACAACTTACGGGGAAATTCAGATGCGCTTTGCTACCTTCACCAAGTCCGTTGCTGTTATCGCTGCTCTGCTGGCTGGCCAGGCGTCTGCCGCGACCGTAGAGCTGATCAACAACGGCAGCTTCGAATCCATCGATGGTCACACCGTGCTGACCTCCGGCCACTGGAATATCTATAACAACATCACCGGCTGGACCGGTATCGGTCACGGTATCGAAGTGCGTAACAACGTCGCCGGCTCGGCATTCGACGGCAAATATTTCGTGGAACTCGATACCACCGCTAACAGCGCCATGCAGCAATCGGTTACCACCACCGCTGGTCAGCACTACACGCTGAGCTTCGCCTTTGAAAACCGTCCTGGTGTCAAAACCAGCTCGGAAGGTATCGAGGTGTTCTGGAACGGTGTCAGCAAAGGTGTGTATAACAATTCGACCAACTGGAAGCTGGAGACCCTGGACCTGGTGGGTGTCGCCGGTCTGAGCACGCTGAAGTTCAGCGCCCGTGGCACCAGCGATTCCTATGGTACCTCGCTGGATAAAGTGTCGCTGATCTCGGCAGTTCCGGAACCGGAAACCTATGGCATGCTGCTGGCCGGTCTGGCACTGGTAGGTGTCGTTGCCCGCCGTAAAGCGTCGCGTCAGGCCTGATCACTGCGCTCACCGCGCTCACCGTTACAGCGCTGCCGGCCACGCCGGCCGCCACGCGACCCCCAGTCACTGCGGGTCGCGTTTGTTTTTGGGGCAGCGTTCCGGATGGTTTGAGGGGAGTTGTTGGTTAATTTCCATGTGGAAAATGAATTTTTAAATTTACATCAAAAAGTGCTGGACGGAATTTGATGTAATGAATACACTAACGATATTGAAGTGTAAATATAAGTTGTTCAAAATCAACTACAAGGGATTCCTGATGCGCGCTACTAACATTTTCAAACTCGTTGCTGTGATCGCTGCTCTGGTGGCTGGTCAAGCCCACGCTGCTACGACCGAACTGGTGGTCAATGGTGGTTTTGAAGACACCACCGTTGCCTCCGGTGCCTGGAAGGTCTTCCCGGAAGTACCGGGCTGGATGGCCAGTGGTGCGGGTCTGGAAATCCGTAACCATGTCGAAGGTGTTGCTGTTGAAGGCAATAACTTCGTAGAACTTGATGGCTACAACAATATGTCGATTTCGCAGTCGCTGAGCACCAGCGCTGGCCAGCACTACAGCCTGAGCTTCGCGATTCAGGATCGCGCCGGTGTAGCACTGAGCTCGCAGGGTATCGAAGTGTTCTGGAACGGCACCAGCCAGGGCGTGTTCTCCAACGCCAGCAGCTGGACCACCAAAACCCTGGATCTGGTCGGCGTTGCCGGTTCGAGCACCCTGCGCTTCGCAGCCGTGGGTTCGGATGATTCGCTCGGTACCTCGCTGGACAATATCTCGGTGACCGCTGCCGTACCTGAACCAGAAACCTATGGCATGCTGCTGGCCGGTCTGGCACTGGTGGGCGCTGTTGCCCGTCGCAAAGCTCGTCAAGCTTAAGTTTTAAGCGGCAGTCCCCGTCGGCATGGCCGACCCCGAGCGCGCCCCCCAGTTTCTGCGGGGCGCGTTGTGTTTTTCTGGTCGCGAATTTTTACAATTTCTGCAATTCCACGGGCCGTGATCGCTGGCGGGCTAGTTTACAATGGGCGACTTTTCGCTCCCCGTCTGTTGCCATGAAACGTGAATCACTGCCCACCGGCACCAGCCCGGCGCCCATCGTTGCACCGCCCCATCCGGCCTACCGGCCCGATATCGATGGCCTGCGGGCGATTGCGGTACTGGCCGTGGTGCTGTTCCATGCCTTCCCGGCGCTGCTGCCCGGTGGCTTCATCGGCGTCGATATCTTCTTCATTATTTCCGGCTATCTGATCGGTCGCATCATCATGGGCGAGATGGCCGAGCAGCGCTTCAGCTTTGCACGCTTCTATGGCCGCCGCATCCGGCGCATCTTCCCGGCGCTGACGCTGGTGCTGATCAGTTGCAGCGTGGCCGGCTGGTTCGTGCTGTTTGCCGACGAATTCAAAATGCTGGGCCGCCATCTGGTCGCTGGCGCCGGCTTTGTCTCGAATCTGCTGCTCTGGAGCGAGGTTGGCTATTTCGATACGGCGGCCGACACCAAGCCGCTGCTGCATCTGTGGTCGCTCGGCATCGAGGAACAATTCTATATTTTCTGGCCTATCCTGTTGCTGCTGGCGCAGCGCTGGCGCCAGTCGGCGTGGCGCTGGGCGCTGCTGCTGGGCGGCCTGTCGTTCCTGCTGAATGTGGCGCTGGTGCACCGCTATCCGACGGCAACGTTCTATTCGCCGGCGAGCCGGGTCTGGGAGTTGCTAATGGGCAGTCTGCTGGCCTATCTGACCCTGCATGGCCAGACGCTGTACGGCCTGCTGCGCGGGCAGCCCAGCCCGGCGGCACCACTCAGCGCGCAGCGCGCTAATCTGTACAGTGTGCTCGGCATGGCGCTGCTGGTGGCCGGACTGGTGTGGATTACCCGTGCCCGGGCTTTCCCCGGCTGGTGGGCGCTGCTGCCGACCAGTGGCGCGTTGCTGCTGATTGCGGCCGGCCCGCAAGCGTTCTGCAACCGCTATCTGCTGGCGCAGCGCCCGCTGGTATGGATCGGCCTGATCAGCTATCCCCTGTATCTGTGGCACTGGCCGCTGTTGTCGTTCGCCCACATCCTGCATGCAGCCCAACCGGCACCGGAAATCCGCGCGGCAGCCGTGCTGCTGGCGTTAATGCTGGCCTGGCTGACCTACCGGCTAGTGGAACGACCGCTGCGCTCGGGCCGCCACACGGTCGCCGCGCTCAGCGTGGTGATGACGCTGGTGGCGCTGGCCGGTGGCTGGCTGGCCAGTCAGGCCGGCCTGCCGCAACGCCCGGGCATCGTCGCCAATGCCGCGCTGCAGAAGTCACTGATCGTGGTCGAAGATGTGGCCAATGCCGAGGCCTGCAAGGCCCGCTACGGCTTCGCCAGCAAATATGCCTACTGCCTGCTTGATCAGGTGCAGCAGGAGCCGAGCGTGGCGCTGGTGGGCGACAGCCATGCCTACCATCTGGTGGCCGGGCTGACGCGCTACTATCACCAGCACGGCGGCAATTTACTGATGCTGGGTACCCGCGTGCCGTTTATCGGTTTGCCGAGCGGCGATGATCCGTATCAGCAAGCCACCCCGCGCATGCTGGAGCTGGCCTTGAACACGGCCAGCATCCGCACGGTGATTCTGTCGACGGCACTCAAGCTGCACGAAGGCAATCCGGAAGGCGTGGCGACGGTGGCGGCGCTGCACCTGACCCTGCAACGTTTTCTGGCGGCCGGCAAGCAGGTGGTGTGGGTCAACGATGTGCCGATGCTGGACTTCGAACCGCGCTCCTGTATCGGCCGTCCCGCAATGGGACTGGTCGGTGCAGGGAAAGAGTGCAGCTTGCCGCGCGCGACCTTCGAGCGCAATGTGGCAGGACATGCGGCGATTGTGGCGCGGGTGCTCAAGGACTTCCCGCAAGTGCGCGTATTCGATACGGCGGCACCGCTATGCGACGCCAGCCGTTGCCATGTGATGCTGGACGGTAAGCTGATGTACCGCGATACCCATCACCTCAGCTATGACGGCGATCTGTACGTGGCCAGCAGCTACGCCCGCCAGCTGGGTCTGGCGCCCTGAGGGGCGCTAGCAGCGCGCGACCACCCAGTCCGACCTAGCGGAATTCCAGCCGCGCCAGCATGATGCCGAGCAGGCGCTGATCGTCATTCATGCCGATGGCATGCGGCGAGGTGGCATCGGGCAGGGTGAGCGCCAGCGTGACGCTGCTGCCCTGACCCGCTGGCAGCGCGAGCGTGATCTGCTGCAGCGGGTGGGCCGCGTCGAACACAAAGTTTTGCTGCGCACCGCCATTGACGCGGACCTGCAGGCGCTGGCTGCGTTCGGCTTGCACAAACCCCGAAGCATGCAGCGTGATGCTGTGCGGGCGCTGGCCTGCCAGCTGCGGCAGCGGACACTCGATGCTGGCATTGGGCTGTTCGCTCCAGCGGCCGGTCGGCTCGGGGAAGCTGAAGCCGCGGATGGTGCACGGTGGCGGCAGGGCCTTACTGCCGAGTTCGATCACCGGCTGGGCAGCCACCAGTTCGCGCGTCACGCAGCGTGCTTCCAGCATCGGGAAAGCGGCGCTGGAAGCGGGCAGGGCGCACTGCCCGAGCTTGCTAAGGGCGGAGTGCTGACCCGTCAGCACGATCCCGTCCAGTTTGGCTTCGCCCAGCGGTGCCAGCATCTGAAATGCCGCTTCGCGGCTGGTGCGGAAGATGCCGAGACTGAACATATAGTCGAGATAGGTATCGCTATGATCCATCTGCAGCACGTAGACATTGCGTGCCGGCGTGGCCGCGAGCAGCAGATCGCGGCGCAGCGTCAGCTGATGTTCTATCTGCACCAGATCGGAAGCGTCGCGTGCCGGTCCTTGCGGTTGCACCGCATAGCAGCTGAGCGCTGCCAGCGCCGGCAGTAGCAACAGCTGTGCGCTGCTGCGCTCGGCAGCACTGGCCACCGGACGCGCTTGCCAGTTGCGCAGCATCGGTAGCGTTGCCAGCAACAGCAGCAAGGCGCTATCGAGCGCAAAGATGTGTTTTTTCACGGCATATTCGGAACCCTGTCCCAGCTTGAGCGCCAGCAACTGCAGCAGACACATGCCGCTCACGGCTACACCGTACAGCGCCAGATACTTCAGTCCCAGGCTCGGGCCGCCTTGCGCCTGCTGTGCCAGCGACCGCCAGCGCCATGCCAGCAACAGCGCCAGGCCTAGCACCGCCAGCGCCAGTGCGGCGATGCGCGGCATGCTCTGGAAATACTGCAGATCGAGGACCCCGTTGTTGGCGGCGATCACCTTCATGCCGAGGTAGCTGGGGTGTTTGACGAACACCAGCGCACCACCGAGCGCCAGTGCGGCACTGGACAGCAACTGGCGTAGGCTCGGACGCTTTTGCAGCAGTTCGAGCAGCAGGCTGGCGCCCAGCAAGCCCAGTAATTCCGAGGCAGGCAGCAAGTGGATCAGTGCCACGCCAGCCATCCCGGCGATCACGATCAGATGGCGGCACCAGGCGGGTGCGCCACGCTGTTCCAGTTTCAATACCGTGAGTAGCACCAGCAAGGCAGCGGCATGGCCAACCAGCTGGGCGTAAAAGTAGTAGCCACCGATCTCGCTACCATGGAGAAACAGTTGCAGGCTATTGGCGTTGCCCAGCATCAGTCCGGCCAGCAGCAGGGCGCAGCACCAGCCCGCCCGCAGGGGCAGTGCCAGCAGCACCGCGCTCAGCGCGGCCCAGATGATGGCGATGGACAGGCCGGACAGTAGCTGCATGCCGGCCAGTGGCGAACCGAGCAGCTTGCCCAGCAGTGCCGCCAGCTGGTGCGCGCCGCGCGGATAGAAATTCATTTCGCCCAGACTGTGATCGATGCCGGGCGGCAGCGACCAGTCCTGATACAGACGCGCCGTCAGCGCGTAGTGGTGACCCAGATCGGTGGAATGTGCATACAGCGCATCCATGCCGCCCAGCACCAGCGGCAGCAGGGCCAGTACCAGTAGTGCCAGCAGCAAGGTGCGCAGGCCATTCTGGCGCTGCGCCTGATCCGGGTAGGCCGCCATCTCAGCGCTCCCCGCCCAGCCGCGCCAGCAGCGCGCGCGCGGCGGCGCGGCCTTCGCGGATCGCGTAGTTGGTGCCACGGTCTTCCGGATAGATCTGCGCCATGCTGCTGATGCGGGCATTCGCAAACGGTGTTTCTACGGGCGGCACATACGACGAGTAATTGCGCTCGGTAACCGGCTGGGCATAATCGGCGCGCCAGATCTGGTAATCGCAGATCCAGTCGCGCTGCATGGCCGGGAACATACGTTGCAGATGGCTCAGAGCGAAGTCCAGATAGGCGCCATCTTCCATGCCCCACAGCGGATCTTCCTTGGCCAGATAGCGCGACAGGAACACGATGTGCTTGCCCTCATAATTGGCCGGGCTGTCGAAATTGGTGTGCTCGATCACGCCGACAAACGGGAAGCCGGGATCGTTGACGTTGAGCCAGTAGGTGTCCGACAGGCTGCGGTCCAGTTGCAGCACCAGACAGGCATTCGCCAGATATTTGACGCGGCGCAGACTGGCCAGCCAGGCGGGATCGGCGCCACTGCCGTTCTGGAAAATATCGGCAATGATCGGGAGTGCGGGAGTGAACAGATATTCGCGCGCCGTGTAGCTGCGCGCCGCGGTGTGCAGGGCCTGAATTTGCTGACCCTGTTGTTGCACTGTGGCGTCACTGCTAATCCCGGTGACGGGCGCAGCATACTGCACCGTGCCGCCGAGGCGGGTGATTTCGTCGGCCATGGCCTGCGCCAGCCGGCCGAAGCCACCCTTGAAATAAGCCAGCTGTTCGCCACCTTTGGCGTCGCGGGTACTTCCGCGCAGCACCAGTTTTTTCCACATCCAGACGGCGTTGATGGCGTCGGCAAAGATGCCGAATTTATTTTCGATCAGCGGCTGCCACACTACGCGGTAGACATTCTTGCCGCATAGCGGCTCCAGCCATTCGCGGATGGTCAGGTGTTCGATGGCGCGCCAGTCCTTGACGCGGCGTACCTGCAGCACCAGCAGGCCGAGGCGGATGCGGTCGAACAGCGACAGCGGTTTGAAACGCAGCAGGTCGAGCGGGGTGGACAAACGCCAGTGGCGGCCATTGAAATACATACCGGTCTTGGACGGCATGATCTGGATCTCGCCTTCCAGCCCCAGTTCGCGCACCAGTTGCGGCACATACAGATCGTTGTCGAACCAGTGGTGGTAGAACTTCTCGATGGTCACGCCATCGCGGAACTGGAAGGTACCGGCCAGACCGCCGGGGCCGCTGTCGCCGTCCAGTACCAGCACACGCTGGCCGGCACGGGCCAGATCGAGGGCGGCACTGAGGCCGGTAAAGCCGGCGCCGACGATGGCGACATCATACTCAGGAGTGGAGGTGGAAGCTTGGTTCATTGTGCAGTTTCAGAGTGAGGCGCGGCGGGCGCGGCCTGGAAAGTAAAGCGACGGTTCAGAGCGAATTGCAGCACCACCACCATCGGTAAAGTCAGCAGCTTGGACAGACGGGCATCGAGCCCGGCCTGTTGCACCAGCAGCCACAGTAGCATGGCCGAGGCCGTGTAGCCGACAGCGGCCACGCCGAGGAACAGGGCGAGGCGCTGCAGCACGCGGTCGCGCTGGCGGAAGGTGATGATGCGGTTCAGGGTGAAGCTGAGCAGCGTGCCGCCCAGATAGCCAAGCGCATTCGCGCTCTGGTACCACAGGCCATAGCTGATGCTGAAGTGGTACAGCAGGTAATCGGTGGAAACGCCGAGGCCACCACACAGGCAGTAGAGCAGAAACTGCATCAGGCTTGCTCCGCCGGCAGGCCAACGGTGGCACCGATCACGTACTGCGGACGTCCATTGAGCGTCAGCAGCACACGGCCCAGATATTCACCCAGCATGCCCAGCGCTACCAGCTGGATGCCGCCGAGGATCAGCACGGTGACGATCAGCGAGGACCAGCCGATCGGCATGCGGTCCAGCGTGAATTTCTGGATCACCAGCAGAATCGCCAGCACAAAGCCCAGCCCGGCGAAGAACATCCCGGCGAACGAGGTCAGACGCAGTGGCACGATGGAGAAACTGGTGGCCATTTTCAGCCACAGGGAAATCGATTTGCGCAGGCTGTAGCCGCTATCGCCGGCAAAGCGCGCGTGGTGCGCCACGGTGACGCTGCCGATATTGCGGGTGGCTGACAGGATCAGGCCATCCACATACACATACGGGCCGTGGTAGCGCAGCACATCGCGTGCAATGCTGGCACGCATGGCGCGGAACGGCGACAGATACAGGCCGCTGGGTTTTTTCATCAGGTAGCTGGCCACCTTGTCATTCAGGCGGCTGCCCAGCAGTTTCCAGGCGGCGTGCTGGCGCTGGGCGAAGCTGGCATACACCACATCGCGCCCGCGTTCGAGTTCTGCCAGCAGGGTGGGAATGTCGGACGGCGCGTGCTGCAGATCGTCGTCCATGGTGACGATGAGGGCGCCGCGCGCGCGCGCCAGCCCGGCCATGATGGCATTGTGCTGGCCGGCATTCATGCGCAGTTCGATGCCGCGTACCCACGGGTATTGCGCTGCCAGTTCGGTCAGCACTTGCCAGCTGCGGTCGGGCGAGCAGTCGCACACGAAGATGGCTTCATAGCTGCCACGGATGGCAGGCAGGGTGTCGAGCGTCGCTTGCAGACGGCTGACCAGTTCGGGCAGCACTTTTTCACTGCCGTAGACGGGAATCACCAGCGAGAGGGCGAGTGTGGTTTCAGTGGCCATAGTATTTGCGGATCAGGTTGGTGATGTAATCGGAACCGAACTCGAGGCCGATGCTGCGCGCTGCCGCCATCGACAGTTCGACGTCGAGCTGGTAATGGTCGCCAGCATCGACTTGCGTGTAGTTGGCCTGCTTGCCCAATACCTGTTCGAAGGTTGCCACCAGTTCCGGTACCGGCACCGAGAACGGGCAGGCCACATTGGTGATCACGCCGTCGGCCCAGTGATGGTCGATTAACTGGGCGACGATGGCCGCTACGTCATCGACATCGATCAGGTTGCGCCAGGCGCGCAGCCACAGCTGGAAGGACTGGCCGCTGCGGATCTGCTCGTTCAGGTAGTTGGTCAGCGTGTAGGGATTCGGGGTACTGCCCACCACCTGCGGCAGACGGATAATCGCCATCTGGCGACTGCGCGTAGTGAGCAGCGCCTCCATGGCGCGCTTGTGTTGTACGTACGGGGTGTGTGCCAGTTCTGCGTCATGCACCGAGCAGCTGCTGAAGTAGACGGTGAACAGGTTCAGGGTTAGTGCCTGCTCCAGCATGGCCTGTTCGCGGGCATATTCTTCGGCGCGGGTTTCGCGCGAATTGGAAACGCCGGAAGCGAACACCAGCACGTCATCGCGCTGCTGGAAGTGGGGCGCGCATGCCTGCGCCAGTAAGCCGTTGCCAATAATCATAATTGTTGTTGTAGTGATGCAGTATTCAGGGGGTGGCAGGGCGTTCAGCGATGCGCAGATTAATCAGGCCCAGTCCCAGCGCGCGCGGGTCATTACCCTGACCTTGCGATTGCGGGGTGGTGGGATGGGGGATGTTCAGTTGCAGCGTGCGCTGCTGACCATCGGTGTCGAATTGCAGGGTGACATCTTGTTCGCTGTCACTGGCGTTCAGTCGGAAGGTTTGCTGCTGTGTGCCGACCCGGGCGATGACGGGTGCGCCGACGTTGGGGCCGTAAGCGTGGCCGCGCAGCTGTATGGTCAGGCGGCGCGGCAGCGGCTGGGCAAACTGCAACGCTACCGTTTCACCGAGGGTCCAGCTGCCCCAGTGTTCGGCATCACCAAGTCCGCTGCTAGCGGCGAGGATGCTGCGATCCGGCTGTTTGAATTCCAGGGTCTGCAGCAAGCGGCTGCGCGCCGGCAGGCGCAGCAAAGTGTAGCCAGGACCGCGCCCATGCACCGTCAACTGCTCCGGCAGGGCGTGTTCGCCCACCACCAGCAGCCAGTCGCTGTCGCCCGGCGCCTGGGTCAGGTCCAGTGGTGCGCCCGCTTGCAGCCTGACCATGCCGACATCGCGCTGGTCGACATGGAACATGGCGCGGTACAGGCCCGGCACTTCGGCGCCGGCAACACTCAGGCTGGCGCGCTGGGCCGGGGTCAGGGTCTGGTGTGCATAGCGGCCGGCCAGATCGTAAGGGCTGGCCTGTTCGGCGCGGCTCAGGATGGTACGGGTCTGCAGTTCACCCACCACGCAGTTTATCGGCGTCAGCACCAGCAAAAAGCCCAGCAGACTGAGTTTGGGACGAATCACCCACAGTGCCAGCAGCGGCAGGTGCAGCCAGCCGACCCAGCGCATTGGCTGGCTCAGTTCAGGACCATCGATGAAGGACGGATGGAAGTGCGCGGGCAACCACAGCTGCGCCAGCAACAGCGCTGCAGCCAGCGGCACTGCCACCAGCAGGCGCGCGCTGCGCCGACCGTCCGGCGCGGCCAGCAGCGCGGCGCTGCTGAGTAAAATCAGGGGAAACACGAAATCGTAGTAACGCAGGTGCAGGCGCTCGCCTTCGCCCGCTGCGGCGCTGGCAATCGAGCCTGTGTAGGCGGCTGTCATGGCCAGTGCGGCCCCCAGCATCAGTGCCGTAAACAGACTGAGTCTGGCGCCGCCGGGCAGGGCGCGGCGCTGCGCCGGGCTGAACGCCAGTGTCAGCAGGGCAGCCAGTGGCAGCGCATACATCAGCACCAGCCCGAGCAGATGGCCGCGCAGGCTTTGCCATGCCGCCAGCAGTACCGGCAGCAGATGGGCCAGACCGGAACTGTTGCTGGCATGGCCGCCGTAGAAGCTGCCCAGCAGGCTCAGACCGGCTTTGCCGGCCAGCGCGTAGCCAAGTGCCAGTTTCACCGCCAGCAGGCAGCTGATGCCGATCACGCTACTGGCCGGCACCAGTAACAGCAGGGCACGCCAGCCCTTGCGGCGCCAGCCGCAGTACCAGATAAAGGCCAGCAGTGCCGGCGTCAGGAACAGGGCGTGGACTTTGATCAGACTGAGCGCACCGAGCAGCGCGCCACCAAGGGCGGCCGTGAGTAGATCCGGGCGCTGCTCGTGTAGCGCCAGCACGGCCCAGCTGAACACGCTGAAGCCGAAGAAATACATCGCTTCCGGCATGAAGTACACGGTGTAGCTGTTGAACGGTGCCAGTACCGCCAGCAAGGACAGCGCTGCTGCCAGCGGCGCGCTGCAGTAGCGCCGCCCGGTCAGGTAGAAGAATGGTACGGCGCCCACCACCAGCATGGCATTGCCGATGCGGGTACATTGCAGGAAGGCCTCGCCGCAGGCATTGGTCAGACCGAACAGTGCCAGATACAGATACGAGGGCACGCTGGCTTCGGCGAGTGGCTGCAGACGGGCAAAGCTGCTATAGCTCCACTCATCCATGAACACCAGCGGATAGGCCGCCTGATTCCGCCAGATCAGCACGAACAGCACCAGCAATGCCAGCGCTGTCAGCAGCGGGGCAATATGGGAGGGAGCCGGCGAAGTAGGACGCAGGGCGGACATAAAAGCTCGGTAAGGGTGGCGGGACACTGTAAATTATACCAATATTATTTATAAACTAATTCCTGGGGAAAACAAGCCGGGCTGGCCGGCTACGCTGCTGATGCTGATGCTGCCGCGCTGTGCCGCCCGCAATTCTGGCGCTAGCGGCCACTGAGCCCCTGCTGCGCTGGCTGCCATTCCTGCAGCAAGCGCTGTAAAGCCTGTAGATCCTGCTGCAATTGTTCCCAGCGGTAGAAACGCCGGTTTTCATAGTACAGCGCGGCAGCGTGCGGACGTTGCTGCAGGCGTTGCAGTGCTACTGCCTGCAGTTGCTGGTCGCCGCGCAGCAGATAGTGCAGCAGCACAAACGGAAACAGGCCGATCCAGGTGTTGCGCTGGGACGGATACATCAGGCACAGCCGCAGATGCTGCCAGCGCTGGCGCCAGGGCAGACGGCTGCGGCTGACGGCACCGTTTTCGCTGAGCGGTGCCAGCACGCGGAACAGCGGCGCCGGACAGCCTTTGGCGTTGTACAGCGAGTATTGACGCACACACGCGAGCAGCCCATGGCGCGCCGCGAGCAGGCAGGTCAGCGCATGCAGGGCATCGTGATCGTGGTGGCCGCCTTCCCATGCCGTGACGTAGATGGTTTCGATGCTGCCGTGTTCAGCCAGTGCTGCCGTGAACCACTGTTCCAGCCAGCCTGCCGCAGCGGCCAGCCTCTGTGGCAGGCTGGCGTCGGCGATGGCCAGTGTATCGCCGGCAAAACTGACGGCCTCAGCCGGTACGCCCAGCCGCGCCAGTACCGCCAGCGATTCCTGATTACGCTGTGCTGCCAGGGCCCCGCTGGCGCAGGTCAGGTAGGCGCACTGGACTTGCAGACCGCGCTGTACGCAGTCGGCGATGGCGGCGTAGACGCCGTATTCATCGTCCTGATGGGCGAACAGGAACAGCGCGCTGGACGGTTTGCTTGCCATCGTCATTGCGGCGCCAGCGTCAATACGCATCAAAATCGAGGAAGCTGAAGCGGATCCGCGCCGGATCGAGACGCGTGACGCGCGCCGACAGGGGCTTGAAGATCAGGTTCAGCGGCGAAGGGCGCAAGCGCTGCGGAATGCTTGCGTAGTTCCAGTAAGCCCGTTCTGCCTCCGGCAGCATGCCGATGAACAGGCGCAGCGGCGATGCCCAGCGCACGCTGGCAACCGCCGGGGTGGCAGGTGCGTGCGCGAGCGTGGCGATGGCCGGCAGCAGCGGACTCAGCGAGGGCGCGAAAAATTCGCTACCCTGTGCGCCGTTGCGGCGTTGTACCGGATTGTTGGGATTGGCGCAGCGCCATGCCAGTGCGGCAGCACTCCAGTGCCGTTCGAACGAGGCCGTGCGCTGGCTGTCCTTGCGCAGCAGGGGGCCGAAGCCGATGCGCGCTTCCAGCGGGCCGACTAGCTGGAAACCGAGCTTGCGGATGAAGCCGGGCGTGCTATTGGCATTGGCGACGCCGTACACTGCGTCAAAGCCGAGCGCGGTGGCCGCGTCATAACACATATGGGCCAGCTGGCTGAACAGGCCTTGTCCCTGATAGGACGGGTGGGTGGCCGTGTTCAGCGACAGCAGCACGCGCACGGTCTGGCCTTCGAAGCGCGCCTGCGCGGGCAGGCAGACGTAGTGGGCCGCCAGCGTGTCGCCATCCCAGGCGTCGAAGCCGATCACGCGGCCATCGGGATTGGCGCGGTACAGCCAGTCCAGATACTCGGCGCTGAAGCGTTCTGCCGCGCCAGCGGGGAAGCAGGCAGTGAACAGGGCGCGATAGCGTTGCAGCGCCTCAGGGGTGGTTTCGACGTTGGCGAATGTAATCACTTGAAGATCCAATGCTTGCTGAGCAGGAAACCGTTAACCGCCACCACCGGCAGCGACAGCAGTTTGCCGGCCATTGGTGGGAAAGCCAGCGCGAGGGCCAGACTGACCAGCGCTAGTGTGATCATATAATTAATCGCGACGACGCAGAGAAAACGCAGGAAACTGCCACCGGAGGCGAGTCGCCCGAAGGTGACGCGTGCGTGGAATGCGTAGTTGAGTAGCAGGCCGGCCAGAAAACCGCCCGAGGTGGCCAGCAGGGCGCTGCTACCTTGCCACAGCAGGAGCTGCATCAGGCCGACGTCGAGCGCGGCGCACAGCAGGCCGCCCAGCACGAACACGGCAAATTGCGGACGGTGCTCAGTCATGGGCGGCGCCTGCCTGCTTGCGGTGACGGCGGAACAGCTTGCGGTGCAGCGGCTGACGCGGGACGGCGGCGATGTCGTAGGCCAGGAAAGCCAGCACCAGCTGCATCCCCATCAGCAGCGGCAGGGCCGCCAGCATCACCGTACCGGCTGGCGTGCCGACACCGGCGCGCGCCGAATCGGCCCAGTGCCAGATGCCGTAGCCGAGGCCACTGAAGATCATCAGCAGACCCAGCGGCAGTTCGATCGAGGCCAGCGACATATTGCGCAGATAGTAGTTGTAGAACAGCCGCTTGATGAAATTGCGCGCGTGCTTGGCGAGGAATTCCGTGACGATCTTGGACACTTTCAGATTGCTCACTTCATCGCCGTACACGGCATCCATCGGCACATCGGTCACCACCGCATGCAGGGTGTTGAGACGGAACAGCATGTCCGTTTCGAAGAAGTAGCGCTGGCTGATCTTATCGAACGGCAGGTGGCGCGCCGCTTCGGCGTGGATGGCGGTATAGCCATTGGTCGGATCGAACAGATTCCAGTAGCCGGACGAGAGTTTGGTCAGCAGCGACAGCACGGCATTGCCGAACAGGCGTACCGGCGGCATCGCGCCGATCTGCTCCAGATCGTAGAAGCGGTTGCCCTTGGTGTAATCGGCTACCCCGGCCAGAATCGGCCCGATGAAGTCGGGAATCAGCGCCGGATCCATCTGGCCGTCGCCATCGATTTTCACAATCACGTCCATGCCCTCGGCAATCGCGGCCTGATAGCCGCTCATCACGGCGCCGCCGACCCCGCGGTTCTGCGCGTGTTCGAGCACCACCACGCGGGCATCGCTGCAGTGCTTGCGCACGTACTGGCCGGACTGGTCGGGGCAGCAGTCATCGACCACGTAAATGCGTTCGACTTCCGTGCCGATGGCGGCGATCACGCCCAGAATATGGCGGGTGACCTTGTAGCTGGGGATGACGACAGCGATACGGGCGGTGGTGTTGGACATGGTTCGGGTGCCGTGGCGGTTGGGGCGCAGTGATAGGTGAGCGTTAGTGGGTTAGCCGTTTGCCGCTGGCGCAAACAGGATCCCGGTCAGGGTACGGGCATTGTCGGCCCAGGTCTGCCATGGCATACCGGCCGAACCGAGGTGCTCGCCGGTGGCGTGCAGACGCAGCCATTCCTGCACGGCCGCTGCCAGTTCGGCGCCGCTGCTGCCGGCGAAGTAGTGGGCGTGCGCGCCGGCGATTTCGCGGAATACGGGAATGTCGCGCGTCAGCAGGGGCAGGTCGTGGCGCGCCGCTTCGATCAGCGGCAGGCCGAAGCCTTCGCCTTCGCTGGGGAACAGCAGGCAGGCGCAATCGCGGTAGACGCGTTCCAGATATTCGTCGCTGATGCCGTGCAGCCAGTGCAGGCGGCGACCCAGCTCCGGATGGTTGCGCAGGCGTGCCATGATGGCGGGAATGGTGCGGCGCTGGCTGTCGGCCAGCCCTTTCCAACCTTCGCCACCGACAATCACCAGCCGCACGTCGACCCCGGCAGCCCACAGCTGCTCGAAAGCGTCCAGCGCCTGCAGGTGGCCTTTGCGCGGCTCGATGGTGCCAACCATCAGGAAGCTGGCGACCGAAGTGATGTCGGCCAGTACCGCCGCCGCATCATCGGGCAGACCGGTGCTCGGCATCGAAGCGGCGATGTCGGCACCGTGGTGCAGCACCGCGAACTCGGGCAGCGCACGTTGCGGCGCCTGCTGGCGTAGCCAGTCACGGGTTTCGTCAGCCACGGCGGCGCTGATGCACAGCAGACGGTCGGCATTGCTGCTGACGGTGTGCAGCCATTTTTCGAACACATCATCGACCCGCGACGGGAAGAATTCCGGGCGCAGCACAGGCAGCAGATCGTGGATCAGGAAGTTGATGCTGACCCCGGCGGCGCGCCAGCGCTGATACAGGCCGGTGCGCGCTGCTTCGGTGACGGCGCCCGGATAGAAATCGGGGCTGTAGAACACATCGCCGGCGCGCACTTTGACTTCTTCATCGACGACGCCATAGCTGTCGGTGCCGGCTAGCGTGTGCAGGTAGCGGCGCGCGTAGCGATAGTGCCAGCGCTCGCCCTCGTCGCTCAGATACACGGGGAGCACCTGATACTGGCTGCTGTGCTGGGCCAGTAGTTCGGCTAGTTGGGCGCGCACCACGCGCTGGATGCCGGTTTTCAGATCTTCGCGGGCGATCGCCGAAACATCTACCAGCAATTGCGGCGCAATCCCGTCCGCCGCCACGCTGGCGTGGCTGTGGCCGTGGACAGTCGCTGCCATCAACTGCTGAGCGCTTTGCGCCCAGGTCAGCCAGGGCATGGCCTGCGATTGCGGCGCCAGGCCCTGTGCGTGCAGCGCCAGCCACTGTTCGATGGCCTCGGCCAGTGCCTGTGGCTGCTTGCCATCAAAATAGTAGGCATGTTGGCCCGCCACTTCGCGGAACACGGGGATGCCGCGTGCGATGATAGGCAACTGGTGCTGGGCCGCTTCGATCAGCGGCAGACCAAAGCCTTCGCCTTCCGAGGGCGCCAGCAGGGCAGCACAGCCCTGATACAGCTTTTGCAGCATTTCGTCGGACACGCCCGGCAGCCAGAACAGACGCTGTTCGCGCTGCGGGTGCTGTTCCAGTTGCTTGGCCAGTGCATCGACCAGCCAGCCATTTTTGCCGACGATGACCAGGTTGATGGCCACGCCCTTCTGCCACAGCAGTTCTAGCGCAGCCAGTGCCTGCGCCTGTCCCTTGCGCGGCTCCAGCGTGCCCACCAGTAGCAGGGTCGGTGCGGCGTCGAGTGCGGCCAGCACCTGTGCGGCATTGTCCGGCAGGCCAGTACTCGGCGCGCTGGCATCGATGTCGGCGCCCAAGTGGAAGTAGCTGAGTTTGAGCGGGGCCTGACGGCGGTTGGGACGGGCTGCCAGCCATGCCGCCAGCTCGTCCGAGACGGCGCGCGAAATGGTGACGATGCCATCGGCCGCGTAGCTGATGGTGTCGAGGTAGTCGCTGTAATACTTTTCGGCGCCGAACACAAAGCATTCGGGACGCAGCACCGGCAACAGGTCATACACCACAAACCAGACGGCGACGCCACGGCGGCGCATGGCCAGCAGCTGCGCTTGGTTCTGGGTGGTGCTGTTGGAGGCCAGATCGAGCCCGAGGAACACGTCGCCGGGGCGGGTTTCGATCGGCGCGTCTTCGAGTTGCGGCGACTGCACACCCAGCATCGCGGTGGTGAAGTTGCGCGCATAGCGGTAGCTGCGGTTGCCGCCTTCGCCGTACACCGGTTCGATGCGCAGGCCCGGCGGCGGTGCTTTGATCAGTGCCAGCAGAATACTGCGCACCACCCGCTGGATACCGGTCTTGTGATCGACCTGCACCAGTGCCGAAATATCGACTAGCAACTGGCGTGGCGGCTGGGCAGGCTGGTTGGCGGCGATCGCGCTGGCAGCACCGATCAGTTGCGCTTCGTCGGCGCCCTTGCCCGGCAGAGAAATCAGGGCATCTAGCAGGCGCCGGTAGTGCGCGTCGGCGCTGTTGCGGGTCAGTGCTTCGATGGCAGCGTGATACTGGCGGCCGACGGCAGCCGGTGCGTGTTGCTGCTGGACGTGGCTGCGACCGGCAGCGGCCAGCGCGGCGCGTCGCTGCGGCGAGGTGTAGAGCTCGGTCAGGGCGGCGCTCAGTGCGACATCGTCGAACAGATCCGGCAGTTTGATGAGTACCTGGTCGGGCAGGGTGGCGGCAGCGCCGTGCGCATTGATGATGGTCGGCACGCCGTGCAGCAGGCAGTCCAGCACCGAGGCCGAGGTCTCGCCGCGGGTCTGGGTGCGCAGTTGCACCGAGACGTCGCTGGCAGCCAGATAGTGCTGGTAGTCGTCGGCGCTGACAAAGCCGGTGATGCGGATGCTGGCGGCGCAATCGGCGCTGGCGATTTTGCGTTGCAGTTCCGCGCCATACTGGCCGGCTTCGTTTTCGCCGACCAACACCAGCTGGCAGTGCGCCTGCTGCGCCAGTGGCGAGGCCAGAAACGCGTCGAGTAGACGGTGATTGAGTTTGGTAGGGCCCAGCATGCCGAAGCTGCTGATCAGGAACACTTCGTCAGCCAGTCCCAGCTGGCGGCGTGCGCTGGCGCGATTCTGCTCGGCGCTGTGCTGTGCCATGGCGGCGGGCAGACCACGCAGTAGCGGCAGGGTATGCCATTGGTCGGCAGTGCCGGCGCCATACCATTGCTCGGCAAGGGTGCGCGAAAAATCGGCGTGGACGATCACGCCACTGGCCTGATCAAGTACCGCCTTATTGGCGGGCATGGCCCAGATCGACGGGTTGTGCCCCAGTTCCTTCTGCGCCAGCAGGCCGGTATGACCATGCGAAACGTACAGCGCCTGGGTGTAGGCCAGTGGCTGAACGCCGTCACGCTGCATATTGTCGATCACGCCGCTGAGGAAGAAATCATGCAGCACCACGATGCCGGGGTGACGTTCCAGCAGCGCGAACATGTACTGGTGGGCGTTCGAGTTACCGAAGTGGTAGAGCCGGCGCGGGAATTGCGCAGCGCGGGCGTCGAACTGCTCGGGCGTGAGCAGCGGCAAGCTTTGCCCCAGTTTGGTGGCGGCGACGCCTGGCGCCGACGCGGCGCAGACCACCAGCGTGATGTCATAGTAGGCTTGCAGTTCGGCGATCAGTTCCACGCTGTAATCGGCGATGCCGGATTTTTCCGGTGGCAGTGGCGAAATATAGGCCAGTGCCGGTCGTGTCCCGGTGGCGCTGTTGCTGCCGCTGGCGCTGCTGCCATCAGGCGCACGGCGCGCCTGTGCCGCGTCCAACGTGGTTTCAAGCGTCAGCCAGAGCTGGCTGGCAGACTGGCCGGGATTGTCGAAGATGCTATCGCGCAGCACCAGTGCGGCATCGCGTAGGCATTGCTGCTGGCGCGCCGGCAGGCTGCTTTCCTGCGTGGCGTCGGCCAGGGTGTAGACCATCAGCGCCTGCTGCGGACCAGCGCCGTACAGGGTGTCGTTGAGCGCCAGATCGAACAGTCCCGGTGCCAGCACCACGTCCGGATTCAGGCTGGCCAGAAAACCGTCGCGCACCAGTGCTGCGGCCTGTTGCGTCCAGCCGCTGCCGGCTGGCGTGCGGTAGCTGCGCAGCTGTGCCGGCAGATCGTCGAAGGTGCGCCGCAGCGCATCGATGCTGTCCTGCTGGCGTTCATCAAGCGCGAGGATGACGCTATGGGCTTGCGGGCGGGTGGCGGCGCTGCACACCAGCGCCTGCACCAGCGCGACGATGGCATCGGGGTTGCGGGCGGCGCCGTTCTGGCAGGCTTGAAGATCGATGACGAGACGCATGCTTAGTGTTGTCCGGTTTGTTGTGCGCGGCGCAGGTCGTCGAGGACTTTGCGCGCCGATTGCGGCAGTTCGCGCTGCAGGTGCGGTACGTCGGCTGCGCCGGCAGCCGGGCCGCTACCCTGTTTGATGACGTGCAGGCCACGGCTGACCAGGCGACTCAGCAAGGGCGAGCGCACGATCAGCGGCAGCAGGACGCGCCGCAGGGTTTCGCGGGTGGTCAGCCAGCGTACTGCGCGGCGCAGGGCGCCGCGTGCGGCGCGGCGCGCCAGATTGGGCAGACTGTTCTCGCCGCGTCGCATCAGGAAGCGCAGCGGCGCGGTGATGCGCCACGAACTGCTAGCGTAGACGGCCAGCAGGCGCTGTTCCAGATCTTTGCCCCAGTCGGCGGTCTGATGCAGATTGGCATCCAGCTGGCGCACGGTTGCTTCCGACTGGCGCAGATCGGCTTGCAGTTGCAAAGTCTGCAGCGTCAGTTGCTGGGCGCGTGCTGCGCTGCTGGCGACATCCTGCGCCAGCTGTTCTGCCCGCGCCGTGCTGGCTGCGACTGCCTGTTCCAGTGTGGTGGCACGCTGGTCAGCCTGTACGCTCACTTCCCAGGCGTGTTTGAGTTCCTGATCGAGCCGCTTGCCGCGTGCCCAGGCCTTGTCCAGATGGTGGGTCAGGTAGTCATCGAAGACATTCGGCTGCAGTTGCAGGTGCTGCGCCAGTTCGGCATGTTCTTCGGCCACGTAGTAGCGGTTCAGACCATCAAACCAGACAAAGCGGTACTGGTGATCGGTCACCAGCGCTTCCCAGGCGCCATGGTTGCTGTCGCGGCTATTCGGCATGATCGCTTCGACCACCACGATCCACGGGCGGCAGACGCGGAAGTCCATGCCGCGTAGTACGTCGGCTTCGAAACCTTCCACGTCCACTTTGAGGAAGTGCACAGGACCGCGCACATGCTCGCGACAGATCTCGCTCAGCGTCAGCAGCGGTACGCTGTGTTCGACCACCTGATGGCCGTGGGCGCGATGGTTAGCCGCCACCTCGGCATCGGTGGAGGCCCAGCCGTTAATTTCCGGAATATCGAACAGGGTGATGCTGCCGCTACTGGCGCCTGCCGCCACGTTCAGGTTGATGTCGCGCGGGCGCTGTTCGCGGAATGCCGCGCCATAGGACGGCATCGGCTCGATGTTGATGCCGGACCAGCCCTGATCGTAGAACGCCTTGGTGACCGAATGCAGTTCCGGATCGTTGGCGCCGACGTCGATATAGAAGCCGTTCGGCACATCCTTGAGGGCGCGCCACAGCAGCACGTCTTCGTAGTTCTGGGCGTAGGAAATGAAACTCATCGCTCTCTCGCGCAGGTGATTACAGCTTAGCGAACAGGGGCGCGATGGCGCTGCCACCGAGTGCATCGGCCCGTTCCGCAAGGCGCGCTGCCAGACTCGGTTTCTGATACACCAGCAGTGCAATCAGGCTTTGTGCCAGCAGGTCGCGACTGTCGCTGAGTAACTCCGGACGACGGAAGAAAATCGCATCGCCCCAGCCCAGCCGGTCGCGCCCGCTCACAGCGGCCTCGTTATGGTAGGCATAACGGCATTCCGAACTGAAATCGATAAACTCGAAGCCGGCTTCACGCAGCAGGGTTTCAACTTGCGAGAACAGCGCCTGTTGCGCATAGATCGGTGCAAACGATACTTCGCAATGGATCACATTGGTCCGCTGCAGTACCGCGCTCGCATGTTCCAGAACCGGCATCTCGAAACCCTGTATATCGAGCTTGAGAAAGTCGACCCGGGGTGTTTCGGCGAGTACCTGATCGAGCGTGCTGGTGCTGACCGCTTCGGTTTTCACGGTGGCCAGCTGGCTCAGGTCCACCAGTTGCGAGGTCAGTGCGTGGTTCAGCGGCAGCAGCGACGAGGTGGCATCGTAGTTATTGATGTGGAAGGTGTGTGCTGCGCCATCGCCGATGAAGGTGGGGTAGAGCGTCAGCGGCGCGTCCGGGTGGCGTGCCAGTGCCGCGGCTATCTTGTCCTGCAAGGGCTCGAAGCCGATCACGCGGTAGGGCAGCCCGCTGCTCAGCGGCGCATAAATATGCTGTTCGTCTTCCAGTTCCTGGGCACCGATATCGACGATGGTGAGCGGCTGTTGCCCCAGCAGCGCCGAACCCGCTGCGCGTGCGCGCTGTTGCAGTTGCTCGAGTTGGCTGGCACGCGCCAGACGTTGCTGGCACTCCTCCGAGGCGGCCAGTGCGGCCACTACTACCGTCGCGTCAGCACCCGCCTGTAACTGGGCGCACCAGTGTGCCAGGCCGACCGGATCGGCCGGCCGTCCCAGCAGACCATGGTAGAGGCTATGCACCAACGCCGTTGCTTGCGCAGCCGGCATGGCAGGGGACTCGGTTGAACGCTCGGTAGTCATCGGTGTTGTCATCGGCAAAAAAGGTGAAGGCGGCGCAGCGGGCAGGCCGCGCACACCAGGTTAAGACTTGGTGAAATGCAGTTGTGGCGTCAGATTCACGAGGCCACTCCAGATAATAGCGTCTGGATTGGTCAACACGACAAAATTGCTGACATCGGTGAGATAGTTGAGCACATGCTCGAACGATCCCTCGCCGTAGCCGCCATCGCCCAGGCCGACCGTGATGGTGTATTCGTCGGGGAACAGATGCATGGGTAGCACAAAACGCACGCTCAGGGTGGCGCCGGCTGCGACCGGTCCGGGTTGCTGGTGCATGCAATAGGTGTTGGTTTCAAACATCACGCTGCCGTAGCGGTTGCGCAGCTTGAAGCCCACATGCGGGTCGGCCGCCGCGGCGTTCAGCCGGTAGTCGATCTGCAGCGTGACAGTATGGTCGGCCAGCAGGGACTGGCGCTCCTGCCCGTCGGCATCAAACAGACGCACGCCGATACAGTCAGCAGCCGGGCTGGTAATGCTGCCGCTTTTACCGGCCAGCGCTGGCGCATCGCTGGCGGCCGGGGCCGGCGTGGCGGCACTCGCGCCGGACGGCACGGGCGGCGCTGGGCTGCGTCCCAGAAGTTCGGCCTGATACAGATCAATGGCGTCGACCGGCGCGCCGTCAAAGGCCAGCACGCCGTTACGCAGGAACAGGCAGCGGTCACAAATGCTGAGGATGGTGCCGGCACTGTGCGACACGAATAGCAAGGTGGTGCCGGCCTGTTTGAAGGCGGCAATCCGGTCAAAGCATTTTTGCTGGAAGAACACGTCACCCACGGCCAGTGCTTCGTCGACGATCAGAATATCGGGCCGTACGCAGGTGGCCACGCTGAAGGCGAGCCGCATCTGCATACCGCTCGAGTAGACCCGCACCGGCTGCTCGATGTAGTCGCCGATGTCGGCAAAGGCCAGAATTTCGGGCATCAGGGCGCTGACTTCTGCCACTGTTAGACCGAGTAACTGGCCGGCAATCAGCACGTTCTCGCGGCCACTGAAATCCGGGTGGAAGCCCATGCCCAGTTCCAGCAGGGCGGCCACGCGGCCGTGCACGCCCACACTGCCGGTGCTGGGCTGGGTGGTGCCGGTGATCAGTTTCAGCAGGGTACTTTTACCTGCGCCATTGATGCCGATCAGGCCGACCGACTCGCCGGCGGCGATGCGGAAGCTGACATCTTTCAGCACCCAGTGCAGCTGATGGCGCACCTTAGACCACGGCAGCAACCATTCGAGCAGCCGGGCCGAGCGGGTTGAATACTGTTTATAGGCTTTACCCAGCCCTTGTACGTGTAGGCTGCCCATCAGAGTTCATCCACCAGTTCGCCCGCGCGGCGGCGGAATAATTGCAGCCCGATGGCGCACAGCAGCAGTGCCAGCAGAGCGGTCGGCCACAGGCTGGCCCAGTGCGGTGCCTGGGCGCTGACGAAAATATTCTGATAGCCGGCAATCACCGGCGCCATCGGATTCCATACCAGCAGGCCACGCACTTCCGGCGGCAGAATTTCCGGAGCATACACGATCGGCGTCAGCCAGAACCAGAATTGCAGGGCAATGGTAAAGAACTGGCCGATGTCACGGAAAAACACATTGAGCACGCCCAGAATCAGACCGAGGCCGATGGACAGGGCAATTTGCAGGAGTAATAAGGGAATTACGGCAGCCAATACCCAGCCCGGGAAATGGCCGGTGGCCAGCAGGAACAGGATAAACAGGCCAAAAATGATGGTGAAATTGAGTACGGCGCTGGCCACCACGATCAGCGGCAGGCAGATGCGCGGGAAGCTGATCTTCTTGAGCAGATTGGCTTGCTCGATGAACATGGTGAGGGCGCGGCTGCAGATTTCGGCGAACAGCCCCCAGGTCAGGATGCCGGCACACAGATAGATGCTGTAGGCATAGGGTGTATCGACGCCCGGTAGTTTGCTGCGCATCACCTGCGAGAAAATCACGGTGTACACCAGAATCATGGCCAGCGGATTCAGGATGGCCCATGCAGCACCGAGGACCGCGTTGCCGTATTTGGCCTGGAATTCGCGTTTCACGCTGCCCACGATGAAGCCGCGGTAGGCCCAGGCGGCACGTAACATCAGCGCTGCCATTAGTGCTGCAGAGCGCCTTGCGGCGTAGTCAGGTAGGCGTAGGGCAGGGTTTTCACGGGTGCGGAAGGCGGCAAAAAGCCGAGTGTGACAAAGACCGGATTATACCGTATCAGCTTGTTGCAATCTTAACGGGTTACAAACTGTCACAGCTACTCGGCAGCCTCACCCTGTACCAGTTTTTGCAAGGCTTGCGGGTTGAGAATCCTGAGCTGGTGGGCATCTTTCTGCACGATGCCCTGCTGTGTCAGGCTTAACAGGGCACGCGTCACGGTTTCCCGGCTGGTGTTGATCATATTGGCAATATCCTGATGGGTGGGCAGGTTTTCCACTACCGTGCCATCGGGATTTTTTTTCTGCATCAGCACCAGGAAGGTGTAGATGCGGCGTGCCGTGTTATTGATGCTGAGCAGGGCGCGGAATTCGGAGTCGCGCTGGATCTTCTGGGCCAGGTGTTGCAGCATCTGGCGCGCCACCGAGGGCGCGTGGGAGAACAGATGCATAGCGGTCGGCGCTGGCAGAAAGGCCACCAGTACTTCGGTGGTGGCGACCACCGAGGCCGAACGGGTCGAATTGTTGATCAGGGCAATTTCGCCGAAAAAATCGCCCGGCGCCAGCATGCGCAGGCCGATCGCGCGCCCGTCTTCGGTCACGTCGATCACTTGCAACTGACCGGACAGCAGGAATAGCAGTCCGTCGCCACTGCCACCCTTGTGCAGCACCACTTCCCGTTTGGCATAGCGGCGGATGCGCAGTTCCGGCTTGATGCGGGCAATGTCCTCATCGGACACTTCGGCGAGCAGCGGAATTTTGCGCAGATGGATGGTAATGTTCTGGCGCTTGGCGCCATCGGCCGGCGCACTCTGGACGGTATCGTCGGCCGGCGCTGGTGCTGCGGCGCTAGGGGCGGTATCGGCAGGGGGCATCGAAGTCATCAGGTAGCGGAGTAGTAGTAACGTTGCAATGGCGGCTGCCGACGATCAGGCAGGAACGCCACAACCGTTAGTCCTGCCACTGCCAATTGAGTTGCAATTGCCGGCTATTGTACTGAAAGATAGAGATATTTTCCTGATTTCGTGTCTGGCGCAGTTCCAGTTGCAGCGTCTGGGTTTTGCTGAGCGGATAGCTGAAGCTGGTGCGCCACACGTCGGTGCGTTGCTGGCGCACCAGGTCGATCAATCCCGGCGCATAGGCGGAGGCGCTGCGCCAGTGCTGCCGGCTGAAGCCCAGGTCGGCACTGATTTCGCCCCCCAGTTGCTGGCGCCAGGTGAGATTGAGCAGATCGCCATGCCGGTCGCCGCCGGGGCGCAAGGCATGCGCGCGTTCGTTCAGCAAGCCGTAGACCAGGCTGCCACTACCCTGCTGGGTGCGGTAATTGAATTGCGCACGGAGTTCGCCACTATGGGTATTAAAGTGGTCCAGCGTCAGGTAGTCGACTTTGCTCAGTCCCGCCATCAGGTGGAATTGCACGCCGCTCGGCCAGGGTAGGGGCGGGCCGAGACGGGCCTGTAACTGGGTCTGGCGCTGGTAATACTGGTTGCCCAGCGAAATCCAGCCCATCATGGCTGTGCCGCGCAGTGCCCAGCGGCCAAATTGCCACGGGGTTTCCACGCCGGAAAACAGCGAGGCACTGTCGTACTGGCGCAAATGATCATTGCGGCGCAGCTGGGCCTGCACAAACGCCAGCGTGCCATTCGGGGTCAGGTCGCGCAGATATTCGCCGCTGAAGGCGCTGTACTGGTCGTGCTTGGGCAGGAAATCCGCCGATAGCGGCAGTTCGATCTGGCTGCCCGGCAAGCCGATCAGGTAGCTGGAGGTGCTGGCGCCCTGATTCACGTTCTGGTCGGCGCCACGTCCCAGCGTGAGCGCGCTGGTGCTATGGGCCTGCCAGTTGTTGCAGCCCTGTGCTCGGGTTCGGTTAATCAGTTCGAGTATCCCCGGTGGCGGGGCAAAGCGTTGCTCGATCGCTAGAAACAGGCGCTCGGCCTCCACGGCGTGGCCCAGACTGCATTGAATCAGTGCCAGCTCGAGCCAGGCGCCGGCATGCAGCGGTTCGAGGTCGATCACGCGCGACAGCGCTTCGCTGGCATCGGTCTTGCGGCCCTCGGCAATCGACTGGAGTGCTTCGCGATAGAGCGCGGCGGTGGGATCGGGCAGTTCTTCCGCCCGCGCGCTCAGCGGCGCCAGCAGCAACGCCGTCGCCAGCCATGACAGCCACTGCCTCACGCGCTGGCAACCGCCCGGGGCGCGGCGGAAGAAGAAAGGGATACTGCAGCCATACTTGAATCGGTCGTAAAAAGAGTAGTCGGATGTTCCTTGCCGCGCAAGCGTCGCTCGCCCAGCAGAATAAACTGATGACGGCGCGCCCGGGCCACGGTCCCCGCGCCAACAATGATGTCGTGCGGGAAATCGCGGGCAGCCTGCTCGAGGCGTGCCGCCGTGTTGACGCTGTCGCCGACGGCAGTATAAATGCTGCGGAAGCTGGTG
Source organism: Oxalobacteraceae bacterium (assembly GCA_027490725.1). Classification (GTDB taxonomy): domain Bacteria; phylum Pseudomonadota; class Gammaproteobacteria; order Burkholderiales; family Burkholderiaceae_D; genus Rugamonas. Next base: position 59,700 of record JAIXXN010000079.1, read on the forward strand.
CCAAAATCGCCGGCCATGGCGGGGCCACTTTCCACCCCGATACGCACCCGCAGTGGCGGATGGCCGGCAGCGACCCGTTGCTGACTCAATTGTTGCACGCGGCGTACAATAGCACAGGCCGCATCCATTGCCAAATCGGCATGTTCTTCCTGCGCCAGCGGCGCGCCCCAGAAGGCTACCAGCCCGTCGCCCGTATATTTATCTAGCGTGCCGAGGTGGCCGATCACCGGACCGGTCAGGCAATCGAGAAATTCGCGGGTCAGGGTCGCGGCATCTTCCACTGGCAGCGATTCGACCTGAGTGGTATAGCCTTCCATGTCGGCGATCAGGGTGGTGATGTCGAGCTGGCGTGGCTGTAAAGGGTCGGCCAGATCGCTGCGCAGTAATTCGGCGACCACCGCCGGCGCCACATACTGGCGTAGCGTGTCGAGCAGGTGGCGTGAGCGGCGCTGGGTTAATTGCCATTGATACGGCACGGCGACGGACAGCAGAAACAGATTGGTCAGCAAAGGCGCGGTGGTGGAAAAATCGGCATCATGGATGCTGATTAGATATGCCAGTGGCAGCCACAGCAGAGAGCAGATGGCGAGCAGGCTGACGCTGGCGATGGCGGCCAGGCGCGGCAAGGCCAGGCTCAGCACGATCACGGTCAGTAGGGCATACGCCACGGCCAGCCAGCGGCCCGGCCAGCGTGCCGGACGTGTACCGTCCTGGATATCTAGCAAAGTCGATAAAAACGCTGCCTGTACACCGAGCCCTGGGCGATTCGCGGCCAGCGGCGTGGTCACCCGGTCTGCCGTGCCTAGCGAGGAAGAGCCCACCAGTACCAGCCGGCCGCTAGCGCCCTGCGGGGCAATCCGCTGGTCCAGAATGTCCATCGCAGAGACCACCGTGTAGGCCGACCAGTCGCGCTGGTAATCAATGCGCAGCCAGGGCTGGGCGTCGATCGCGGGCAGCGGCTTGCCACTGCAGCACTGCAGCAGCGCCAGCGCCAGTGCAGGGTAATAGTCACCTTCAAAGCTGGTATACAAGGGCAGGCGGCGCAGCGCTCCATCGGCGTCGGGGATGAAGCCAATATTGCCCACGTGGCGAGCAACTGACAGGCCACGGTGGTTGGCGATATAACCGGTGGCGGGAATGGCGTCCACGGCGGGCCCGCGATAGGGCGCTGCCAGCTGGCCATCGCGCAATGGCAGTGGGCGGGTGGTGCTGTAGTCAAATGCCTGCGCCAGTACCAGTGGACTATGCTGGGCGAGTAGTGCTAGCCGCTGATCGCCATTACCGCTACTGGCTTCGGGCAGCAGGATGTCGAGCGCCACGCCACGCGCGCTGTAATGGGTCAGCAGGGTCTCTGCTAGGTCGGCCAGCCGGGCGCGCGGCCATGGCCAGGGGCCGAGCGCGGCCAGACTGGCTTCATCGATATCGACCACCAGCACGCGCGGGTCGGGGGCGTCGCTGGTATGCAGGGCGATCAGGCGGTCGCGCAGCCATTCGTCGGCAGGCAGGGGGTGCTCGGTCGAGCTCAGCCACTGAGCCGCCAGCGCCAGAGCGATCGCCATTGCCGCGATGGCGGCGCGCACCACGCTCTGCGAAGGACTCAGTACGGCACGCAACAGGGCGTAACAGCGTCGGGGTAGCGTTTCGGTGTGCACAGGCGGGGCAGCGAGAGTAGGGTCTGATCAGTTGAAAGCTCAGTATATCGCGTTGCCGCACTGATAGTGCAGTAGATCGATGGCAGGTGTGGCGCGCGCTCGCGATGCTTTGCTACAAAGTGTAACGCTGATCGGAATAAACATTGATTTGAGTAAAATGTGATGGTTATCACGGAAAAATCCGCCCCCGGGGGGACAATACCGGTAAAGGGGAAATATCATGTTGCGTCCATTATTACGTCCACTACTTGCCAGTTTCGCCATCCTGCTCGCCGTTCCGGCGCTGGCAGCGGAGGCTGGTAAGGTCATTTTTGTTGCCGGAGCGGCCAAGATAGACGGCAAGCCTGTGGCCCTGAATGCTGCGGTACAGGAGGGGGAGCTGCTGGTCACGGGTGCGGCAGGCTATATCTATATCAAGACCATCGATAATGGCATGTTCATTCTGCGTCCGAATAGCCAGGCGCGCATCGCCAGCTATCACGTTGATGCTGCCAATCCCGCGAATACCCGCATCAAACTGGAATTGCTCAGTGGCGTGGCGCGTAGCCAGTCGGGCGAAGCGGTCAAGCTGGCACGCCAGAACTTCCGCTTTAACACCCCGGTAGCGGCGATTGGTGTGCGCGGCACCGATTTCACGGTCTTTACGGATCAGGAAGTGTCGCGCGTGGCGGTACTGTCTGGCGGGATTACCATGAGTGGTTTTGGTGGCGGTTGTCGTCCTGAGGGTAGTGGTCCCTGCGAAGGTGGCGCGGCACGCGAGTTGTCGGCGACTCAGCGCGGCCAGTTGTTGCAAATTCAACGTAGTCAGGCAGCGCCGCAATTGCTGCAGAGTGGCAGCCTATCCCCGGATGTGGTGGCGCCGCCACGCCCGGATGAGCCTACTGGTAAGCTGGGCAGCGCTCCCAGTGCTGGCGCCTCGGTAGGTAGTGCCGAGCCTAGTCTGGATCCGCGCAAGTCAAATTCATTGCAGCAGATCGTCGCGAGTCAGGCAGGTGGGGATAAAACCGCAGGTGGCGATAAAAATGCCGAGGCCGTGGTCCCGCCCGTCGTGCCGGTGGTGCCAGTGGTGCCGGTGGAGCCGGTAGTGGTAGTGCCGGTTGTGCCGCCGCGGGCGGTGAACTGGGGGCGCTGGCAGACGGTTGCCGGGGTCGCAGCCAACAGCACCCTCGGACAGGCGGGTTCGGATCGACTGGCCCTGAATGATGCATTTGTGCTATTCCGTGCCAAGGAAGGGACGCAATATGTCACGCCCGAGCACGGTAGTATTGGTTTCAATCTGACGCAGAGCGAGGCATACGTGCGCAATCAGACCACGCAGGTGAGTACGCTGGCAGGGGTTGAAAATGGCAAGCTGCTGGTGGACTTCGATAAAGCCCTGTTCACTACCAGCCTGGACTTGCTGACGCAGGGCGAGCGCTTCACTTTCAAATCGACGGGTGAAGTGGCAAAAGATGGCCAATTGTATGGCGGTGCCGTACTCGGTTCCGGTGGCTTGAATACCATGAACGTGAACGGTGTTCTCAGCGGCAAAGGTGATGCCACCTATCTGTTCCAGGGGCGTCTGGATGCCGTTCGCACGGTGTCAGGCGTGACTTACTGGACAAAATGATCTGGATTAATTTGCTTCTCGGCCAGATAATCGGCCGGAGTTAAAACGGTGCGTCGGCGTGAAGGAATTCATGTCGACGCTTTTTTATTAATACTCACCGAATGTCACAATGGGCCGGATTCTTATTGACTCCAGTTCAACACTTTCTGGCTGCGTTGCGGCAGCGAAGCACAGCTAGCGAGTGTGGCGGTTAAGTAAAGTGGTATGCTGATAAAAGTGTTTTCAACATATTAATAACACCGTCAATCGGTGTTGTGTAAACACGTTGATTTCCCTTTAACCATCTCCCATAATGTCCCGCGTGGTAATTTTTGCGAATTATGCCGAAATAAAGTGGATTTTTATGGGTTTTTGTGATGTCTGTCACATTAACGCATAAGTGTCTTCTGCCATGATTCGGTACGCAGCCTTGCAAGAGTGCAAGTCATGTGTTGCCGCAAATCCTAAACTTTAAAATCGTTTTTCCTAGGAGTTTTACATGTCCCAATACACCGCTTCGATTCAACAACTGTACGTTGCTTACTTCGGCCGTCCAGCTGACCCTATCGGCCTGGCTTTCTGGGAAGATAAAGTTGCAGCAGCCAAGGGCGACACCTCGGCAATCAGCGCTGCCTTTGCTACCCAAACCGAATACACCACCGCTTACGCTGGTAAAACCACCGCTGAAATCGTCAACCAGGTTTACGTCAACCTGTTCGGCCACGGTGCTGACGCTGAAGGCCTGGTTTTCTGGGCTAAAAACCTGCAAAACGGTACCATCACGATCTCGAACGTAGTGACCGCAGTTGCTGCTGGCGCCCAAGGCACCGACGCAGTTGCCTTCGCTAGCAAAGTATCCGCTGCGACCGCTTTCACCAACGCTCTGGACACCGCTGCTGAAATCGTTGCTTACAACACCGCAACTGCGCCACTGGCTAAAGCCTTCATCACCGGCGTGACCAGTGAAGCTACCCTGGCAGCCGCTATCGACACCGCAGCACTGGACGCATCGGTTACTGCTCTGGTAAACGGCGCTGTTGTTGCTCCAACCCCAGTAGTACTGAACCTGACTGCTGGCGCTGACATCCTGACCGGCGGCGCTGGTAACGACACCATCAACGGTGGCACCGTAGACACCTGGACTGCTTTCGACAAGATCGACGGCGGCGCAGGCACCGACTCGATGACCGTACTGGTCAGCGGTACTTCGGCTCCAGGCGGCATCACCATGACTGGCGTAGAAACCCTGAACATCAACGCTACCGGTGCTGGCTACACTCTGGACTCGACCGCATTTACCGGCCTGACCAAAGTCAATCTGGTAGACGCAACCGCTGGTCAAGTTACCCTGACCGCCGCTGCAACCACCGCACTGAACATCTCGGCTACCGGCGCAAGCAACATCGACGTCGTCGGTGGTAGCGGTGATCTGGTTGTTTCGACCGGCGCTGGTTCCGTACAAGTTGGTGCAACCCCTGCTGTCAACGCCTTCACTTCGGCTTCGTTCACCGGTGGTACCACCATCGAACTGCACGACAACGCCACCACCGCTCAGGACGACGGCACCTCGCTGAAGACCGTTTCGATCAACGGCAACACCGGTAGCGTAGACATCTACGGCGCTGGCGTTACCACCATCAACGCAACCAAGCTGGTTACTGCTGGTGTGACCATCACCAACCAGGATCTGGATACCGCTCACGCGCTGAAACTGAACCTGAACGGCGTCGATGACTCCGCTGACGGCGCAGCAACTGGCGGCACCATCACTTTTGACGACGGCGAAGCCACTTCGGTTGCTCTGGCATCGACCGGCGCTGCTTCGTACGACGTGACCCTGACGGCTGCTAAAGCCACCGCAGTCACCATCAATGCTGACGAAAAACTGCAACTGGATGCACTGACCGCTGGTCTGGCAACCACCGTTGCTATCTCCGGTGACTCGGCTCTGACCGTTTCGGCACACACCCTGGCTGCAACTGCTGCCATCACCAGCACCAGCACCGGCGCAGTGACCTTCACCGGCGCTCTGCTGGCTGGCCAGGCTTACACCGGCGGTTCGGGTGTAGACACCATCACCCTGTCCGCTACGGGCACCAAAGCCATCAACACCGGCGCTGGTAACGATTCGATCACCTACGCTGGCCCAGTTGGCGTTGGTGGCTCGATCAACGGCGGCGACGGCACCGATACCCTGGTACTGACTGCTGCTCAAGCTGTTACCGCCACCGGTTCGACCACCTTCGCTGGTACCGTTTCGAATCTGGAAGTGCTGAAATTGTCGGCTGCTACCGGCGCTGCTGCTGCCATCAACATGGCTAACGCTGACGGCATCAACTCGCTGTCGATCGCTGGTGCTACCGTTGGTGCCCTGGCAATTTCGAACGCTGCTGCCAACTTCACGCTGACCCAGCGCGCACTGACCTCGTTCGCTTCGAGCATCTCGCTGGCAACCGATACCGGCCTGACCGACAACGTCAACCTGGCTTACTCGGCAGCTGACGGCTTCACCAGCAGCGCTGCGTTCACCATCGCTAACGTTGAAAAACTGACCATCACCACCACCGACGCTGACACCACCGCGCAAACCGCTGTGATCGTTACCCCGCTGACCGCAACTTCGGCTTCGACCGTGACTGTTGCTGGTAACATGGGTATCAGCTTCATCGGCGGCCTGACCCAGACCACGCTGACCTCGCTGGATGCATCCGGCCTGACCGCAACTGGCGCATTCGGTGGTCTGACCTTCACCGCTGGTGCACTGGCTGCTTCGTCGGTAATCAAAGGTGCTGCTGCTGGTACCAACACCGTGATCTTCTCGGCTGCTAACACCGCTGACACCTTCGTCACCTACACCGGCGGCACGGGTGCAGACGTGATCACCGGTTCGAACGGTCTGAACAACGTTGTATCGCTGGGTAACGGCGCTAACTCGTTCACCAGCGTTGGTGCAGGTAACAACACCATCACCGGCGGTACCGGTGTTGACACCATCACCGTAGGCACTGGCGCGAACACCATCAGCGTTGGCGCAGGCAACGACATCGTTCACATCGGCGCTTCCGCTGGTCTGAACACCGTTGACGTCGGCACCGGTACTGACACCATCATTCTGGACGGTATCCAGACCACTTCCGGCTTCTACACTTCGGTAACCGGTATGGGCGCTGGCGACATCATCAATCTGGCTAGTGTGATTGACACTGCTGCTGCAGTATCGGCACAAACTGCTATGGGCGCGAAAATCACCCTGGGTGGCGCTTCTTCCTTCACCACCTACCTGAACGCCGCCACTGCTGGCAATGGTAATGCCGCTAACACGGTCATCAAGTGGTTCCAGTTCAACGGTAACACCTATGTCGTGCAAGATACCTCGGCTGCAGCAACCTTCCAAGACGGTCATGATTCCGTGATCGAACTGGTTGGTCTGGTTGATCTGTCGAGCTCGACCATCGCTTCCGGCGTGATCACCATCGTTTAATTGTGGTTTCAAGCGCATCTCGGCTAGAGATGCGCTTATTCGATAATCAAGCCAAAACCCCATGCTTCGCAAGAAGCATGGGGTTTTTCCTTTTGGGGCAGTCTTTCGAAAAAATTACGATCAAGTAATTTTTCGCCGTAACTTCGTAAAAATGTGATTTGCGTCACATAATTTGCTCATTTTAGGTCATAATATGCTTGCGCCGCCTAACGGTGCCTGTTGGCTTGTTGGCCTTAACCTTGCGCAGCAATGCATATCAAATGAAAAATTTCCTGAATCCAAAGAACGAGATCGAGCAGGTGTTGCTTGGTTTTAAGCGGACCTTCCTGACGGTGGGCTGCTTTAGTGCCATCACCAACCTGCTGATGCTGGTGCCATCCATCTATATGCTGCAGGTCTATGACCGGGTCCTGCCTAGCCGCAATGAAACCACCTTGCTGATGCTGACGCTGATGATGCTCGGTGCCTACCTCTTCCTGAGCGCGCTGGAATTGCTGCGCAGTTTCGTGCTGGTGCGCGTGGGCGCCCGCTTCGATATGGAACTGAACAAGCGGGTCTACACCGCCGCGTTCGAGCAGAACCTCAAGCGCAGTGGCGGTAGTGCCGGTCAGGCCCTGCAGGATCTGACCAATTTGCGCCAGTTCCTGACAGGTAATGCGCTGTTCGCCTTCTTCGATGCGCCTTGGTTCCCGATCTACCTGATCGTGATCTTTGCTTTCGAGCCATCGCTGGGGGTCTTTGCTCTGTGCGGTACGGCGGTGCTGGTGGTGCTGGCCTACGTCAATGAACGGGTTACCCACAAGCCGCTGGGCGAAGCCAGTAGCATGGCGATTGCGTCGAATGCGCTGGCCACCAATAATCTGCGCAACGCCGAAGTCATCGAATCGATGGGGATGCTGCCTAACCTGCTGTCGCGCTGGTTCCAGCTGCATAGCCGTTTTCTGGGCTTGCAGGCGGAAGCCAGTGAGAAAGCCGGCATCGTCGGTGCCGTCACTAAATTCGTGCAGGTTTCGCTGCAATCATTGGTGCTGGGCTACGGTGCTTTGCTGGCGGTGGAAGGCAAGATTTCGCCGGGCATGATGATCGCTGCCTCGATTCTGGTCGGCCGCGCCTTGCAACCGGTACAGCAAGTGATCGGGGTCTGGAAGACCTATAGCAGTACCCGCAGCGCCTATGAACGTCTGACGACTTTGCTGGCAGCGAATCCGGTGCGACAAGTCGGCATGGCCTTACCGAAACCTCAGGGTGTGGTGGCGGTGGAAGGTGTAACGGCGGCGCCGCCGGGCGCCACTGTCGCGGTACTGAAGGCTTTAAGTTTCACGATTGTGCCCGGTGATGTACTCGGTGTGATCGGCGCGAGTGGTTCGGGGAAATCGACGCTGGCCCGTTTGCTGGTGGGGGTCTGGCCTGCCGCGATGGGCAAGGTGCGCCTCGATGGTGCCGATATTTATGCCTGGAACAAGGCTGAGCTGGGACCGCATATCGGTTATCTGCCGCAAGAAATCGAGTTATTTGGCGGTACAGTCAGCGACAATATCGCGCGCTTCGGCAATGCCGATCCGGAACAGGTGGTGCTGGCTGCGCGCCGCGCCGGTGTGCACGATATGATTTTACATTTGCCTAAGGGCTATGACACCTTGCTGGGCGAGGGCGGCGCTGGTTTGTCCGGCGGACAAAAACAGCGGCTTGGACTCGCGCGTGCCATGTATGGTGATCCATCGGTGATTGTGCTCGACGAGCCGAATTCGAATCTGGATGAACAAGGTGAAGCGGCGCTAGTCAATGCCATTAATGACTTGCGTCAGCGTGGCAAAACCATCGTCCTGATTACCCATCGCACCAGCGCGATCGGGGCAACGAATAAATTATTATTGTTAAATGATGGCACGCTCGGGATGTTTGGTCCGACCAAAGATGTCCTGAATGCTCTGCAGGAAGCGAATCAGAAGCAACTTCAGGCGCAACAGCAAGCGCAGCAAGCGCGCCAAGCTGCTTTGCAGGCAGCTGCACCAGCTGCACCAGCAGCGGCTACGGAATAGGAGTACGGAATGCAAAATTTAATCGCAAAGAAAGAGGGCGCTACGGACGTCGCCGTGCATGAAGTCACGACGCTAGGTGTCGATACCGATGCTCGAGCCTATAGCCGACTTGGCTGGATCATTATTCTTCTCGGTGTGCTCGGCTTCATTATCTGGGCCTCACTGGCGCCCCTGGACAAGGGTGTACCGATGCAGGGGACAGTGGCCAAAGAAGGTAATCGTAAGGCCGTTCAATACCTGTCCGGCGGTGTGATCGAGGACATCCTAGTCAAAGATGGCGATGTGGTGAAAGCCGGTCAGGTGCTGGTGCGCATGAATAAAGTCACGCTGACAGCGCAGGCGGAAACCACGCGCGCGCAATACTTCACGAGTCGTGCCATTGAAGCGCGTACGCTGGCCGAACGGGATGGTCGCTCCGAGATGAAATTCCCTCCTTTGCTGGAAAAATTCAAGGACGACGCGCGCGCCAAGGAAAGTTATAACGCCCAGTATCAATTATTCCAGGCGCGCCGACTTGCTTTGCAGAATGAGCTGGGGGCGGTGGACGAGAATATCAGTGGTTTGCGTTTGCAGGTTCAAGGTCTGACAGAATCGCGAGACAGCAAGAAAGTCCAGCTTGCCATTCTCAAGGAACAGCTGGATGGCATGCGTGATCTGGCCAAAGATGGCTATATCGCCCGTAACCGCTTGCTCGATGTAGAACGTACCTATGCCCAGGTGGGTGGTGCGATCTCTGAGGATATCGGCAATATTGGCCGTAGTCAGCGCCAGATCATGGAGCTGAGCCTGCGTCGCAATCAGCGCATACAGGAAGTGCAGAAGGAAGTACGCAGCCAGTTGTCCGACGCCCAGCGCGATGCGGAAGCCCTGCTGAGCCGTATCGAAGGTATGGATTTCGAAGTTGGGAATGCGGAAGTGCGGGCACCGGTGGACGGTATCGTGGTGGGCACGCAAGTGTTCACCAAAGGCGGTGTGGTGGGTGCTGGCGCACGCATGATGGATATTGTCCCGACCGGCGATGGTTTTGTGGTGGAAGGGCAGTTGCCGGTGAATATGATCGACCGGGTGCACCACGGTTTGCCTGTGGATCTGATTTTCTCGGCGTTTAATGCGAATAGCACGCCGCACATTCCCGGTAAGCTGATTCAGGTTTCTGCCGATCGCACAGTGGAAGAGCGCACTGGCGCTGCGTATTACAAAGTACGTGCTGCTGTGACGCCGGAAGGCATGAAGCTGATTGCCGCCAAGAAGCTCGATATTCAGGCGGGTATGCCGGTAGAAGTGTTCGTGAAAACCGGTGAGCGTACGCTGATGAGTTACCTGCTGAAGCCGGTATTTGATCGTGCCAAATCGTCCATGTCGGAGGACTAAGCGATGAGCGGAAAAACTCTTCGGCCGCGCTGGCCTACTAAACTGGCGCAGGCCATGCTGGCCTGCGGGCTGCTGGTCGGCTTACCAGCGCAGGCGATGTCGCTGATGCAGGCCTATGAGGCGGCCTTGCTCAATGATCCGACCTACTTGAGTGCTTGGCAAGAAAGTGTGGGGGGTAAGGAATATCAGGTTCTGGGCCGCTCGTCGCTGTTGCCGCAACTGTCGGCGAACTATTCGTCCAGCCGAATCCGGGCCGATCTGACTCAGCCCGACGGGCTCGGTAACCTACGAACCTCGCATCCGGTGTATATCAGCCATGCATCGGTAGTGCAATTGCGCCAGCCGCTGTTTAGTCTGGATGCCTGGGCGCGCTATAAACAGGGCAAGGCGCAAACGCAATATAGCGATGCGCAATTCAGTAGCCGCATGCAGGAAATGATCTTGCGGGTGAGTAGTGCCTATATTGATGCGTTGCTTGCCGGTGAGCAATTGTCACTCGTACAAGCCCAGCGCGATACCCTGATCGAGCAGATGAAGGTTAATGATCGACTCTTCGAAAAAGGCGAGGGGACCAAGACCGATATGCTGGAGACGCAATCGCGGCTGGCCTTGTCGGAAGCCCAGTTGCTCGAGTCTATCGATAATCAGGCCAATGCCAAGGCGACCCTGGCGACGCTGGTTGGCGGCGACGTTGGCGGGCTGGATCAGTTGCGCGAAGGTTTTCGTCTCGCACCTTTGCCTGAAGGGGGCTTCGAGGCACTGAAAAAAATCGCACTGGAAACGAATCCCGAGTTGCAGGCAGGGCTGTTTGCGGTGGATGCAGCCCGGCAGGAAGTGAATAAAGCGCGTTCCGGACATACGCCACGTGTGGATTTTGTTGCAAGTTACAGCAAAAGTAATGCGGATACGCTGAACACCTATACGCAGGAATCGACCAATCGATCGATCGGTGTACAGATTAATATACCGCTTTACTCGGGTGGTGCGGTGAGTGCGCAGTCACGTCAGGCGGTCGCTACCGTGGAAAAAAACCGCAACGATCTGCAGGCCAGAACCGACAAAGTCGTGCTCGAATTGCGCAAGGACTACGCGGTGGTGGTCAGTAGCTCGGCGCGTATCCGCGCGCTGGAAAAAGCCGTCGCCTCGGCGCAGTTGCTGGTTAAGTCTACCGAGCAGAGTATTAAAGGCGGTGTCCGGATCAATCTCGATTTGCTCAATGCCAAACAGCAGTTGTTCACGAGTCAGAGGGATCTGGCACAGGCCCGCTACACCTATCTGGTGACGCTCCTGAAGATGAAAGCCGCGGTTGGTACGCTGGGGCCGGATGATGTCAGGGAAATCGCCAGCTATTTCATGTAAGCGAAGGGCGAATACAGTGCGCAGCGCCGACGTTTTCTAACGCGGCGCTGTTTGTTTTTAAGGAGCGTAGGAATGGATGAGGAACTCGAAATCACGGTCGCTGGCGTCAGCTATCGGGTCAGTGAGTTGAGTGCAGAAGCGCAAGAACAGGTCGCTAATCTGCGCTTTGTGGAACTGCAAATGACGGAATTGAGTTCAAAACTTGCGGTGTTTCAAACTGCGCGCAACGCCTATCAGGCAGCGTTACAGAATTTGTTACCGCGCACTACGCAATGACACGCTGTTGTCCCAGCGAATTTTCGGCATGGTGAGCGCAAGCGCGCTGCGAACTTGATCGACAGTGGCGCGTCGGCGAAAGTAATTGGACATATATTGGGGACGTAACGATATTAAAAAAATATCGTTACGTCCCCAATTATTTATTTGCCGTAGCAGTGCGGGCAGGATTTTTCGAACACGTACTCGGGCGCCAGTTGCTGGCGTGGCGTGACCACGGCGCGGCACACGAAGCACTGGGTGGTTTCGGTCGGTTCCAGTTGCGGATTCAGTGCGGTGCGGTAGTCGAACACGAAGCAGTCGCCCGTGTAGTGTGCGCCGCCAACTTCTTCGAAGTACTTCAGGATGCCGCCTTCCAGCTGGTAGACGTCCTGATAGCCGATGTTCTGCATGTGGATGGCGGCTTTTTCGCAGCGGATCCCGCCGGTGCAGAAGGTCACCACGGTCTTGCCGGCGAAGTCGTCCTTGTGAGCGGCGATGACTTCCGGGAATTCGGTGAATTTCTTGATGCGGTAATCGACCGTGTTGTCGAAGGTGCCGACGTCGACTTCGAAGTCGTTGCGGGTGTCGACCATCACCACCGGCTGGCCCTTGTCGTCGACGCCCGTGTCCAGCCAGCGCTTCAGGGTGGCCGCTTCGACGAACGGTGCGCGGCCTTCTTCGGGCTTAATCAGCGGCATGCGCATGGTGATGATCTCGTTCTTGAGCTTGACCAGCATGCGCTTGTGTGATTGCTCGCTCGAATAGCTTTCTTTGACTTCCAGATCAGCAAACCGTGCGTCGCTACGTACCCAGGCGAGGAATTCGTCGATGTGCGAACGCGGGCCGGAGAGGAACATATTGATGCCTTCCGGGGTCAGCAGAATCGTGCCTTTCAGGCCTAGCCGCTGGCAGATCGCCTGATATTCGGGGCGTTTGGCTTCCGTATCGTCGAAAGTGACGAATTTGTAGGCAGCGATATTGACGTGAGCGGCAGCGGCAGCGGTGGCGGCGGCATGCGCTTCAGCTTGTAAAGCAGTATTAGCGAGCATGGTGATCCAGATCAAAAAAATTTATGGAGCCGACATTATACGCGTTGTGCAGGCGGGATTTAAGATTGACAGGCCGGCTAGGCAAACCCGGATCCATCAGGCTTTGCGCGCCTGGCTGACAGCGCACCCGGTGAACCCTGATTTCCGCTCGCTAGGTCGCGGGCAAGGCGCGGCTTCGACCACGGGCTTATCCCTAAGGGGCGCGCCAGTTTGATTTCCCAGCGCGGCGGCGCCACACGGTAAAATAGCCGGATATTGAACCAGCGACGAGCAGCATATGAATATGGCAGTAGATCAGCAAGCCCCAGCAGCGACGACGGCAGCGGCAGTCGCGGTAACTTTGCCCACCGGCCCGGATTTCGTGCACCTGCGGGTGCACTCCGAGTACTCCATCGCCGACGGGCTGGTGCGCATCGATGATCTGGTGAGCGCTGCGGCCAAGGATAAGCAGGCAGCGCTGGCAGTGACGGATCTGGCCAATATGTTCGGCATGGTGAAGTTCTACAAGGCGGCGCGCGGCAAGGGGATCAAGCCGCTGGTCGGTGTGGATTGCTGGATCAGTAACGACGAGAACCGCGATAAGCCCGCGCGGCTGATGCTATTCGCCAAAAACCGCATGGGTTATCTGCAGCTATGCGAGCTGCTGTCCAAGGCCTGGCTGACCAATCAGCACCGTGGCCGCGCCGAGATTCGCACCGAATGGCTGCAGGAACTGACCGAGCAAAGTTATCCGCTGCTGCCCAACGATAGTCCTGCCAACGGGCTGATCGCACTGTCGGGCGCCCATTTCGGCGATGTCGGCATCGCCATCGAAAACGGCAATCTGGCGCTGGCCGAACAGCAGGCGCAAAAATGGGCGGCGATTTTCCCCGGCCATTTCTATATCGAGATCCAGCGCGCCGGGCAGGCCAATCAGGAGGCGCAGGTGCGCCAGTCGGTGGCACTGGCCTGCAAACTGGGCTTGCCGGTGGTGGCGACCCATCCCGTGCAGTTCATTTCGGCCGACGAATTCATCGCCCACGAGGCGCGTACCTGTATCGCCGAGGGCGAACTGCTGGCGAATAGCAAGCGGGTGCGCCGCTTTAATGAGCAGATGCGTTTTCTGTCGCAGGCGGAAATGCGCGAGCTGTTCGCCGATTTGCCGGCGGCGCTGCAAAACTCGGTGGAAATCGCCAAGCGCTGCAATCTGACCCTGACCCTCGGCAAGCCGCAACTGCCGAACTTCCCGACCCCCGGCATGACCATCGATGAGTTCCTGATCGCCGAAACCAAAAAAGGTCTGGAAGAACGTCTGCTGCAACTGTTCCCCGATCCGGCCAAGCGTGAACAGGAACGCCCGCGTTACGAAGCGCGCCTCGAGTTCGAGAACAAAACCATCATCAACATGAAGTTCCCCGGCTACTTCCTGATCGTGGCCGAGTTTATCCAGTGGGGTAAAAATAACGGTGTGCCGATTGGCCCGGGTCGCGGTTCGGGTGCCGGTTCGCTGGTAGCGTATGCGCTGAAAATTACCGATCTGGATCCGCTTAAATACAACCTGCTGTTCGAACGTTTCCTGAACCCCGAGCGGGTTTCGATGCCCGACTTCGATATTGACTTCTGTCAGGAAAAGCGCGAGCTGGTGATTCAGCACGTGAAGGATCTGTATGGCCGCGATGCGGTGTCGCAGATCGCCACCTTCGGTACCATGGCGGCCAAGGGCGCGATCCGCGACGTAGGCCGGGTGATGGACTTCGGCTATAACTTCTGCGATGGCGTGTCCAAGCTGATTCCGTTCAAACCGGGCAAACCGGTGTCGATTGCCGACGCGATCGAGGAAGAGCCGATGCTCAAGGAACGTCAGCAGAACGAAGAGGAAGTAGCGCAGCTGCTCGATCTGGCGCAGCAGGTGGAAGGCATTACCCGTAACATCGGTATGCACGCCGGTGGGGTGCTGATTGCACCGGGCAAGCTGACCGATTTCTGCCCCCTGTACACCCAGTCCGGCGATACCGGCGTGGTGTCGCAGTACGATAAGGACGATGTGGAGGCCGTCGGTCTGGTGAAGTTCGACTTTCTGGGTCTGACCACGCTCACCATTCTCGATCGCGCGGTCCGCTATATCAAGGACCTTGATCCGGCCGAAGCAGACTTCGATCTGGCACGTCTGCCCCTGAATGACCGTCCTTCCTACGATCTGCTGACCAAGGCCAAAACCGTGGCCGTGTTCCAGCTGGAGTCGCGCGGTATGCAGGGCATGCTGAAAGATGCGCGCCCCGACCGTTTCGAAGACATTATCGCGCTGGTGGCGCTGTACCGCCCTGGACCGATGGATCTGATTCCGGACTTCTGCAAACGTAAGCATGGCGAAAAATTCGACTATCCCGATCCGCGCACCGAGACCATTCTGTCGGAAACCTACGGCATCATGGTGTATCAGGAGCAGGTGATGCAGATGGCGCAGATCGTCGGCGGTTACTCGCTGGGCGGTGCGGACATGCTGCGTCGCGCGATGGGTAAGAAAAAAGCCGAGGAGATGGCCGAGCACCGCGCCATCTTCCGTGCCGGTGCTGCCAAGGATGGTCTGAGCGAGCAGAAAGCCGACGAGATTTTCGACTTGATGGAAAAGTTCGCGGGCTACGGCTTTAACAAGTCGCACGCTGCTGCCTACGCACTGCTGTCGTATCACACCGCTTACCTGAAGGCGCACCATCCGGCAGCGTTCATGGCGGCGAATATGTCGCTGGCCATGGACGATACCGAGAAGGTCAAGATTCTGGTCGAAGATGCCATCGATATCTGCGGCCTGACCATTCTGCCGCCGGACATCAACCATTCCGATTACCGCTTTACGCCGGAAGGCCCGGCGCCTTCCGTCACGGGCAAGAAGGTCACCA
>JAIXXN010000058.1 GCA_027490725.1 Oxalobacteraceae bacterium
CCTTCACGGCGATGATTTTCTGCTTCAATTTCGCTTCGTGAGCTTTTTTCTGCTCCGAATACTTGAACTTGCCGTAGTCCATTAAACGGCAGACCGGCGGGACCGCAGTTGGTGCGATCTCGACCAGGTCGACGTTTGCCTCTTCCGCCAGGCGGAAGGCTTCGGCCAAAGTCACGATACCGAGAGCCTCGTTATCGACCCCACTTAAACGCATTTCAGGGGCAGTGATTTCGCCATTGATGCGATGCGACTTGTCAGTAGCTATGGTGATTCCTTTTAATATCTGATGAAAAGCTGTGCACTCAGGCTTTATTGGCGACGTCTTGCTGGAGTCGCTCGATCAGGGCGTCGACGGACATTACGCCCAGATCAACATTACCCCGCGCCCGCACAGCCACGGTATTGGCATCCCGCTCTTTATCGCCAACTACCAGGATGTAGGGCAGTTTTTGGACGGAATGTTCACGTATTTTATAGGTTATTTTCTCGTTGCGCAAATCGGTCTGCACGCGGAACCCGCTACGGCGCAGCTTTTCAGCCACTTGCGCGACATATTCAGCCTGCGCATCGGAGATGTTCAAGACCGAAACTTGCACAGGCGCAAGCCAAGCTGGCAAGGCGCCTGCGTAGTTTTCGATCAGAATACCAATGAAGCGCTCCATCGAACCGACGATTGCACGGTGCAGCATGACCGGCACCTGACGGCTATTGTCAGCGGCCACATATTCGGCACCCAGACGGGCCGGCATGAAGAAGTCGACCTGCATGGTACCGACCTGCCAAGGACGACCCAGCGAATCTTTCAGATGGTATTCGATCTTCGGACCATAGAAAGCACCCTCGCCCGGCAGTTCAGTCCAGCTAACGCCGCAGGCGCGCAGACCGGAGCGCAGCGCTTCTTCCGCTTCGTTCCAGACTTCATCGCTACCGATACGGTTATCCGGACGCAGCGCCAGCTTCACTTCAATATTGTTGAAGTCGAAGTCCTTGTAGACTTCCATGGCCTGGGTATGGAAGGACACTACTTCCGGCTCGATCTGCTCTTCGGTACAGAAGATGTGGCCGTCATCCTGGGTAAAGCCGCGCACCCGCATGATGCCGTGCAGCGCGCCCGATGGCTCATTGCGGTGGCACTGGCCGAACTCGCCGTAGCGCAGTGGCAGGTCGCGGTAGCTGCGCATATTGCTGTTAAAGATCTGCACGTGACCCGGGCAGTTCATCGGTTTCAGCGCGTAGGAACGGTTTTCCGATTCCGTCACGAACATGTTTTCGCGGTAGTTATCCCAGTGACCGGTCTTGCCCCACAGGCTGGCGTCGAGAATCTGCGGCGCTTTCACTTCCTGATAGCCGTTGACCTGATACTTATTGCGCATGTACTGCTCCACCTGTTGCCAGATGGTCCAGCCCTTCGGATGCCAGAACACCAGACCCGGCGCTTCATCCTGGAAGTGGAAGAAGTCCAGCTGCTTGCCCAGTTTGCGGTGATCGCGCTTCTCGGCTTCTTCGAGCTGGAACAGATACTGTTCCTGATCTTCTTTCTTGGTCCAGGCGGTGCCGTAGACACGCTGCAGCATTTCATTCTTGCTGTCGCCACGCCAGTAGGCGCCCGCCAGCTTCATCAGCTTGAACACTTTCAGCTTGCCCGTGGATGGCACGTGCGGGCCACGGCACAGGTCAGTGAAGCTACCTTCGCTGTACAGCGAGACATCCTGATCCGCAGGGATCGAAGCAATGATCTCGGCTTTATACGCTTCGCCGATGGATTTGAAATACGCCACTGCTTCGTCGCGCGGCAATACTTTACGGGTGACTGGCTCGTCTTTTTTGGCCAGTTCCGTCATTTTCTTTTCGATCGCCACCAGATCGTCCGGGGTGAACGGACGCTTGTACGAGAAGTCGTAGTAGAAGCCGTTTTCAATCACCGGGCCAATGGTCACCTGCGCATCAGGGAACAGTTCCTTGACGGCGTAGGCCAGCAAGTGGGCGGTCGAGTGACGAATCACTTCCAGACCTTCCGGATCTTTCTCGGTGATGATGGCCAGATCGGCGTCCTGTTCGATCAGGAACGAGGTATCCACCACTTTGCCATTAACCTTACCGGCCAGTGCAGCTTTCGCCAGACTGGTGGCGATGCTGCCTGCGACCTGCGCCACGGTTACCGGGCCGTCGAATTGACGGGCTGAACCATCAGGAAGGCGAATTGAAAGCATAGTGATCTCCATTGCGGCACACAGGCCAGTGGGTGTCGATAAATAAATATAAATACAAAAAATGCAGACGAAAAAAAACGCGGACTAGCCGCGTT
This sequence comes from Oxalobacteraceae bacterium, assembly GCA_027490725.1. GTDB lineage: Bacteria > Pseudomonadota > Gammaproteobacteria > Burkholderiales > Burkholderiaceae_D > Rugamonas. Next base: position 2,306 of record JAIXXN010000058.1, read on the forward strand.
TTCTCTTTTTTCGAGCAAAAGGATCCCGTTCGACTAGCGTCACTCACCAATACTGGTAGTAGTTCGCGGTGTCATAACCGGCGTGCCTTTCTCGCTCTTACATATTCTGGTGGGCGGTGCAGAATTCGAATCTGCGACCCCTTGGATGTCGACCAAGTATTCTAACCAGCTGAACTAACCGCCCGAAGACCAGCATTATAGAGAGCGACGCGAAGAAAAACAAGGGCATTCAATCTAAACTGAACTGAAACATTTACAAAATGCACTACATTGCCCTGCAGCGTGAAATGCCACGATCCATTAAACTACGGTTTTGCTCCACTCCTAGCCTCCCTATGCCCGTCCACACCGAAGCTGCCAGCCAGTTGCCCGACTCCCCTTCCGCCCACCTGCACGCACACCGCGACGGCGATGCCCTGCATGTGCATTTTACCGAGCAGCGTAGTCAGTCGGTGCTGGCATGGTCACTGATATTGACGCTGGGCTTTGCCGTGGTGGAAGTGGTGACCGGCTGGATCTCCAATTCGCTGGCACTGATCTCCGACGCCGGTCATATGGTCACCGATGCCGCCGCGCTAGGACTGGCACTGCTGGCGCAGCTAATTGCCAAGCGTCCACCGTCGGCACGCAACTCCTTCGGCTTCGGACGCGCCGAGGCGCTGGCCGCCTTCGTCAACAGTCTGGTATTACTGGCGCTGGTCGCGTGGATCGTGGTGGAAGCCATCCGGCGTTTTAGTCATCCTCAGGAAGTGCAAGGCGCCATGGTATTCATCGTGGCCGCCATCGGCTTGCTGATTAATCTGGTGCTGGCCTATATTCTGTCGCGTGGGGAAAACAATATGAACACCCGCGCCGCACTGGTGAATGTCATCGGCGACTTGCTCGGCTCGGTTGCAGCACTGGTAGCCGGCGCCGTCATCTATTACACGGGCTGGATGCAGATCGACCCCTTACTCTCGATTTTCGTCGCCGGGCTGATCCTGAAATCCACGCTTAGCGTGCTGCGCGAGTCCTACCACTTCCTGATGGAAGGCGTGCCGGAACAGATCGATTATCTGCAGGTGGGTGCCGATCTGGGCCAGATCACTGGCGTGTGCTCGGTGCATGATCTGCACGTCTGGGATATGTCGCCGGGCCAGCCAGCCCTGATCGGCCACGTCGAGATCAGCAATCTGGCCGACTGGCCGGTGATTCTGCAGGCCATCAAAACCATGTTGCTGGACAAGCACGGCATTGACCACATCACTTTGCAGGCAGAAGTCGCCCACGATGCATAATTTCGAGAAACGCCGTGACCGCTATATCGGTTACACCCGCTTTGCCAATCCCCTGATCAACCTGAGCTTTGAACTGACGGTGCCGGATCTGCGCCCCTACTGCAAAGCGCGGCAACTGCCGCCCTTCCACGTGTTTCTGTACTGTGTGCTGCAGGCGATCGAGGCTATCGATAACTTTATGTACCGCGAACTCGATGGCGAGGTGATCCGCATTGACGATTTCATGGCCTCGTACACGGTACTCAACCATGATAACAATCTGAACTTTGCGCGTTTCGACATGAGCGATGATCTGGCACTGTTCATCGAGCGCAGTCTGGCTGCCAAGCAGGTCGCGGAAGCCAGCACGGCGCTGATCAACACCAGCGAGGGTCTCAGCCCGCTCGACCACAAGCGCAATGTCTACATCACCTGCATGCCGTGGCTGCAGCTAAGCGCCATCGAGCACCCGATTTTCCTGCACAAGACGGCCGATATTCCCTCACTGGCATGGGGCAAATTCGGCGCGGAAAAAGATGGCATGATGAGCCTGCCCTTTTCGGTACAGGCCCATCATGGCTTTGCAGACGGCTACCACATCTACCAGCTAGGCGAGGCCATCAAGGAGCGCATCGCCCGCCTGATCGCGTCAGACTGAAGCGCTAGCCAGCTCTGCGGCTAGCCTGCCGTCAGGAACGACGGGCTTCCTGCACGCCGCTCACTTCAGCGATGGCCAGTAGCGCTTTCTGCAGCTGCGCCGTCGCACCGATTTCGGCGGTAAACGTCATCCGTGCGTAGCCCTTGGCACTCTGGGTATTCACACCGATCACATTGATTTTCTCGCGCGAGAAAATCTCCGAGATATCGCGCAGCAAGCCCTGACGGTCGCCCGCCAGAATGAAGATATCGACCGGATACACGGTATCGACAGCGGTACGACCCCACTCCGTGACGATGACCCGCTCCGGCGCCTTAGCGCGCATCTCGGCAAAGTTCTTGCACGTAGCGCGGTGGATCGACACCCCTTTGCCGCGCGTCACAAAACCGACGATGCCGTCTGGCGGTGCCGGTTTGCAGCACTTGGCCAGTTGCGTCATCAGCCCTTCCGTGCCCACCACCAGCACACCTGATTTAGCACCCTGCTCGACGCTGGAAGCACGGCTCTTGCTCAGGACCACCGCATCCTCGGGCTCGACCGGCTCGCCGGTATCATGCAGTGCCTGCTCGACCTGACGCAGACTGAATTCGTCCTTACCGACCGAGAGGAACAGATCGTCAACCTTGGCAAAGCCCAGCTTGTTCGCCAGTGCCTCCAGATTGACGGCCGTTTTACCTTCGCGCTGCAGCGATTTCTCCACCATGGAGCGGCCCTCGGACAGGGTCTGCTGCATGTCGATGGCATGGAACCAGGCGCGGATTTTCGAGCGCGTGCGCGAGGCAACGGTGTAATCGTTATTCAGCCAGTCACGCGACGGACCGGCCGTCCCGGGCGCGCCCTTGGCCGTGATGATTTCGCAGGTCTGGCCATTTTTCAGCGGGGTATTCAATGGCACCATGACATTGTCGACCCGCGCGCCACGGCAGCGGTGTCCCACATCGGTATGCAGGTGATAGGCGAAGTCGACCGGCGTGGCGCCGACCGGCAACTCCAGCACGCGCGCCTGCGGCGTCAGCACGAAAATACGGTCATCGAGCGCGGCCGACTTGAGCTTTTCCACCCACTCGCGTTGCTGCTGTTCTTCCTGCCCCACCACGGCATCGGCGACATCGGTTTTCCACGCCAGCAGCTGGCGCAGCCAGGCGATTTTCTCGTCGTACTTCTGACCGGCGAAGTTGGAACCGCCCTCTTCCTTGTAGCGCCAGTGCGCGGCCACACCGTATTCGGCGAAGTTGTGCATCTCCTGGGTACGGATCTGCACTTCCAGCGGCCGGCCGTCTTCGGCCGTCACCACCGTGTGCAGCGACTGGTAACCATTCGGTTTCGGGCGCGAAATATAATCGTCGAATTCTTTCGAGATCGGGGTCCAGATATTGTGCACCACGCCCAGTACCGTATAGCAGGTCTTGACGTCGGCTACGATCACGCGGAAGGCGCGCACATCGTACAGGTCGGTGAAGTCCAGCTCCTTACCCTTCATCTTGTTCCAGATGGAATAGATGTGTTTGGGTCGACCGAATACATCGGCCTGAATTCCGGCGCCCGCCATCTCGGCCTGCAAACGCGCAATCGCCGAGGTCACGAAGCCTTCGCGCATCATGCGCTTTTCTTCCAGCATCTTGGCGATACGCTTGTAAGCATCCGGCTCGATGAAACGGAACGACAGATCTTCCAGTTCCCACTTGAGTTGCCAGATCCCCAGCCGGTTGGCCAGTGGCGCATACAGGTCCAGCGTCTCGCGCCCGTACGCGCAGGTCACCTCATCGAAACGCTTGTTCTCGGCAAAATAGCGCAAGGTGGTGACGCAGGAGGCCAGCCGCACCAGCACCACCCGCATATCCGAGGCCATCGCCAGCAGCATCTTGCGCAGGGTTTCCACCTGTGCCACCGCCAGTTGCGCAGCATTGCGGCCGCGCGCAGCCGCACCTTGCGGCGTCTGGCTCTGGGTCAGTTCGCGCAAGCGGATCAGCTGGCGCACGCCAGAGGCCAGATCGCAGACATCCTTGCCAAAGCGCGGCTCGATCAGAGGGGCTTGCGCAGGATCAAGCAGCGTCAGCTCGAACATTAGGCCAGCGATACGGGTTTCGACGTCGGTGCGCATAAAGGCCAACGTACCGGCCACGCCCACCGCAAAATCGATAGCGGCCTGACCGCTACTGCAGAGCCGCTCGGCATACGCCTGGCTGGCGTAATCGAGCGCGGCCAGCATGCGCGCGCCATCGTCAACCGATAGACCCTGCACCAGCTGCTCCGAGGTGGCGCTGGTAATGGCGGTAGTGGAAACCATGAGACTCCTAGCGCTGCGCAGCGACGACGACGATTTCCACACGCCAGTCAGGATCGGCCAGCAAGGCTTGCACCGTGGCGCGTGGTGGCGTGTGACCATTGGCCACCCAGTCATCCCAGACCTGATTCATGCCGGCAAAGTCGGCCAGATCGGCCAGATAGATCTGGCAGCTCAGGATGCAACTCTTGTCGCTACCGGCTTCGGCCAGCAAGCGGTCGACATGCCCCAGCACTTCACGGGTCTGCCCCTGAATGTCGAGCGTCTTATCGTCGGCGATCTGGCCAGCCAGGTACACGGTACCGTTATGAATTGCCACTTCGGACAGGCGCTTACCAACATGCAGTCGTTTAATTTCCATACTTATCTTCTTGAATGATGCGCTCATCGCGCGGAATGACAGGGCTTGCCGGCACGCTACTCAAGCCTGCAGGAACTGACGCACTATGGCAATCTGGTCCTCGTGCAGGAAGGTCGGCGCATGGCCGACGCCGGGAATTTCGACCAGCCGGGCGCGCGGTCCACGCTGGCACATCTGCTGTGCCGTTTCCGGCGATAACAGATCAGATTCTGCACCACGCACCAGCAAGGTGTCGCAGCGGATCGCGTCATAGGCCATCCACAGCGCGGCCTGGTCGGCTTCGGCCGACTCCGGCGTGGCGGAACGGAACGGCTGGGCCAGCCCCATATCGTAGTGACGCACCCACTTGCCGTCCTTGTCCTGACGCAGCACATCGCTGGCCAGTTTATGCCACTCGGCGTCCGTGTGCGGACCGAAGGTCAGCGAAACGTCACGGATAAACTGCGCGGCCTCGGCAAAACTGTCAAAGCGCATGTCCTGACCGATGTAGTCACCGATGCGCTGCAGTGCGGCGGGCGCCAGTACCGGGCCGATATCGTTAAGGATCAGTTTGCGGATCGGATTGCCCGGCAGCGAAGCCAGTCCCAGACCGATCAGCCCGCCCATCGAGGTGCCGAACCAGTCGACACTGGCCTCGCCATGATCGGGCAATACGCGCGCCAGCAAGGTAACCATGTCGCTAACATACTGGGGGATCCGGTACAACTGGGGATTCAGCAGGCGGCCGGAACGGCCACGGCCCACGATATCGGGGCAGATCACCCGGTAGTCACCCGCTAGCGCCTGCGCCATGACATCAAAATCGTCGGCAACGCGGGTCACGCCGTGCACGCAGAACAACACGCGCGGATTATCGGCAGCGCCCCATTCCTTGTACGACATGGTGTGCAATCCCGCCATCGAGAGGCACTGAACAGACTTTATTTTCGCTTCGAACATGCGGCTTCCTTGGTGATCTCTATTCGATTTATGTAATGATGTCCCGAATTAACATTTTACTGGGCAATGCGCTTAAAATCCTACACAAGTGTAGCGCAGCACGACTTTAATCTCCAAACCTGCAGAGGACCTATGGCAAACAAGACTTTGAGCGGCAAAACGGCACTGGTGACCGGTTCTACTTCCGGCATCGGGCTGGGCATCGCACGCACCCTGGCAGCGGAAGGCGCCAACGTACTCCTGAATGGCTTTGGCGATGCGGCCGAGATCGCCAAACTGCAAAGCGATCTGGCCGCCGAATTCGGCGTGCAGATGTCGTATCACAATGCCGACATGTCGAAAGCGGCGCAGATCGAAGCGATGATGCACTATGCCACCGAAACATTCGGCGGCGTCGACATTCTGGTCAACAATGCCGGCATCCAGCATGTGGCCAGCGTGGAAGACTTCCCCGTTGAGAAATGGGATGCCATCATTGCCATCAACCTCACTTCCGCCTTCCACACTACCCGTCTGGCACTGCCGCGCATGCGCGCCAACAACTGGGGCCGCATCATCAATCTGGCCTCGGTGCACGGCCTGGTCGCATCGGCCGGCAAGTCGGCCTATGTCGCAGCCAAACATGGTCTGATCGGCCTGACCAAGACCACGGCGCTGGAGACGGCCACCACCGGGATTACCGCCAACGCCATCTGCCCCGGCTTCGTGCTGACCCCGCTGGTGCAGAAGCAGGTCGACGACCGCGCCGCCAAAGACGGCATCAGCAACAGTGAAGCCAAACAGGCGCTGCTGGCGGATAAACAGCCCTCGCACGAATTTGTCACGCCGGAAGAGCTGGGTGCTATGGCCGTCTTCCTGTGCAGCGACGCGGCCCGTCAGGTACGTGGCGTGGCTTGGAATATGGATGGCGGCTGGGTCGCCCAGTAAGCCAGACGAGCAGGCGGGTCCGTGCATCACTGGCCCGCCTTTGCTGCACCGCACTACGTGTTATCCCCCAGTAGGGCGCGGTTTTCCACAATAGTGATGACAGTTATTTTCACCGATGATGATCTCCTGACCTTGAAGCATGGAGACCGCCGTGAAAAAACCGTTCTACAAAATTCTTTACGTGCAGGTGCTGTTCGCGATTGCGTGCGGCATCCTGCTCGGTATGTTCTACCCCTCCAATGGCGTGGCCATGAAGCCACTCGGCGATGGCTTTATCCGGCTGATCAAGATGATCATCGCGCCGGTCATCTTCTGCACCGTGGTGTCCGGCATTGCCGGCATGCAGGACGTCAAGAAAATTGGCCGCGTCGGCGGCAAAGCCCTGCTGTACTTCGAAGTGGTGTCCACCTTTGCGCTGGTGATCGGTCTGTTTGTGGCCAACATCTTCCGTCCGGGCGCAGGCTTTAACGCTGACCCAGCCACCCTCGACACCAAGTCCATCGCCGAATTCACGGAAAAAGCCAAACACCAGTCGACCATCGATTTCGTGATGAACATCATCCCGAACACGGTTGTCGATGCCTTTGCCAAAGGCGACATTCTGCAAGTGCTGCTGATCGCGATTCTGTTCGGCTTCTCGCTGTCGCTGCTCGGTGAGCGTGGCAAGCCGGTGACTAAACTGATCGATGAACTGGCCTCGGCTATCTTCGGCGTGGTCGGCATCGTGATGAAGGTTGCCCCCATCGGTGCCTTTGGCGCGATGGCCTTCACCATCGGCAAATACGGCATCGCTTCGCTGAAACCGCTGGCCGCCCTGATGGGTTGCTTCTACCTGACCTGTGCCGTGTTCATCTTCGTGGTACTGGGCGCGATCGCTCGCCTGACCGGCTTCTCGATCTTCAAGTTTGTCCGCTACATCCGCGAAGAATTGCTGATCGTGCTGGGCACCAGTTCGTCCGAAAGCGCGCTGCCTTCGCTGATCACCAAACTGGAACGTCTGGGTTGCTCGAAATCGGTGGTGGGTCTGGTGGTACCAACCGGCTACTCGTTCAATCTGGACGGCACCAACATCTATATGACCATGGCAGCCCTGTTCGTGGCCCAGGCCACCAACACCGACCTGACGCTGACCCAAGAGCTGACCATCCTCGGCGTCGCCATGCTGACCTCGAAAGGCGCTTCCGGCATCACCGGCGCTGGCTTCATCACGCTGGCGGCCACGCTGGCCGTGGTGCCGACGATTCCGGTGGCCGGCATGGCACTGATCCTCGGCATCGACCGTTTCATGAGCGAGTGCCGTGCCCTGACCAACTTCATCGGTAACGGTGTCGCAACGCTGGTGGTATCGAACTGGGAAAAAGAACTCAACCACGACACCCTGCACAAGGAACTCAATAATCCGGGCTCCACCGTCACGGACCCGGACCTGCTGCCGCTGCACCGCGCCGCGCACTAATTACCCGAGCGCTAAGCCCCTCAAACGCCCCGCGCGACACCGCCCGGGGCGTTTTTATTTGTGCGAACCAAATAAAAAAGCCCGCACCAGGCGGGCTACTTCAAACGGCTAGTGGCCGGATCAGCTGCGCTGCTTGCGGCGTGCTACCACACCCACTAGTGCCAGACCGGCCAGCATCATGCCGTAGGTTTCCGGCTCAGGAACAGGTGTCGTCACATTCATCACACCGGAATAGCTGCCGCCTCCCGAGTTACCCGATATCGTGAGCACCAGCGGCCCGCTCAGACTTGGCACATATACGCCGGCCTGGGTAAACGGCACCGAATTGTTGATCGAGAACGGGGTACCGTTCACATCGGCTGCGCTGAAGATAATCTGCAGGCTAGGATCGACCTGCCCCATGCCATTGAGTGCGAAATTAAAGAAATAAGCCGATGCGGAACTCCCGGCCGCCAGACTCGGCGTGAAGGTGAACACATCGGTAAAGCTACCGGAAATCGGCGTTGCGCCAAACGACGCCGAAAGGTGATTAGGAGACGTAGTGGTGAGCGCGACCGTGTACGAAGCAGCCGATGCCACACAACTGGCAGCGATCATCACAAAACCGAGTGCAAGCGAACGAAGTTTCATTTCTATTCCAGTCAGGGTTGGTTAAAAAAACAAAATAAATATCGAATCCACAATTTTCTTAGCTCCAACATAACGTTGTTTCGCAACCTCATCAACAAGGCATTTCAAATTAATTTCTGCTCAGTCATAGGAAGCGTCTATTCAAGGGCAAGCGGACTGGATCACCGTTTTCTTCAAAGCAAAAAAACAACGGCACGCCCTGGCGTGCCGTTGTTTTTTTTGCAGCGTCGCTATCAGATGGCCGACACGTCCAGTGTCACGCCCGTCGCCGCCTGGATCTGCTCCTTGCTGACGCCCGGTGCCAGTTCGATCAGTTTCAAACCGCTGGACGTCACTTCCATTACGCCCAGATCGGTAATCACCAGATCGACCACGCCGACGCCAGTCAGCGGCAGATCGCACTGTTTGAGCAGCTTGTGCGAGGTCGAACCATCCTTGGCCGTGGCCACGTGCTCCATCAGCACTACCACCCGCTTCACACCGGCCACCAGATCCATGGCGCCGCCCATGCCCTTGACCATTTTGCCCGGAATCATCCAGTTGGCCAGATCACCGCGCTCGGACACTTGCATCGCACCGAGAATCGCCAGATTGATCTTGCCGCCGCGGATCATGCCGAAGGAATCGGCCGAGCTGAAGTAGGCTGCGCCGGGCAAAGCCGTCACGGTCTGCTTACCAGCATTAATCAGGTCGGCATCCACCGTATCGTCGGTCGGAAACGGGCCGATACCGAGCAAACCGTTTTCCGATTGCAGGAACACTTCCATGCCTGCCGGCACGTAGTTAGCCACCAGCGTAGGCAAGCCTATGCCCAGGTTCACATAGTAGCCATCCTGCAGTTCCTGCGCCGCGCGCGCGGCCATTTCATCACGAGTCCATGCCATAGTAATCTCCGTTATTCTTAGTTGGCGCGCACGGTGCGCTGCTCGATACGTTTTTCCGGCGTCGCATTGACGACGATGCGGTGTACGAAGATGCTCGGCAGATGCACGGCATCCGGATCGATCTCGCCCACTTCGACCAATTGCTCGACCTCAACGATGGTGATCTTGCCCGCCATCGCCACATTCGGATTGAAATTGCGGGCCGTCTTGCGGAACACCAGATTACCGGCCTTGTCGGCCTTCCATGCCTTCACCAGCGACACATCGGCCACCAGCGAGCGTTCCATCACATACTGTTCGCCATCGAATTCACGGATTTCCTTACCGTCTGCAACGATGGTACCCACCCCCGTCTTGGTGAAAAAGGCGGGAATCCCGGCGCCACCGGCGCGCAGCTTCTCGGCCAGCGTACCCTGCGGTGTGAATTCCAGCTCCAGTTCGCCGGCCAGATACTGGCGTGCAAACTCCTTGTTTTCGCCCACGTAGGAAGCAATCATCTTCTTGATCTGGCGGGTTTCCAGCAACTGGCCGAGGCCGAAACCATCCACGCCGGCATTGTTGGAAATGGCGGTCAGACCGGTCACGCCGGAATCGCGCAGTGCGCCGATCAGCGCTTCCGGGATACCGCACAGACCGAAACCGCCCACGGCGATGGTCTGGCCATCCTGTACCACACCGGCCAGAGCGGAGGCGGCGTCCGGATATACTTTATTCATGTGTCTCCCTAGTATGGATTATTGCAAAATTCAATGTCCGGCTTATGAAAAATACACGGGCTATCGAGCCTGTCAGCATAGAATAGGCACATCAAAAGTACAATACCGTAGAAATACCTGCCGCCCATCCATGACCGCTGCTTCCCACATCGACTACGAATCCATTTTCCTGCATGCCCCGGTCGGCATGTGCATCTCCAGCAACCGCGCGATTCAGGCCAGCAACGAGGCACTGGCACGCATGTTCGGCTACCCGCGCAACAGCATGAACGGCATGTCGTTTTTGCAGTTATACCCCACCATGGACGAATTTCTGCGCACCGGTGATCGCATCATCCCCATCATGAATACCCGCGGGCGCTACTCGGACGAACGCATCATGCGCCGTGCCAATGGCGAGCTGTTCTGGTGCCATGTGACCGGCCACGCCATGCAGGCCGCCGAGCCGCTGGGGCCGGGCATCTGGACTTTCGAGGATGTCAGTGAAAAGCGTCCCGTGACGGCGGAGCTGACGCCGCGCGAGCGCGAGATTGCTGCCTTGCTAGTGCAAGGCAAAACCAGCAAGACCATCGCGCGCGAAGTGGATTTGAGCCCGCGCACGGTGGAAATGCACCGTGCCAAACTCATGCGGAAATTTGCTGCAGCGACCTCCTCCGAGCTGGTGCATAAGCTGGTGGGCCTGCAGCAGTTCTGATCAGGTCGCCGTCATGCCGTCATCGGCGGAAATGATGGCACCGTTGATGAAGTTGGAATCTTCGCCGGCCAGCAGGAGCAGCAAGCCATCCAGATCTTCCGGCTTGCCGGGACGCTTGCGTGGCAGCAGATCGATCAGCTTACGCCCCTGCTCGCTGGCGAAATACTCTTCGTTAATCTCGGTCGAGATATAGCCGGGGCAGATGGCATTGGTGTTGATGCCGTATTTACCCCATTCAACCGCCATCGCCTTGGTCATCTGCACCACCCCGGCCTTGCTCATGCAGTACACACCGATTTGCGGCAACACCCGCAGGCCCGCCACGGAGGCGATGTTGATGATGCGGTGCTTCTTGCTCGGATCGCCCTTGGCGCGTGCGATCATGCGTTTTGCCGTTTCCTGTGCCACGAAGAAGGCGCCGCGCAGATTGGTATCCATCACAAAAGCATAATCGTCGGGGGTGACGTCGACCAGACGTTGCGTGGTTGATACGCCCGAGTTATTCACCAGAATATCGATCGGCCCCGCTTCCGTTTCCGCATGGGCGATGGCCGATTTGATGCTGGCGTAATCGGTCACATCGAGACTGACCACGTGGGCGGCACCGCCCTCGGCTTCGATTTCGGCGCGCAATTCCTTGAGCCGCTCGGTGCGGCGCGACGCCAGCACCACCTGTGCGCCCGCCTGAGCCAGTACTTTGGCAAACCGGGCTCCCAGACCGCTGGAGGCGCCCGTAATCAGCGCAATTTTTCCCTCAAAGTTGACTTCTATGCCCACGTGCTACTCCTAAGATGATTTTTGATATGTGATGTTGCGGCTGCGGATGTTCCAGCTGACATCTAGCCTAAGGGGTCTGAGCCCTGCTGTCTATGCATAATCATTACATAAATCGCCAGTATTAGATTGCGGTGTCTAATAATGTCCCTCAAAATGGCGCCACAATTGCATTTCGGGCGAAAAAGAAGCACACTCGTGCTTAAATTTTTTTACCCTTTTAATTCACCACTATAAGAAGAGACTATGACACAGCCTCAAAACCTCGTTGAACAGTATGGCCCACGCGATGCGATGGAGTATGACGTCGTGATCGTCGGCGGCGGGCCTGCAGGCTTGTCGGCAGCAATCAAGATCAAACAGCTGGCCGCCGCGCAACAGCGCGAAGTATCCGTCGTCGTGCTGGAAAAAGGCGGCGAACTGGGCGCCCACATCCTGTCGGGCGCCGTGATGGATCCTAAGGCCCTGACGGAACTGATTCCAGACTGGAAAGAAAAAGGCGCACCGCTGAATACGCCGGTGACGGAAGACCGCGTGCTGTTCTTGACTGAGAACAAGGCGCACAAAACCCCTAACGCCCTGCTGCCGGCCTGCTTCGAAAACCACGGCAACTACGTGATCTCGCTGGGCAATGTGGTGCGCTGGCTGGGTCAGCAAGCCGAAGCGCTGGGCGTGGAAATCTTCCCGGGTTTCGCGGCCGCAGAAGTACTGTACAACGACGACGGCTCCGTGAAAGGTGTTGCTACCGGCAATATGGGCGTGAAACGTGACGGCGAAGCGGGTCCCGACTTCCAGCTGGGTATGGAGCTGCACGGCAAATACACCCTGTTCGCAGAAGGCGCACGCGGCCATCTGGGCAAACAGCTGATCGCCAAATACGACCTGATGCACGGCAAAGATCCGCAGTCCTACGGCATCGGCATCAAAGAACTGTGGGAAATCGATCCCGCCAAACACCAGCCGGGACTGGTAGTCCACACCACCGGCTGGCCGCTGGACGCCAAAACCTACGGTGGTTCCTTCCTGTATCACCTGGAAAACAACCAGGTCGTGGTCGGCTACGTGGTCGGTCTGAACTACGAAAACCCTTATCTGTCGCCGTACGAAGAGTTCCAGCGTTACAAGACCCATCCGGCCATCGCCCCGTTCTTCGAAGGTGCCAAGCGCATCTCCTACGGCGCGCGTGCGATCGCCGCCGGCGGCCTGCAATCGCTGCCGAAGCTGGTCTTCCCCGGTGGCGCGCTGATCGGTTGCGACGCCGGCTTCCTGAACATGAGCCGCATCAAAGGTAGCCACGCTGCCATCAAATCGGGCATGCTGGCGGCCGAATCGGTATACGAAGCGCTGCTGGCCGAGCGTCAGGGCGACGAGCTGGCCAGCTTCCCGCAGGCGTTCGAGCAATCGTGGCTGCACGAAGAACTGCATGTCGCGCGCAACGTCAAACCATGGCTGAGCAAAGGTCTGTATCTGGGCTCGGTGATGACCTGGATCGACCAGAAAATTCTCAAAGGCAAAGCACCGTGGACGTTGCACCACAGCCATGCCGATCACGAATGCCTGAAGCCGGCCTCGCAGTTCAGCCCGATCAACTATCCTAAACCGGATGGCAAGCTGACTTTCGACCGCCTGTCCTCGGTCTTCATTTCCAACACCAACCACGCCGAAGACCAGCCGATCCACCTGACCTTGAAAAACGCCAGTGTTCCGGTCGACGTCAACCTGGCCAAGTATGCCGGACCGGAGAGCCGTTACTGCCCTGCGGGCGTCTACGAATTCGTCAAAACCGACGACGGCGCCGACCGCCTGCAGATCAACGCCCAGAACTGCGTACACTGCAAAACCTGCGATATCAAGGACCCGACCCAGAACATCGTCTGGATCACGCCAGAAGGCGGCGGCGGCCCGAACTATCCAAATATGTAATCCAACCGGGGTCAGATCCGACATCCGGACACGAACACAGCTATTCGGCCAGCAGCGCACCAGTTTCCATCCCGGTGGGCAACGGCAAAATGGTGCGGATGCCGAGCTCTTGTACGATTGCCGGATCTGACCCCGGTTTCTTTACGGATAAGGGCAGAGCTTGTGTCCGGATGTCGGATCTGACCCCGGTTTTAGAAGCGGTCGAGGCGGGGTAGGCTGCTGGCGGCCAGTTGTTCGAACTGTTCGACGGTGAGGGCGCCGGCGTAGACGTAGCCTTGTACGTAGTCGCAGCCAGCAAGTCGCAGTAAGGCGCACTGGGCGGCGGTTTCGACGCCTTCGGCAACCACGCGCAGGCCGAGTTTGTGGGCCATTACGACCAGCGCTTCGCACATCGCCAGGGCGCCGCTGTCGTTGACGATTTCGACAATGAAGCTACGGTCCAGCTTGAGCTGGTCGATGCCGAATTGCTTGAGCTGGGACAAGGAGGCGTGGCCGTTGCCGAAGTTGTCCAGCGCGACCTGCAAGCCCATTTCGCGCAAACCGCGCAGACATTCCACTACCTGTGCCACGCTTTCTGCCAGCACACTCTCTTTGATTTCGATGACGATGCTGCGCGCTGCCAGTTGCAGCTGGCGTACGTAGTCGCACCAGCCACGGTAGAGCGCGCTGTCGCCGCGCAACTGGGCAGCCGAGAAGTTGACGCTAATCTGGAAGTCGCTACCGTACACGGCTTGCCAGCGGCGCGCCTGCAAGGCTGCCTGGCGGAATACCCAGTCGCCAATTTCCAGCATCATGCCGCCGGTTTCCGCCTGGGCCAGAAAATCCGCCGGCGCCAGCAGGCCACGTTCGGGATGCTGCCAGCGTAGCAGCGCTTCGGCCCGTTCGATTTTGCCCGTCGCTAGCTGGATGATGGGCTGAAAATGCAACACGAATTGCTGCGCTTCCAGCGCGCCACGCAGATCAAGCGTCGTCTGCAGTCGCTGCTGGGCCGCATATTGCAGCTCCGCCGTGAAATAGCTGTAGCGGTTATTGCCGCTGGTCTTGGCCGCATACATGGCCTGATCGGCATTACGCAACAGCTCATCCGGCAAGCGGCCATCGCGCGGATACAGGGCAATGCCGATGCTGGCCGAGATCGTCGGGGCGCCCGCTGCCAGCTGGAACGGAAGCGTCAGCTGCGTGAGCATGGTCTGGGCGATGCGCTCCACCCCGGCCGCCTGCTCTAGCCCGGCCAGAATCACCGTAAATTCATCGCCGCCGAGCCGTGCCACGGTGTCCGAAGTGCGCACACACTGGCTGATGCGGCGTGCCGCTTCGCTCAGAACGCAATCGCCCTGCTCATGCCCCAGTGTGTCATTGACCTGCTTGAATTCGTCGAGGTCGATGAACAGCACCGCCAGCTGGGTGCGCTCGCGCTGGGCTTTGCGTACTTCATAGTTGAGCCGGTCCTGGAACATATGCCGGTTCGGCAGACCGGTGAGCGCGTCGTAGTTGGCTTTCTGCCAGATTAGCTCGCTCGTCGCGCGGTTCGCCGTGACATCGGTCACCAGCGCCAGCGCGCCCAGATAAGCGCCATCGCCATCGAAAATGGGATTGGTGATGAGCGAGGCCCACAATTCGCTCCCGTCTTTGCGCAGAAATTTGAATTCGTGGCGTTCGGCGACCCCGCGCTGACGGCGCGCAATGTTGCGTTCAAGTATGGTACGACCCTCGTCGTCCATGAACGCCACCAGTGGCTGAGACAACATTTCCTCGATGCTATAGCCCAGCATCGCCGCCATTTTCGGATTGACGAAACTGGTGCGCGCCATGGCATCGATTTCCCATATGCCCTCCTCGGCCGTATGAACGATGCGGCGGAAGCGCTCTTCGCTACGCTCCAGCGCCGCCAGCTTGCCTTCGGCCAGTTCCAGCACCACCCGGATCGCCTGGGCACTGGCATCGGCACTGGCGCGCAGGGTGGCCGCAAAGCCTTGCTGGCCGACGCCGCGACACATCTGCACGCCACATTGCTGGGGTTGACTGGTATTCAGAGCATTGCGCACCATGATGTCAAAATCGGCATAGAAGCGCTCGGCGATAAACTGGCGAAATGGCAGACGGGCGGGATTGCTGCGGGGAACACCCAGCACATCGGCGCCGACCACATTCATCTGCAGGATGGTGGTATCGAGCCCCAGCACGAAATAGCCGACCGGCGCCAGTAGATAGATATCATTGAAATAAGCTTGTTCGGCGCTTAATTGCTCGGCACTGAGCCCCGCCTGGAAAGGCGCACCGACGGCAGCACCATCAAGCCGCTCGATCTGATCCCACCGGTCGTCGCCAGTCTCGGCGACAGACCGGCGCACGGCGATCAAAGCGGAAGTCGGGGTGCGCTCGTCCATACCATTCCTTAGTGAATGATAGCAAGACTAGCATTTTAGCAAGACCATGTCGAGCATTGCTTCGGTCTTTACGGAAGTACTGATGCAACTGTTGCGGATGGGATAGCCGGTACCTGCCTAGCGGTGGGCACGGTTCAGGCGCTGTTCTGCGCGTCGCTGCAGCGCTTCAAACAGCAAACTCAGCACCCAGTAAATCGCCGCGGCCGCCAGATACAGGGGCAGCGGTCGGAAGGTGGTGGCAATGACTTCCTTGGTGGAAAGCATGAGTTCCGTCATGGTGATCACCGACACCAGCGAGGTGTCCTTAATCAGACTGATCAGGGTATTACTCATGGCTGGGACGGCAATCCGCAAAGCCTGTGGCAGCACCACATAAGCCAGCGTGCGCCAGTAACCGAGCCCCAAACTATAGCTGGCCGCCCATTGTCCCTTGCTGACCGCGCCGATTGCACCGCGCAGGCTCTCGGACAGAAACGCCCCGGAATTCAGGCTCAGAGCAAGCACGCCCGCAGTAACCGGCGTGAATTCGATGCCGATACTGGGCAGGCCGTAATAGATCACGAACATTTGCACCAGCAAGGGCGTGCCACGCATCAGGCTGACATACACGGCAGCCGGCCAGCGCAGCAGTCGGTAGGGCAGCAGGCGCAGGATGGCCACGGGGAAGCCGATCAGCAGCCCGCCCAGCATGGCGGCCAGCGCGAACAGCACGGTGTAGCCGGCACCCCGCAACATGGTGGGTGCCGCCTCCTGCAGCAGCTCATACAAGCCCTGCCAGTCCATGCTCAGGGCGCTTTGCTGACGTCAGTGCCGAACCATTTCAGCGAAATGGCCTTCAGGCTACCATCGGCGGCCACCTCGGCCAGTGCCTGATTGAGTGCCTGCTTAAACTGCGGGTTGCCCTTCTGGAAAGGAATACCCATCCGTTCCACGGCGCCCACCTGGGCGCCTGCCTTGATCGGCAAGCGCGAGGTCTTCAGCAGATAGGCCGACATCAGACTATCGTTGAGCGCAGCATCGATACGCCCTGCCGCCAGATCGGCCATATTATCGGGCGCGGCCGGATAGCTGCGCACCTCGATACCGGGCACGGCCTTGGCCTGCTGCTCGTAGACACTGCCCTGCCCTACGCCGAGCTTCTTGCCTTTCAGGTCGGCCAGCGTCTTGTAGACAGCGCGATCGTCCTTGCGCACTATGAGTTGCGGCATCGAATAGATGTAGGGCTGGGAGAAATCAAACGCCTGTTCGCGCTTGGGGTTGATACCTACCTGCGAAATGATCACGTCATAGCGCTGGGCCGCCAGTCCGGCCAGAATACTGGCCCATTCGCTGCTGACAAATTCCACTTTCAGGCCCAGCCGGCTAGCCAGCAGACGCGCCACGTCGACGTCGTAACCAGCCAGCTCGCCGGTTTTCTGATCCTTGTAGTTAAACGGCGGATAGGTACCTTCCAGCGCCACTTTCAGCGTGCCACGTGCCTTGACGGTGGCCAGCAGATCAGCCGCCGTGGCCGGTAGCGTGCCGAGTGCCAGCAGTAGCGTCGCCAGCAGCGCGCCGGACAGGCGGATCGAAAAATCGCGTTTGTGCATGTGCTTCCTCAGTTGAGCGGGCTTACCACGCGCCCATGCGCTGTGGCCGGCCAAAACGATGACCCACCACCAGAATGGAACTGGCGATCAGACTGCTCAGGCCCAGCATTAATTGTACGAGTTTATCGTCCGGCAACACCCACAGCCGTCCCGGCGGGGCTTCCGTCAGCCGGGCAGCGGCCATGATCAGCGGCGCGATCCACTCCGCTTCCGGACTGACATCCAGCACCAGCGCACCATCCTGGGTGGTCTGCAGATACACCTCGCCGCCTGCAGCAAGCGTAAAGCACACCCCGTAGCCGGTTTCATGACGGGCCACATTTTCCTGCAGACTCAGATTGTGTTCGGCGATCCAGAGTTCGACATCGGCCGGGGTTTCCAGCGCGCT
Source organism: Oxalobacteraceae bacterium (assembly GCA_027490725.1). Classification (GTDB taxonomy): domain Bacteria; phylum Pseudomonadota; class Gammaproteobacteria; order Burkholderiales; family Burkholderiaceae_D; genus Rugamonas. Next base: position 20,172 of record JAIXXN010000058.1, read on the forward strand.
CCACGGCACGGGACGGAAACGCGGCGCATCAGATTGGTCTTGCATGAAATTCCTGTGATTGAAAGCAGCCGCCAGTGTAACCGACGCTCAGCCCTTCCATGTGCGGTTCAGCCCGGTATCGGCGTGAATCCAGCCACCACGCGGACCGCTGCGGTAATAGAAGCCCACCCCGCCCTGACGGAAACTGCGCACCAGTCCACCCAGCACCTCGGCATTCAGATTAGTCAGGCGGATATCGGCGGCACGTCCCTCGATGTGCAGCGACTGGCGCGCCGCCGGCACGCCCGCTTCGCGCAACTTCTGGTTGGATGCCGGGGTGCGGTAGCCGGACAGGATTTCCACCGGCGTCTCGATCCCGTAGCGCGCCACGAACGCCTGCGTGCCCCACAGGGTTTCAAACAGTTTCGGATCGATGGCGATGGTTTCCTTGCCATTCACATCGCGCATCAGATGGCAGAGGTCCTGATAGGCTGACTGAATCAGCTCGCCATCACGCCAGTACAGCAGCTTGGCGCGTTCGCCACTGGCGGGACGCACCACCTCGATGGTACGGGGACGTAACCAGAATTCTAGATCGAGCGCCTGGGCATCGAAAATATCGGGCGGCGGCGCCAGTTCGGCAGCACCGGATGGGGCGCTCTGTGCGGCGGCGCGTGCCGGTATCCCATCGACCTTGCCGGTCTTGCCAGCGCCAGCAACACTGGCATTCCCGGCCGGTTTTGCGGCCAGCTCCGGACTATGTGGCGCCACGCTGCGGGCAGCACAACCGATCAGCGGCACAGTGCACAGACCGGCCCCCACCACACCTAAACTCTGCTGTAAAAATTCTCTGCGCGTCGCCATACACTACCTGTCAAAAGCAATAGAGATACTATAGCCTATGCAGGGGGAATAAAAAACCTCCGACGCGCGACAAGGTAGGCTCAATCCGCTCGCATCAGGGCGCATCCTTTCGCTTCAGGCCGCTACCGCCCGCAAGGGCGCAGCGTCGCGCAGAGTCTCGCGGGTCTGGTCCAGCAGATAGCCTTGCCCCAGCAGCGCGATGCCGGCGCTGTCCGCCAGCGCGCGCAGACGGTTCAGACTCGCCTCGGTTTCGATGCGCTTGAACACCAGTCCGACACCGCTGCCCTGTACGCGCTGCAGCAATTCCCGCAGCGCCGGCGTATCGGCCAGCTCGCGCGCATCGAGCTTGAACGCGGCAGGCTGCAGCCGTTCGAGGATCTGCAAGGCTTCCCCCGGGCCCGCCACATTGATGGCCAGACGGAAGCCGTTACGACGGTAATTATCGGCCACATAATTGAGCAGCCAGCCCTGCTGCGGCGTGGCAGCCGGCAATTGCAGCAGCACCCGCGCCAGCGGAAATTCCAGCGCATCGAGAATGCGGCGGAAGGCATGCCCGTGATTACTGCTCACCGCACTGAGCAGCCGGTCGTGCACGTTCAGGTACAGATCCTGCTGGTTCGCGCCGGCCTGCCGGAAGAAATTTATCGCATGCAGCATGCGGCACAGGCGATCGAGTTCGATCGACTCGTCGTCGCTGGCCGCATGGTCGAGCAGGCGCCACAGCGACAGTCCCTGATCCTGCGCCGAGGCACTGCGCGCCAGCCCTTCATAGGCTTGCACGGCACCGCTGCCCAGTTCGCGGATAGGCTGAAACGCACTACCCAGCGTGCAGTTAAAAAATCGCCCCTGCGCCCGGCCCTCGTGATCGAGACGGATGCTGGAGGTGGTGCTGGCAGCGCCGGATAGGCGGGCCAGATAATCTTGCAATACGGGGAATGACATGCTGCTCCTCGGCACACTCTGGTAACCCTGACAGACTAGCGCTGCATGCCGTAAAGCTGAACGAATGCTTTCAGCTTTGACGTCCTCCCCGCCCTAAAGGACGGAGATTCCTACATCTAGCGTCGCACGTCCGCGACGGAGAATGTTTAACGCAGCATTGGTGTCACGATCATGTACGCAACCACAATCACTGCATTGCCATTCTCTTATTCCAAGCCCTGCGATACCTATCGGTCACCGCCTTGGCGCGCGAATCTGGCA
>JAIXXN010000081.1 GCA_027490725.1 Oxalobacteraceae bacterium
GAAGCTGCTCGGCAGCGAACTGGACGGCCGGCATATCTGGGTTTATCAGGAAATTGCGTTGCCAAAGGCAGAACTGAACACGCTGAGTGTGCGCCATGATTCCCTGATGAACATCTGGCCGGCACAAATCAATGTGGTCAATCTCGAAGGGCGGGGCCCGGTGCGGACTCTGAAGCTCAGTAAGCAGGAACCGCAGCAAAACTTCAGTTTCAGTGCGGTGACTAAACCTGAATCGCCAGCCCAACATTAAAGTTCCAACATCGTTTTATATCTGTCATATCGCCCGTTGCATCAGGGAACGGGCAAAGCAGCAATGACACAGTGCCGACGGCCACACTGTGATGCGCGCCGTCTCAGCGCGGCAACAACACCTGTGGTACCACTTCACCGGGAATAGCCGGGTCAAACCGGAACAGCTGCCCGGCCAGCGGTTGCTGTTGTAACTGCGCAGCAGTCAAGCCGACCCGGGCTGTGGTGATGTAAAGCTGGTGCAGATCTGGCCCGCCAAACGCCAAATTCGTTACATTGCTAACCGGCAACGCCACACGATTTGTCAGCAGGCCATTAGCGTCAAACCGGCAAATGCCACTGCCTTGCCACTGTGCCACCCACAAGCCGCCCGCAGCATCCAGCGCCATCCCATCCGGAAAGCCCTGCTCTGCAGTAAAACGAATAAAACACTGCTTGTCCGACAGGTCGCCGTCGGCAGAGACGGCAAAACGATAGATTTCACGGCTGGCTGAACTGGCGTGAAACAGCTGACGACCGTCAGCGCTGAACACCGGACCATTGCTGACGACATACCCGGTGTCGACACAATACAAACCACGCTGATCCAACCGGTAAAGTTGCCCGGTCGGCGCTTGTTCAGCATTGTCCATAGTGCCAAACCAAAGCCGGCCCTGGCGATCCGCCCCACCATCGTTCAGCCGGTTACCTGCTGGCTCTGAGCTCAACAGCGCCGGATCTAATGGCGTCACCAGACCCGTGTCCGGATCAAGCCAACCAATGCTGCGACACATTCCCAACAGGAATAATGGCCCCTGACTACCGACCAGCCAGCAGCCGGGTTCCTGCAACGCAATACGGCCCGCCAGCTGGCTGGCAGGTTCAAACCAATATAACCAGGGATGCAGGATGTCGACCCAAAACAAACGTTGCCGCACAGGATCCCAATGGACTCCTTCCGCCAGCGCGGCGGCAGATCCGGGGCAGACTTGCGCATGGTCTGCAGCAATAACTTGACTGGATGGCATCTGATACTCGTTGTTGTCATTCAGGACGCGCCGGCAACGGTTTACAGCACAACAGACATCAGGCCGGCAGCAAAGGCTACCAGCAGAATCAGCTGCCGTAAACGTTGGCCAGGCAGATGGCGCCCCACAAAACCCGACATGCCCCAGCCGATCAGCAGGGCCGGCACAGATTGCAGAAACAACCAGAGATCAGCCCAGCCGGAAATGCCACCCAACCACAACACCACCATGCCAAACACATTGATATAGAGAAAAAATACACTGAGATTTGCATTGCGCTGTTTTGGCGGCGCATGCTGATACAACAACCCCATCGGTGCGCCACCCGCAGATGTGGTAGTCCCCATAAAACCGGAAAAGATGCCGGCAATAAAGTTATTGCGTGGACTCAGTTGCGGCCTCGCCCCAATCACTGATAGCAACACTGCAATAACAATCAGCGCGCCAAACAACATGCGATATTGTGAAAAAATCAGCACCGACATCAGCAACGCCGCGCCTAACACACCGACAGTGCCACCGGCCAACGCATAGCTGGTTTGGCGCCATTGCAGATCCTGATGGTTGCGGATCGACATCAACAACGTCAGCAGCAAAGCATTCAGGATCATCGGCCCCGGCACATATTGCGGCGCCAGCAAAAACAGCAATGGTGCACTGAACAGGCCAAGACCAAATCCCAATAAGCCCTGCAGACAGGCGCCAATCAACAGGATCAGGTTTACCAGTAATACTTCAATCAATCAGACAGCCTCTTGAGCATCGCGGCACAGAAAGTAAATCATTTTAATATTATAATACAAATAGAAAAATACAAGAGAAGACATCTACTTGCAACATCAGACCAGGTGAATTTCCGCAAGCTGATTGGCACATTGACGTTGGATAAGGGGGAATAACCTATATACGGCGTGTGACGCCCAGCATGTGGCGACCATCATGTGCCGAGCATCGTGTGACGCCCATCGTGTGACGACCAACAGCTTCAATTGCGCGTAGCTACTATCACATTCGACCGCTATACCGGCTCAGCGTACATTTTCCAACATCAGCAGCTGATAAGTTTGTATAAAAGGAATTGCGGGCGACTACACCCAGCCGCCGTCAACAATGACACTTTGGGCAGTCAACATCCGGCTGTCGTCGGCGGCGAGGAATAAAGCCATATCGCAGATGTCGTCCGGCTCCAACGGTTGTTTGATGGACTGATGCCGGTTGATTTCTTTTACCGTATCAGCGTCCAGCCAGCGCGCCAGCTGGCGTTCAGTCATGACCCAGCCCGGGATCAGACTATTAACGCGAATATGGTCGACGCCATAACGGCCGGCCAGTGTGCGGGTCAGGCCTTCAATCGCTGCTTTGGCTGTGGTGTAAGCCGGCATGCAGGTTTGTTTAATCCGCCAGCTGATCGACCCCAGATTAATAATACTGCCGCCGCCCAGCTGCTGCATTTGTGGTAACACCGCTTGTGCGGCGAAAAAATAATGGCGCAGATTTACCGCAAAACGTTCATCCCAATACTCCACAGTCAGCTCTTCAACCTGATGGCGGGTATCATCAGCCGCATTGTTAATCAGCACACTGATCAGGCCAAAATGCTGCTGCGCCTGACTGATGCAGGCCTGTAATGCGTCGATGTCCCGAATGTCACAATGCATAAATAACGGCGGGTGGCCACCATGATGGCTGACCTGGCGCACCAGTGCTTCACCGGGCTCGCGGGCTATATCGACAAAAGCCACCTGAGCGCCCTGCAGACAAAAGCGTTCGACCATCCGGGCGCCAATGCCGGTGCCGCCGCCACTGATAAACACCACTTTGCCGTTCAGACTGGGGTAACTCGCTTTGTGGTTCAGCTGTTGTTGCATGGTGATCCCTGTGTACTGCCGCCGAAGTCGCTTAGCTGCGTCTTTTTATTTCAGCTTCGATAAAGGTCATCGCTTCGTCAATCAGATGCGTCATCAGATTCTTCGCGCGCTCTGGCTGACGATTACGGATCGCCGTGCAGATTTTGGCATGATCTTCTGCCACCGCGACATCATTGGCCTTCGCCGGTGTCGTGTGCTGAATACTGACATTCAGCGCCGTGCTGATAAAATCGCGCAACTGGAAAAAGAAGCGGTTCCGACTGGCAAACAACACACTGGTATGGAAGGCCAGGTCGGCATCATGCATGCTGGCGCTGGGATCTACCGCAGCGACGCGCATCGCTTCGACGGCTTTTTCAATCTGATCGATGTCTTCATCGAGTGCGAATTCTGCGGCAAGTGCGGCGGCCTGAGGTTCTATCGCCAGCCGCATTTGCAGAAATTCTTTTAACACGTGTAATGATGGGCTGCTGTTGAGTAACCAGCTCAATACGCTGGTGTCATACAGGTTCCAGTTGCTGGGCTGTTCAACACTGATCCCCTGACGTGGCCGGGACGAAATCAGGCCTTTGGCTGCCAGCATTTTTACCGCTTCACGCACTGCGGTGCGGCTGATGCCGTATTCTTCACAGAGCTGTGCTTCCGTCGGTAAACCTGATTCGCAGCTGTATTCACCGGCCACAATGGCACGTCCCAGGTCGTTGGTCACTTGCTCGGACAGATTTAAATTCTCAATGATACGAACCATGATGGCTCCTCCAGACAAAGTTGGGCTGGCGTCTGATTGCCGCGGATGCTGTCATATTAACATATGTTGTGACGATATCCGCCAAACACCTGCACGCCTATATGGAATGAGACTCAGGCTCTCGCTCGGCGCTCGCGTACACATCAGTCGTCGCAATGTACCAACTTGCCGAAAAACCAGATAAAATTCAAGCTTTAAACCTATTTTCCCCCGACATCCTGCCAGCGACAGCCTCACCGCTTTGACCACTGACGATCGACACCGATCAGGCTTCCTATTATTAATTTTGTATTATAATATGCTTTATGAACAATAATTGCCCATCCAGTGCCATGGTTCAGCTGCCAAGGCGGCGTGATGAGCTCAAAAAAGGACAGAGGACATGGTTGAACTAAGTACGATGGACTGGCTGGTACTGGCTGGTTTTGGTTTGCTGATGATCGGGGTCGTTGTCGCCTCGATGCGGCAAAAAGAAGAAGATACCGCCGATTATTTTCTGGCTGGCCGTAATGCCGGTTGGTTGGTCATTGGCGCGTCGATTTTCGCCTCCAATATCGGCTCCGAACATCTGGTCGGTTTATCCGGCTCCGGCGCGGAGTCCGGTATGGCGTTGGCACACTGGGAATTACAATCCTGGATCATCTTGTTGCTCGGCTGGCTCTTCGTGCCTTTTTACTGGAGCAGCAAGGTCTACACCATGCCGGAGTTTCTCGAGCGGCGCTTTAATCCACAATCCCGCAGCTTCTTATCGGTGATCTCGCTGGTTAGCTATGTTCTGACCAAGGTCGCGGTGACGGTCTATGCCGGCGGTGTCGCCTTTAAAACCATTCTGGGTATTGAAAGTATCTGGGGCATCGACTTTTTCTGGATCTCGGCCGTAGGGCTGGTCGTACTGACAGGTATCTACACCGTGCTCGGCGGCATGAAAGCGATCATGTGGACGTCGGTGATCCAGACGCCTGTGCTCATTATCGGTTCTGTGGTGATCCTGGTGGTCGGTTTGGATAAAGTCGGTGGTTGGGCTGAGATGGAACGGCTGAACGGTGAGAATATGCATTTGATGCGTGCCACCACAGACCCGGATTTCCCTTGGCCGGGCATCTTGTTTGGCTCTTTTATCATTGGTTTCTGGTACTGGTGTACCGACCAGTACATTGTGCAGCGCGTGTTGTCAGCCAAAGGCATTCAGGCGGCACGACGCGGCGCAATTTTCGCCGGTTATCTGAAATTGCTGCCGGTATTTATTTTTCTGGTGCCAGGTCTGATCGCCCACGCGTTGCAGGCGAAAGGCCTGATCTCATTTGATAGCGCCGATCAGGCGTTCCCGACGCTGGTCGCTGAGCTGCTGCCATCCGGCGTCAAAGGCATTGTCATTGGCGGCCTGGTGGCCGCACTGATGAGTTCGCTGGCATCTTTATTCAACTCATCCGCGACGCTCTTTACCATCGACTTCTATAAAAAATACAAACCGGAATCCACTGAACAGCAGCTACTGAAAGTGGGTCGCATCGCGACAGTGGTGGTTGTGGTGTTGGGCATTTTGTGGATCCCGGTGATGAGCCTGATCGCCGACGTGTTGTACGAATATCTGCAAAGTGTGCAGTCGCTGATTGCGCCGGGGATTGCCGCAGTGTTTTTATTGGGGATTTGCAGCAAGCACATCACGCCAACGGCCGGTTATGTCGGCCTTGTTGCCGGCTTTGTGCTTGGCATGATCCGCCTGGTATTACTACCGTTTCGTGAAGCGATTCATGGCACGCCCATCGCCTGGATCGTCGAAATGAACTGGCTGTATTACTGTGTCTTGTTGTTTGTGGTGGTCTGTATCATTGTGATTGGTCTGAGTTTCGTCACCAAAGCTCCGAGCGAAGAGAATGTGCGTGGCTTGACCTTTTCCACACTCGGCAAAGACACCTTACAGGATGTGATCAAAGGGCTGGATAAGTGGGATTACATTCATACCAGCGTGATTCTTGGCATCACGGCCTTTATCTATTGGCGCTTCTGGTAAAAAGCCGCAATTTTGCGGAAGCCTGCACTGCCGGCTTCCGCTTTTGCTGATTTAATCCGGCTGTTCCGGCGCAAATAGCGGAAAGCCTGCGGCATCAAATGGCAACACCCGCAGCCGGGTATGCCGGTTCGGATCCGTCAGCGGTGTGCCCTGTAAATCCCGATAATCTCTGCTGTGATACACCATCAAGTCGGTTTTGCCATCTTCGGCCAGCACAAAACTATTATGCCCCGGGCCAAATCGTTTTAACGCGGCATCGGTGGCAAATACCGGCTCGGCGCGCTTCTGCCAGCTGGCTGCATTGAGCAGGTCCGAGTTGGCGTCCGCCCAGAGCAACCCCATGGCATAACGATGGTCGGTAGCACTGGCAGAATAGGTGACAAAAACCCGGCCCTGTTTGACCAGCACCGCCGGGCCTTCGTTGACCTTATAACCCTGAATTTCCCAAGGTAAGGTCGGCTCACTGAGTTTCACCGGCGTGCCTTTGATCTTTGTCGGACCGTCCATCGCTGCGATCCACAACGCTGAGTTATAAGTTTGGGCCAGATCCTGTTGTGCCCAAAGCAGGTAACGCTGGCCGCGATGCTCAAAAGTGGTGGCGTCCAGCGCAAAGGTATCGAGATGGGTGTTGAGTTCACCTTCTTCCTGCCAGCTGCCCTGAGTGGGGTCTGCCGATTTGTTCGATAACACATACATCCGGATGTGGAAGGGGGCGTCGATGCGGCTGGCGGCAAAATACAGATACCAGCTATTGTTGATGCGGTGCAGCTCCGGCGCCCAGATATTGGCACTCATGGGGCCGCTGGCTTTTTTCTGCCATACCCGCACCGCTTTCGCCGTTTTTAATCCGGCCAGACTGCAGCTGGATCGGATCTCCAGTGCAGAAAAATCCGGTACTGTGGCGGTAAAGTGATAACAACCGCTCTGCGCATCGCGATAGATAAAAGGGTCTGCCCGTTGCAGCAATAACGGATTTTGCGGCAAAGTGACGGCAGCCCCCACCTGAAATGCAAGCAAACCGCCCAAAGTGAAAACAGCCAAGCGCATCGTTTAATCTCCTGTGGTCGCCGCTCTTGTGAGCGTCGGATCTATTCTGTACTATTAATATTGTATTACTTATTATCAAGAATCAACCGGGCAGGAGCAGCTAAGATGCATTATCGGATCACCACCACATTGACCACTCTCGCGCTGTTATTGTGCAGCCCGCTGACCCAGGCAAAACAACTGGAAGTGCATGATCCGGTGATGGCCAAAGCCGGTGGTCAGTACTATGTGTTCAGTACAGGCCCCGGCATCACCATCTATCAGTCCAAAGACATGCGGCACTGGCAACCTGCCGGCCGCGTGTTCGCCACTGAACCGGACTGGGCAAAACGCATTGCGCCAGGTTTTGACGGCCATCTGTGGGCTCCGGATATCTTCGAAAAAGATGGTGTTTTTTATTTGTATTATTCGGTCTCTGCATTTGGCAAAAACACCTCAGCCATCGGGGTAGCCACCAACAAAACGCTGGACCCAACGGCGAAAAACTACCAATGGCAGGACCAGGGCATTGTGCTGCAATCAGTGCCGGAGCGTGACCACTGGAATGCCATTGATCCGGCAATTATCCGCGATGAACGCGGCGATCACTGGATGAGTTTCGGTTCGTTCTGGGAAGGTTTAAAACTGGTCAAACTGGACGCCAGCTTGACCCGTGTGGCCGAACCACAACAGTGGCACAGCATCGCGAAACGGCCGCGCAACCCGGCACTCCCAGACGGCGAACCGGGTGATGGTGCTATTGAAGCCCCATATATCTTCCATAAAAACGGCTATTACTACCTGTTTGTCTCGTTTGATAAATGTTGCCGCGGCAAAGACAGTGACTACAAAATCATGGTCGGTCGCAGTAAAAGTCTGACCGGGCCTTATGTCGACAAAACCGGTAAAGCCATGCTGCAGGGCGGCGGCTCTTTAGTGTTGCAAGGTGATAAAGACTGGGTGGCTCTGGGTCATAACGCCGCTTACAGTTTTGATGGCAAAGACTATCTGGTGTTTCACGCCTATGAAACCGCAGATAAAGCCCTGCAAAAACTGAAAGTGCTGCCGATGCAGTGGCAAGACGGCTGGCCTGTGGTTGAACAACAAGCGCTGAATCAGTACCGGACTACCCTGACCAATCAATAAGTCACTCGTCAGACGATTTTCAAACCATCACAAGCTTAAGCAAAGCCAGCAATCATGCTGGCTTTGCTGCTTTTTAGTCAGTGCAGAACATTGACAAACCCAAGCGATAACCCTAAACCGTGCAGGTCTGAGCAGCATAAACACTTGCTGGCTGGGTCATCAGGGCTGGCCGGGTTTACCAAAGCGCGGCATGCCGTCCTGGTCCCACCGGATGGTTTTCACGAAGGTGTGCCGATCCGGATTCCATAACGGATCGCCTTCGATTTCGGTGTATTGCCGGCAATGGTATACCAGCACATCGGTGCCATCCGCCAGCGTGGTAAAACTGTTGTGGCCGGGACCAAACATTTTCACCGATGCATCGGTCTGAAACACCGGCTGCTGTGCTTTGTGCCAGCTTGCCGGGTTCAGAACATCGGCCTTGTCGTCGGCGCAAAGCAATCCCATGCAGTAGTTTTCGTCTGTCGCGCTGGCCGAATAGCTGATGAAAATCTTGCCATGACCTTTGAGTACCGCCGGGCCTTCATTAACCCAGAAGCCACGAATTTCCCAGTCCAGCTCAGGTTTCGTTAACAACACCGGCGTGCCTTTAATCGCCACCGGTGACGCCATTTCGGCGATGTACAAATTCGAGTTCCCGGTGATACCCGGGCCTTTTTGTGCCCACAGATAATACAGTTTGTCCTGGTGGTAAAACGTCGTTGCATCCAGACAAAAGGTATCGATGCCGGTTTCGACCTGACCTACGAATTCCCAGGCGGCCGTTAATGGGTTATCCCCTGTGGCCCGGATCACATACATGCGGTGCTGAAACAGATTGTCTTTAATGGCGCGGCTTGGCGCCGCAGCAAAATAGACATACCAGCTGCCCTGATGAAAATGAATTTCCGGCGCCCAAATCAACTCAGAGTAAGACCCTTCTTCAGGTTTAAGCCAGACCATCACCGTTTCGGCGGTCGCTAAATCTTCCAGCTGCCGGGCGCGGCGCAGTTCAATACCATCATAGGCAGGCACTGACGCGGTGAAATAATAAAAACCATCGGTATGCCGGTAGATAAAAGGGTCGGCACGTTGTGGAATTAAAGGTACATTGCTGTTAAGCATGAGTCGGAGTTCCTTCTGGGACTGCAGATGAAGCGGGAACGGCTTGCCGGGCCACCGGCGCAACCTGTAATTCAGCCAGTAACTGGCGATAAGCGGCATCAGTAATGCGATAGCGCTGCATCAGCACCCCAACACCATAATGGAACACGCCCGGGATCACGGTCAGCATCAGCGCGATGCCGGTCAGTGCGAGTTCTGATTGAGCGACATCCGGCTGATAACCAAAACCGGCCAGCAACCAACCCACCACGGCACCAGCTACACCCATGCCGGCTTTCTGGCAAAATGAAATGCCGCCGAATGACAAACCCGCCACGCGTTGGCCGGTTTTGTGTTCACCGTAATCAACCGCTTCGGCAATCGCCGACCAAAACACCGGGGCATGTAAATCCACCACAAAAGAAATCAGGAAGAACAGCACAAACGCCAGCACCACATCACCGGGGCCGACCAGCATAAACATCAGCAGACTCAGCACGCCCACAGCCATTTGGCTGTATTTAAACAACTTGACCTTGCAATACACTTTGGTGATCCAGGTCGAGGCCACCATCGACAAAATCGCAGCGCCGACACCGGTCGACAGGAACAGCGACTGCATAGTGGTGTCACCGCCCAAGTAGTATTTGGCGTAATACAGCGCCACAGAACCGCGCACGACATAACCGACAGTGCCCAGCACACAAACGCCGCACAGCACCAGCCACTGGTCATTTTTCAGTAGCAGCGCAAATTGCTGCGCCAGCGGCTGCTTGTCCACCTGATGTTCCAGCCGCTCTGTTGTGGTGAAAAAGCAAAACAGGAAAAACACCACGGCCAGGACCGCCATCAACCCCATCGCCGCCTGATACCCGGCCGCACGATCACCTTGCCAGTAATCGGCACCGGCCAGAATGGGCACGATAATAGTGACTAAAAAGGCGGCAATTTTGGCGAAGAACAAGCGATAACCATTGGCGGATAACCGTTCTTTCGGGTCATCCGTCAACACGCCGATCAACGAGATATAAGGGATCGTCACCGCCGTAAACATCAGCGTGACAAAAATATAAGTGCTGTAAGCCCACACCAGCTTGGCGTTGTAATCCAGATCGGGCGTACTGAAAGTTAAGAACACCGACAGACCAAAAGGCACGGCAAACACCAGCAAATATGGCCGGTAGCGGCCCCAGCGACTGGTATATTTATCGGTGATCATGCCCATCAGCGGGTCGGTAATGGCGTCGAGGATCCGGACCACCAATAACATCAGTGCCATATCCGAGGGCTTCATCCCGTAGACGTCGGTGTAGAAGAACGTGATGATTAGCATCATCGCCGAGATCACGACGTTGACCGCCATATCCCCGGCACCAAAGCCAATTTTTTCCAGATGCGATAATTTATGCGCGCTCATCACGCGGTTCTCCCCTGTCTGTCGGGCGTATGCGACGCATTAACCCGTACTTGTGTCTGGCAACCTGAAGCTGCCTTATTGTTGTCTGTTCAAGATAATATTGTAGGATAATTGGTGCAACTGTTAACGCTGTTATCCGGTTAAAAAAAGCCCCGCTTGGCGGGGCTAAAACACATCACACCAAATCAACTATCACATGGAGTAGCGCACACCGAGCGCAAAAGTGCGGCTGTACAAGGCGGTACCAAAGTTATTTGTTGTGGCATTGCTACCGTAATAACTCTGATACAACTCGTTGGTCAGGTTGGTACCGTCCAGCGTCACTTCGAAGTTGTCGTTTAAGCGATAGCTCAGCTGGAAGTCCATACTGGCTTCAGCACGACGGCGCATTTCCAACGGGTTGGCAAACAGCGCGGCTTCATAGTTCGCCAGGAAGTCATCCCGCCATGAATACGACAACCGCATGCCTAACTTGTCTTTGTCATAAGCCAGAACAACGCTGTATGACGAGTCCGACACACCAAACACATCGGTATCTTTGTAGCCGGTGATTTCACCTGCAGAGTTGGTATCCGGTGTGGTCTGCGACGACGACAGGCGGGTATAGCTGGCTTGCACGCCAAAACCATCCAGCAGTTGCGGCAGATTCTCCGGGAACCAGACCAGGCCAAGCTCAGCACCGGACAACTCGCCGTTGGACGCGTTGTACGGCTGGGTCAGAATAAATTTGTATGGCGTTGGGTCTGTCGCAGACTTGTCATGCGTCACTGCACGGCGAAAGCCAACGACAAAACCATCGACATCGCGGCGGAACAGCGTACCGTATAACGAACTGGATTTGGCGAAGTACCATTCCAGCGATAAGTCATAGTTTTGCGACTCGGTAGGTTCCAGATCCGGATTACCACCACCGGCGGTACCGTAGCCAATCCCGGTCACGTCCTCGTTATAGATAATCAGCGGGTTTAAGTCGCCGAACGATGGATAACGCAGGGTTTCGGTATAGGCAAAACGTGCCTGCAGATCGTCGGTCAGTTCATAACGCGCGGTCAGACTCGGCAATAATTTACGGGTTTTGCTGTCACCGCCGGTTACCGGCTGTGGCACGCCCGGTGCGGTTTCCTGGTAAAACAACGAATCAGTGTCGATACCGGTGTAACGGACACCAATCTCGCCATCCAGGGTGCGGCCGGCCAGTTCAGTTTCGTATTTCCCTTGCAGGTAAACCGATAAAGTAGTGGATTCGATGTCAAAAGACCGGTTTAAACCCAGCTTGGTCATGCCATAAATACCGCGGTATTTGTCTGCATTGCTGCGGATCTCATGGCCATTGGCGACAGTCCAGCTACTCGGCACATTGGCTTCGCCATCCATAAAGCCGCTGTTGGTATGGGCCAATCCTGGCAGTGACGCCACATTCAAACCGCCGCCGCAACAGCGGTCCTGCCGGCTGAAGGCCGTCTCAGCACCGCGCTTGTCGTAGCGCACACCAGTATCAATCCGGGTGATAAAACCACTGCGGCTGTAGGTCAGATCTGAAGTGAAAGTCACCGCATCGCCCTGATCGCTGTTGGCATTGTCGTACATACCATCAATCAGATAAGACGCCGGATTGACCATATCTGCTTCGTTTAACGCCGCAGTCGCCGGGTCGTCTTCAAAATTAAAGCCAGGCACGCCGCCGTGTTCGTTAAAGTCCACGTTCAGTTTGTAAGTGGCACCCGGGCGAATAAAGCGCATCGCAAAGAAATCGCTGTCGTATTGGCTGTCCTGATACACCACTTCTGATTTTAACGTCAGATCTTCGTTTAACTGCCAGGTCCCGCCTAAGGCATACAGGTAACTGTCAGTTTTCCCGGTTGATAAATCACCGCTGGTAAAGACCCACGGATGCAATACCGAACGCGATTTGACGATATTGGTGCCAGGATGCAGGACCACGTTACCGGCCGCTTTCGCTTGCGCTGCATTCATGCCGGCATAGTCACCCCACCAGTCAGCGAAGGAGAAAAACAGGCTGTTAAAGCCTTCGTTGCGATAACCGTTGTAGAAAGTCTCAAACACGTATTCAGAGTTTTCATCCGGGGCAAACTGGAACGACAGATTAGCTGCCGGACGTTCACGTTCACCGTTGTAATCGCTCTGGAAAATTGCATCACGGCCCAGCATGTAAGGCGTGGCTTTGCCATTGATGTTAAAAGTTGAGCCTGCCGCTGAAGGTAAACCTTCCAGCAAACCGGCTTGCCAGATTGGGTCTTCACTGACACCCCCCCGGTTTGGCCAAACCCGCTCAAAAGGGGTAAAAGGCGCGGTGGTGCTCTCTGTCATAAAAGGCACCATAGCCCCGGCGGTCACGCTTTGATCGCGATAACGCAGACGGGAATAGGATAAGTTCACCAATGCCCCCACCTGACCTGCGCTGGTGGTCCACTGATTCGACGCCAACGCACTGATAGTCGGGCTGGTTTCTTCGTTTTGTTCGGTATAAATGCCGCGGCCGGCTACGATAAATTTCGAACCTTCAAAATCAAATGGCCGCTGCGTTTTCACATCAATAGCCCCGGCAATACCACTTTCAATCTGGCTGGCAGACCGGGTTTTATAGACATCAACCTGCTTTAACAAGCTGGCCGGAATATCCTGCAGCGCAACAGCGGTGCCTGCAGCAGTAAAGATGTTGCGACCGTTCACGGTCGTGGTGATATCACTTAAACCACGGATGGATACGCCGGATACTTCGCCGGAGCCGCGGTTAGTGACCTGAACGCCGGTCACGCGTTGCAGCGACTCGACGACGTTATTATCCGGAAATTTACCGATATCTTCGGCAACGATGACATCAACAATCTGTTCTTCCAGACGTTTGACACCTAAGGCTTTGTTCAGACTGCTGCGGATCCCTTTCACCTGAATCACTTCAATCGATTCAGCGGTTTCTTTGTCTGTTTTGGTGGTTGCTGCTTCCTGCGCATAGGCAACCTGGCCGGAAAGGACCAGCAGGATGGCGCTGGACAAGTGGCTTCGCTTAAACATGGGTCGTCTTCTCCCGTCATTGTGTATGAACGCCGTGTAAGTCCATTACAACCCGAACTCTTCCGGCTTATTGTTTTGTCCATGTACAGGTTGCAGAGCACTGATACCACTGCAAAACCGATACTGTCAAATTATTGTAGTTTTATAATACTATTGTATGATTATTTAACTGTCAACAACAGTTGCTGTTTCACTACATTTTTATTTCGTGATTTAAATCAATTATTTAGGTGTTTTTCACAGAAAAAGGGACCGCGTTAGCGGATCCCTTCACTCGTCATGATCACGCGTTGCAGCGTACCGTCAGCGTTATAGTGCAATGGATCTATCGCCACAGAGCGCCGGAAACGGCCACCGCTCTGACGGCCCTCTGCCGGAGGCACAGCGCCGGTGTGATAGATGAAGTAGGATTTGCCCTGAAACTCGATAATCGCCTGATGGTTGGTTTCTGAGTTACCGGCAATTTCGTTCAAAATGCCCTGATATTGCCAGGGACCATGAATACTGCGGCTGGTGGCATAACAGATCTTTTCCGGAAAGCCGCAGGCGTAAGACAGATAATACAGATCACCTTTGCTGTGCACCCAAGCAGCTTCAGTAAAGTCTTTTAAATCAATGGTTTTTATTTCACCATCGAGCTCAGTCATGTTCGGCTTCAGCTTGACGTACTTGGGGACTACATTGCCGAAAAACAGATAGGCCTGACCGTCTTTATCAATAAACACAGCCGGATCTATGTCATCCCAGTCATTTTTGGTCTGCGTGGTCATGTCATTGGTGACCAGCGCTTTGCCGATAGCATCTTTAAAGGGGCCAAGCGGACTATCCGCAACGGCCACCCCGATAGCGAAGCCGGGTTTGTCATCTTTGTGTCTGACGGTGGTGTAGAAGTAAAACTTGCCGTTACGGGCAATCGCATGGGCTGCCCAGGCATCGCCTTTGGCCCATTTGAAGTCGGTTGCTTTCATGACCGGCCCATGCCGCTGCCAGGTTTTCATATCATTAGAGCTGAATAACAACCAGTCATGCATGACAAAAAAACCATTGTTATCAGGGGCTTCATCATGACCTGTGTACAAATAAACCCTATCACCATGCACGAGAGCGGCGGGATCTGCCGTCAGCACATCAGTAAACAACGGATTCGCCGCCTGCGCGGGCGCGGCCAGCTGCAATAACATGGCGAGGCCACTTAACAGCAAGGGGCGGAATAAAAATGAATGCATCAGGTTTCCTTTTTCTCTGCAGATGGTTGGGCGCACTCCGCAGCGCCAAACCATCATATTGTACTATTTTAAACGAATGAGACAGGCTTAAGGCGATACGCTTTGCTGGTACAACTGCAACACATCTTCAGCACTGATCGCTTCGCTGTAGATAGTCACTTCATCCAGCATGCCTTTAAACGGGGTGTCCCAGAAGTTCACGCCAAGACCAAAGCCTTTGGTGCCGGTTGCGCCAAATACATTCGGGAAATTACTGCCGCTGAACACCACCTGGCCGTTCAGATAGATCTTCACAGCGCCACCACTGACGACAAAGGTCAGATGCGACCAGCTGTTCAGCGCCACCCGCTGACCGATCCCAGCGTCATACCAGGCCGTTCCTGACCACAACATAGTATTTTCGCCAACGCCGCCATGGCCACGCGGTACCAGACTGACCCAGCTGCTCAGATTGGCATAACCAAAAAACGCCGTGGTGTAATTGGTTAACTGCGCCGGATTCAGCCATAACGCCACGCTGTAGCTGTGGTCTGTAATCAGGTTATCCGGCAGCCGGACACCCGAACTGCCATTGAGCACCAACGCCTGACCCCGCACGCCCGGCTGATAACTCAAAGCACCGCCGGCCTGGTCCAATTTACTACCAGTGCTGCTACCCGCGTTAAAGCGGCCCGTCGCATCGGCGAGGTTACTGAGATCAAAACTGAAGTTCGCCAGCGGCGTTGGCGGCGCTAACGAACGCACGGTCACGACAAAATCACGACTCTGTTGCAGACCATTCAGATTAACGGTTGCCGTCAGTGTCACCTGCCGATCCGGCTCTGTCAGGCCAGGCCGCGTCACTTTGCCTTGCAGATCTATCGTGCTGGGATCTGAGGATTGCCACTGCACGACACTGGCAAAGGCAGCACTTCGCGGCAGCGTTAAGTCGGCGCGCACGGCCGTGATGTCGCCGAGATTGAGATTGTTGACGGCGATTTGCAGTAGTTGCGCATCCTGTAAGCGGTCCACATCCAGTGCTTTGATCTCAGCTGCTGACAATGCCGTTTCATAGACAGCCAGTTCATCGATCGCACCGTTAAACGGGATATCCCAGTAGTTCACACCCAGCGCAAACACCGCCTGTGCCTGACTGAACAGGTCACGGAAGTTACTGCCGGTGAACTTCTGTACGCCATTGATATACAGACTGAGCTGGCCCTGCTGCACACTAAAAGCCACGTGCGTCCACTGATTAAGCGGAATTTGCAGACCCGCACTGCCGTCGAACCAGACCTGACTGCCACTCCATAGCATGGTGTTTTGATCCCAGCTGCGCGGCACCAGACTCAACCAGTTGTCCGGGTTGGCAGCGGCAAAAAATGCCGGCGTAAACTGAGTCAGCACTGCTGGTTTCAACCACAGCGAAACGGTGTAGGTATTGCTGCGGATTAAACCATCCGGCAACCGCACACCATTCTGACCGTTCAGCAGCAACGCCTGCCCAGCTTTTCCGCTGGCAAAACTGACAACTCCGCTGCTGTCTGGTCTGCTGCCGGTCGCCTGACCCGGTGTCAGCAACCCGGTGCTGTCGGTTAGGTCCTGCTCAAAGCGATACAGTGCTGTGCGGTTGTAGGCTTTGCGCGCTTTGACTTTGATACTGAAAGTTTTTTGTTGCTGCACGCCTTGTAACGTCACTGTTGCGGTCAGTTCCACTGTGGCATCAGAGTTGCCCGCGGCTGGTGGCTCTACTTTGCCGTTGGCAGCAATCACCAGTGGCAATGAAGAGTTCCACTGAATAGATGCGCCTTGGGCGCCACGGCTGGCTAACGACAAGTCAGTCACGGTTTCAGTCGGCAGCGTCAGGCTATTCAGCGTTTGCTGCACCAGATCAGCGGCGCTTAACACTGGCAACCGACTGCCCCAGACGGCTTCACCTTTGACGGATAAAGCACTGAATGTCGGGACCAGTTGTGCCGTATTGTCATTGTATTGCCAGGACCGCACGCCGTTAAAACGGCCAACGCCGTTGATGTTCAGCGTGATTTGCTGCTTGTCGCCCAGCTGATAGCTGCCAGCCAGGTCGCCGCTGATGCTACCGTCGGCGTTCAATGTCAGGTAGACCGAACGGTGCGGTGTCCGGTTGATGTCTTTGCCGTGATTGATGAACTGATAAGTCCCCAGCACATCGGTTTTATCAACCACATTGTCGCCCTGCACTGGCGCATAGCGATGCGGCGCCGCGACCAGCCAGCCGTCTGCATTCACAAACAACTGATGTACGCGAATTTCATGGCCTTCACCTTTATCCGGGAAGCGGGCATGGAAGATCACAAAGTGTTGTTTGCTCGCAGCATCGTACCAGGCAGAGTTATGGCCCGGCGCCATATAGCCGTGGTCAGCCCCCGGATCGCCCGGGTTGTGCTCAAACAAATGTCCGCCCATCAACTTGACACCAAAGGGGGCAATCGACGACCAGCCACCGGATGCGCCCAGCATGTTACGATCTTCGGCATCAAGGAAAGGGCCTTGCGGCGTGCGCGCACGGGCGATGCGCATGTTGTAGCCATCCTTCTGCGCGAAACCGCCAAAGGACGTAAACAGATAGTAGTAGTCTGATTCCGGGCTGTAGAACATAAAAGGCCCTTCAATCGCACTGAAATAGCCGCCCATGATCTTGGTGCCATAGCCCTGCCCCGGTAACGCGAAGCCGGTTTGCGGATCCAGCTCCAGCACAAAAATGCCACCGGAATAAGAGCCATACACCATCCAGAGCCGACCGGTTTTATCAAAAAACACATCCGGATCTATCGCATTCGGATGAATATTGCCGTTGTAGACTTTACCGTCGACGCCAGGGTTTTCGTTGCCGCGATGACCGCTTTTCAGCATTAACCCCAGATTGCGGTAAGGCCCTTCAATATTTTCAGAGACCGCGACCCCCAAATAAGAGCGTGATGAATCACATTCGCCGTTTTCCGGCGAGGCACAGTGGTTGTAGTAGAAATAATATTTGCCGTCGGCGAGCTGGATCACGTCGGATGCCCAGGAACCAATATGACCACCGGACCAGGCGATGCCTTCAGCCGCCTCACTTTGATAGGTGGCAAACAGCGGGTTGGCATTGTTAACGCCTTCTGCCACCAACTGCCAGTTCATCAGATCGGTGCTTTTGGCCACCGCCAAATGCGAGCCAAACACGTAAAAACGACCATCCGTTAAACGGATCACCGATGGGTCATGCACGGTCGCGTTCTGATAGGACACCGGCGTTTGCAGGGTCGGATCCGCCAGATTGTTGTCAGACAACTGCTGGAACACTGCGGCACTGTAACTAAAAGTGCCGCGGCTGTTGGCGAAGTAAACCCGAACCGGTGTAGTCAGTGACGCCACATCAAAGTAGGGCCGGCCGGCACTGTCTTTGCCATGTGCATTGGTCACAGCATAAGTGCTGCTCGTAATGACCAGTCGCAGCGGCTGTTCTGCTGTCGGCGCCGGAGCCTGCAGAATTTTGTTGTCGGTGTAGTAACCGACATTTCGGACTGTCACCCGGGCCCCTTGTTGCACTGTCGCGCCGGTCAGTTGTTGCCACTGCGCGGCCTGAACGCTAAACAGCAGCGCAGGGGTCAGGCTCAGTAAAATGAATGAAAGCAGTTGCTTAACCATGATGCTGCGCTCCTTTGGCAGCCGCGGTGCGCGCCTGGCGTCGCAGCAACAGCAGTGCGCTGCCGACTAACAACAGGCTGGCCGGTGCCGGCACATCTTGGGTGTCAAACTGCAGCTGACCGAAAGTCAGGGTATCACCGAGGACAAAGTCATTGTCCTGCACCCCAAATTCCAGCGTCAGATTGCGACCAATCCAGCCGGTCAGATCAAAACGGCCACCTGCGGATAAATCCAGCACATCGTTGCTGTCCAAATCGCGCAACTGGGCGAAATAAAAATCATCAGTGCTACTCAGCACGGCGTGAATATCGAGCTGCAACCACAATGCCTTGCCGGCACCGACTGTATTCAGTTGCAGGTCCTGATACATCAGCAGGCTCCACAGCTCACGCTGCGCTTGCAGCGCTGTGCTCAGCGTCACGCTGCTGCCAGACTGGCTGAATGCCGTCGGGTAGGCATCAAAAAGGTCGCCGCTGTCTGTGGCTGAACTGCCATCTTGCAGATCTGTCCAACTGACCGCCGCTTGCCAATGTTGATAGCCCTGACTGAAATCAGCGTTAAGCAGGCTTGCCTGTGCCATGCCGGTACATCCGAGCAAAATGGGCAGCAGACACCGCCGGAGTGTCTTGTTCATCGTCTTCTCCTGTTGTACCACCGATCAGGCGGTGGCCTTGTTATCTGCCCGAATTGACGGGCGATGCTCCTCTGTCTGCAGGTTTGCCACAGACATGAAAACTGCGGGTCTGAAGTCGTGGGCCACACAGCGCTGCCTGTGCCAGTGGGACAGGCGAAGGAATACAAGGCCGGAGGACGTCAGGCGTAGTTCTGTTTCGCGAACCACGCAAATGCAATATTGTATTACAATATTAATAAACCATCATGCGGGTAACTGTAAAGAGCAAAAATCGGGAATTTTTGCTGATGAATTGATGGGTGTCCGAGAAATTGGCGGCTGATGAATTGATGGGTGTCATGGGAATTGATGCCACGGAATTGGATGAATCGGTGGGTGTCCGAGAAATTGATGCTGGCGAATCGATGGGTGTCCTGAGAATTGATGGGTGTCCTGGGAATTGCTGATGAATCGATGGGTGTCCTGGGAATTGTCTGCGGAATTGAATCGGTGGGTGTCCGAGAAATTGTCTGGTGGGTGTCCGAGAAATTGTCTGAGAAATTGAGCGCTGATGAATCGATGGGTGTCCTGGGAATTGTCTCTGTACGGCGACGCTTTGCTTGCCGTTACCTACGATCTGAACAAGATGGATAGGTAACGGCCTGACTGGCGTTATTTTACCGCGCGCAGATGGAATACCTGACAAGCACTGCGATTGGCCGGCGCCTGAGCCAGCGCTGTGTTATCGGCCAGGTCGCAACTGGGTAGGTCAAGTACCTGCTTGCTGTAGGCGTTGAGCAAGACCCAACCCCCACCCGATTGCGGTTGTAACTGCCAGCGCGCGGTTTTCGCTTCACAGCTGCTCTGCGCCAGGGCTGCGCCCGGCACGATCGCATCATCCCGGATCGCAAGACAAAGTTCAGGCTGCTGCAGGGATTTCAACTGCACACTGCCATCCGGTCCTGTTGCACCACCCGCTGGCGCGATTGGGGCAATGGTCGCCTGCCATTGCTGACAAGCTCCAGCATGCCAACCTTGCTGCGTCACCCGCTCTTTTGTTTCAGCGCTACAACCCGCAGCAGTCAAGACTTTACCAGACTGCTGACTGACCAGCGCAAAAGTGCCTTGTGGCACCAGCTGCCAGGGGCCACAAGCGGTTTTGCCCTTGCCACAATTCAGTGGCTGGTTTTGAGCCAGATTCGATACTGTCAACCAGCCATCGCCCGCAGCGTTCAGTTGCCACTGCAGACTGCTTTCGTCGCGCCACGGCTGCAGCTTGTCAGCGCCCAACACTTTGCCTGTTGCTTGGTCCAGTAAACGCACGGCAGCGGTCGCCATCGCATCCGGTTGCCAGCGGTTTGCCGTCGGACAAGCGCTGAGTGTGGTTTGGCCTTTGTCGTCAACTGACAAACATTGGCCGGAGTTTTTGTCGCGTAACTGGTACGCCAGCCCCTGCACTTTGCCCACGCGCGGGCCTTGTTCGCCGGAAGGCCGCGCCACCTGAACACCGGGTGCCAATGGTTTGCCAAACTGCGGGAAGCCTTGCTTATCCATATCAAATTTCTGCGCCCGCAGCGAGCGGGTGGCGCCACAGCCCTGACTGGCTTTGTCGTTGCCGTGGTAAATCAGCCACTGCTCTTTGCCATCCGGTGATTTGAAAAAACCGTTATGCCCGGGCCCAAACACTTGTTCAGTCCGGCTAAACACCGGCTGGTCGTATTTTTTCCAGTGTGCCGGGTTCAGCGCATCCTCGCCAACCAGCTCCAGCAAGCCGAGTTTATAATCCGGCGTGTCACAAAAACTGGCCGAGTAAGTGACAAAAGTCCGGCCCTGATAGGTCAGTGCGGCAGCCCCCTCTGTGACTTTGCGCCCACTGGTCTCCCAGTCGAGCACAGGCCGGGTCAGCACCTGATGCGCTTTGCCGGCCGTTAAGGTCCAGGGATTATCCATCTGCGCAATCAGATTGAGCTGTTCGTCGCCCTGCCACTGCGAATACAGCAGATAGAGTTTGCCATTGTGTTGCAGATAACTGCCGTCAATATTCCAGCTATCCGGCATCATCGCCGCTTTGTATTGGTAAGGCCCCATCGGATCGTCACCGGCACTTTCCAGCACGTTCAGATGCTGGTGATCTAAAGTGCCGTCTTGCCCGGCGGTATACATCAGATACCAGCGATAGCCATTCGGGCCTTTGAGCCGGTGAAATTCAAATGCCCAGAAATTACAGCAGCGTTTTGGATCTGTATCGGACCAGACATACACCGGCGTCGCGGTCGCAAGGCCCGCCAGCGTCGGTGATTTACGCATCACCAGCTGCGAAGTCCAGGTCGTTGTCGTCAGATAGTAGTTGCCGTCGAAATACTCCAGCCAGGGATCTGCGCCATTTTCAAACAGCGGATTGGTAAAAGCACCGGCAGCAGCTGCCGGTATGGTTGCTGACGGACTGGTGTTGGGCGTAGTGGTCTCGGCTTGCGCCAGTGCCCCAAGCGCCGAGACGCTGAAACTGGTCGCCACCAATAAAGCACTCAGGGGCAGCAGTAAGTGTTTCATCCGTTACTCCTTTGTCGCTTGCGTGCTGAAACGATAGACAATCCGGCTCTGGTAAGTCTGGCCCGGCTCCAGCACTGTGGATGCAAAGCCCGGCTGGTTCGGCGCATCCGGGAAATGCTGCGGCTCTAAGCAAAACCCGCTGCGATGCCCGTAAGTCTGGCCCTTGCCTTTGAGCGTGCCATCCAGGAAATTGCCGGAATAAAACTGCACGGCGATGTCGTCGGTCAGTACTTCCAGCACGCGGCCACTATTGGGCTCCAACACCCGGCCAGCCAGGATCAGATGCTGGTCCGGGCTGTGTTTCAGCACAAAGTTATGGTCATAACCGAGGCCTAGTTTCAGCTGTGCATCTTCCGCAGCGATATCGCGGCCAATGGCTTTGGCAGTGCGAAAATCAAAGGGAGTGCCGGTAACGTCCTGCAACTCGCCGGTTGGAATTAGACCCGCACCGACCGGGGTGATCCGATCCGCCGGGATCATCAGCTCATGGCTGAGAATATCGCCGCCACCGGCCAGATTAAAATAACTATGCTGCGTCAGGTTCACCACAGTGGTTTTGTCGGTCGTCGCGACAAAGGTCATCTGTAACTCGTTGCTGTTGGTGAGCCGGTAAGTTACTTCAACGTTCAGATTGCCCGGATAGCCCTGATCCCCATCCGGGCTAACCAGACTGAGTACCACGCCGACCGCATCTTCCTGCTGAAAGGTTTTCGCGTCCCAGAGCTTTTTATCAAAGCCCTGCACACCGCCATGCAGATGATTAACACCATCATTGGTAGCCAGCTGATAGGCGGTACCGTTTAAAGCAAATTTACCGCCGGCAATACGGTTCCCGTAGCGGCCAATAATGGCGCCAAAATATGGGTTGTTTTCGACATACTGCGCCAGGTTGTCGTAGCCCAACACGATATCGGCGGGCTGACCTTTTGCATCCGGCGTTATCAGGCGGGTAATGATGCCACCATAATTGGTGACATCAAGCGCAACACCATTGGCATTGGTTAACTTGTACAAACTGACTTCCCGGCCGTCAGCCAGTTGGCCAAAACTCTGATGTTGGATTGAAAGCGTCATAGCGGTAGTTCCGGCCAAAATGGAGGGAGGAGTTGGGGCTGTATCGGGCGCAGGCGCCGGACTACAAGCCGTTAATTGCAGGCAGATACAGGCACCATATAACAGTTGCCCTGGCGTCCATCGCTTCAGAATGTTCATCATCACACCTTGTCTGGTTCGTTTGTTTTTGTATTGTAGTTTTATAATACAATTAACCGACTCAGCACAAGGGGCGACGGTCTTTTATTCATCGGCGTGCTATCGATGGGCTAGCGCAGCAACATGCCGTTCTGCACCAGAATACAGTCCATGCCTGCGGCGGCGGCGGCTTGTTGGCCAATCGCCGTATCCTCAAACACGACACAGTGTTCTGGCGCCACACCAAGCCTTGCCGCCACTGTTAAAAAGGTTTCCGGATGTGGTTTGCCAAAAGTGACATCCGTAGCCGTCACAACGGTATCGACCTGAGTCAGCAGACCGGTTTGCGCCAGCATTTTCAGGGCGTGAGCACGGTCGGCCCCGGTGCCAATGCCGATTTTTAACCGGCCACGATAATACTGCAGTACTTCAACGGTAGCCGGGATCAGCGTTGGCACTTCATCCAACTGCTCCCACAACTCGCGTTTAAGCCGCGCCACGGTTTCGACATCATGCGACAAGCCATATTTTTCATTCAGCAGCACCACGGTCTGATCAGTGGGGACGCCGCCAAGGCTATGCATATAGGCCGGATCAAACGGATAACCATAGCGCTCACATGTCTGACGCCAGGCAATACCATGGCTGCCCATCGAATCGATTAAAGTGCCATCCATATCAAAAACGATGGCTTGATAAGCGGATAAATCCAGCATCGGTACTCCGGTCAAATGCGATCTTTGTTGAGGTCAAAAAGCGCTGGTGCGCCATAAAAAACAACAGGCCCGCAGGCCTGTTGTTTATCTGAGTGCCGCGGCAATGCCGCAGACTATTACAGTCCTTGCTTCAGGAAATAATAAGCAGAGCTCTGCCGCAGTTCGTTTTTCAGCTGACGGATATTGGTGGCATCATCGATGATCACCGTTTCCACGCCGGCCATTTCGGCAAAATCCACCACCATGTCCGTCGTCACCGCCTGGCTAAACACAGTATGGTGTGCGCCGCCCGCATGGATCCAGGCCGCAGCCGCCACACTTAAGTTTGGCTTAGGTTCCCATAAAGCAGACGCCACTGGCAACTCTGGTGTGCCGGCCGGTGGCACAACGGTGTCCACTTCATTAATCAGGATACGGAAGCGGTTGCCCAAATCGATCGGCGAGACGTTAATCGCAGGGCCTGGTGCTGCACTGAACAGCAAACGGGCAACGTCACATTTCACGCCAATTGTGTGGCGATGTACTTCCAGTCGTGGCTTAGCGGCCGCAATAGACGGGCACACTTCCAGCATATGCGCACCCAACACCTGGTCGCGGCTGCCGAAGTTATAGGTGTAGTCTTCCATAAAAGAACAACCACCGGCACGGCCCTGGCCCATTACTTTCATGATGCGTACCATGGCCGAAGTTTTCCAGTCGCCTTCGGCGCCGTAACCATAGCCTTGTGCCATCAGCCGCTGTGTCGCCAAACCCGGTAAACCGGTTAAGCCCGCCAGGTTTTCAAAGCAGTTGGTAAAGGCTTTAAAGCCGCCTTTCTCCAGGAAAGTGCGCATACCGAGTTCGAGCCGCGCTTCGTTCCTCAGCATCTGCAGCGCGTAATCATCGCTGAACACGGCCGGCGCAATGTCATAATCCTGCCGGTATAAATCGAGCTGGCTGATGATGTCGCCATCAGAAACCGCATCAACCACAGCCACCAAATCGGCCAGGCTGTAAGCATGCACTTCATAACCAAATTGAATTTGCGCTGCGACTTTGTCGCCTTCGGTGACGGCAACCTGACGCATGTTGTCGCCAAAGCGGGCGATTTTCAGTGAACGGCTTTCCGCCCAACCCAGTGCAGCGCGGCACCAGTCGTCCAGTTCCTGCACCACGGTCGGATTTTGCCAGTGACCCACCACCACTTTGCGTTCTTTGCGCATCCGGGTGCCGATAAAGCCAAATTCGCGGCAACCATGGGCGCTCTGGTGCGTGTTCATATAGTTCATGTTGATCTCAGCCCACGGCAGCTCCGCATTAAACTGCGTGTGTAAATGCAGGAACGGCTTGCGCAGCTCATTGAGGCCAGCGATCCACATTTTGGCCGGTGAGAAGGTGTGCATCCACAGCACCAGACCGACACAATCCGGGTTGGCATTAGCCTGCTGGCAGACGGCGAAAATCTCTTCCGGGCTTTTCACTGTTGGTTTCACTACCAACCGAACCGGCAATTTGCCGCTTTGATTGAGGCCAGCGACGATAATTTCGCTATCCTGCGCCACAGTTTGCAGCACTTTAGGACCATATAAATGTTGTGAACCGGTGACGAACCAGACTTCTTTGTTACTCATCATCTTCAAATTCCTCTTGGCTGCGGCCGGCTCAAGCCTGACCGTAATAAGCGTTTTTGCCGTGTTTACGGAAATAGTGTTTGTCCATCACCGAACGCGCTAACAGATCGCCCTGTGGCGCCAGCGTGCGGGTTAAAAAAGCCATCCGCGCAATTTCCTCGAGGATCACTGCGTGATAGACGGATTTCGCTGCATCTTTGCCCCACGTAAAAGGCGCATGACCGGCAACCACCACCATCGGCGCCGCCAGCGGGTCCCGGTCGGCGAAGGCGCGCACGATTTGCACGCCGGTTTCTTCTTCGTAGTCGCGTGCCACTTGCTCCGCACTCATCTCCGCGGTACAAGGCACTTCGCCATAAACAAAATCGGCGTGAGTGGTGCCGAGGCACGGGATCGCTAACTTGGCCTGCGCCCAGGCGGTCGCATGGGTGGAATGGGTATGAGTCACGCCACCAATCGTGGCGAAGTGGCGGTATAAATGGGTATGGGTTTTGGTATCAGAGGATGGCCGCAAAGTGCCTTCAACAATCTGATTATCCAAATCAACAATCACCATGTCGTCGGCGCGCATGTTTTCATAAGCCACACCGCTGGGTTTAATCGCGATGACGCCTTTGGCGCGGTCGATTTGCGACACATTGCCGAAGGTGTACATAACCAGTCCGCGTTTTTGCAGCTCTAAATTGGCCTCAAACACTTCGCGTTTTAATTCGGTATAACTCATGCGGCCCCCTGACTTTCAGCCACAACACTGGCATCCACAAAAGCGCCAAGCTGCTGATATTGTTTGTATAAACGGTCATATATTGCGGCATTGGCCGCATCTGGCTGATAGGTCTGGCACACCGGCGATGCCATGACTGCCTGCGCTGTCGCAACAGAAGGGAATACACCGGCAGCGACCGCCGCGAAGATGGCCGCGCCTAACGCACAACTTTGCTCACTGTCGAGCACGGCGATCTCGCAGTTCCAGACATCGGCACAAATCTGCATCACCAATGGCGATTTTTTCGAGATGCCGCCAATCACCACAATGGAATCGACCGGCACGCCCTGTTCACGGAAACGTTCGGTAATAGCGCGGGAACCATAGGCAGTCGCCTCGACCAAAGCGCGGAAAATTTGCGGCGCCTGGCTGCCCATTTTCAGGCCGCTGATGGCCATGGCCACCCGTTGGCTGGCATCCGGCGTGCGCCGGCCATTGACCCAGTCCAGCGCAGTGATGCCGGTTTGTCCCGGCGTCAGCTTGGCAGCTTCCAGCGACAAGGCCGGAATGATCTGCGCCTGCAGGGCTTCCAGTGCCGCCGGGGTCAGCGCCTGACCTAACAATTGCAGCGGAAAACTCAGCAGGTCGCGAAACCAGGCATATAGATCACCAAAAGCCGATTGCCCTGCTTCCAGACCAATCATGCCGGGCAGCACTG
Organism: Oxalobacteraceae bacterium; assembly: GCA_027490725.1. Taxonomy (GTDB): domain Bacteria; phylum Pseudomonadota; class Gammaproteobacteria; order Burkholderiales; family Burkholderiaceae_D; genus Rugamonas. Next base: position 26,564 of record JAIXXN010000081.1, read on the forward strand.
AGCCGTCGACCTGACCACAGATCCCACGTACCGGCTTGTCGGCCAGCAGCGCTGGGCTCGCCACTGTGATATCGCAGGTGGACGTCCCCATCACTTTGGTCAGCACACCAGGCCGCACATTAGCGGCGACCGCGCCCATATGGCAGTCAAAGGCGCCATAACCGATGGCGATGCCACGGGGTAAACCGAGGCGCTGCGCCCACTCCGCACATAAACGGCCGGCAGTTTGGTCGGATGGACGGGTGTCGGCGTTCAGGCGGGTAGCGAAACCGTCCAGCACAGGGTCAATAGCAGTGAAAAATGCATTGGGCGGAAAACCACCCCAGCGTTGATGCCACATCATTTTGTGGCCGGTGGCACAGCGTCCCATGACAAAATCAGCGGGCGCTGTGGTATCAGTCAGCACTGCCGTGATCCAGTCGCAGTGTTCAACAAAGCTATAAGCCGCAGCCCGCACCGCAGCATCCTGGCGTAACACGTGCAGCGCTTTGGCCCAGTACCATTCGGATGAATAAATACCGCCGATAAACTGCAGATAATTCGGCCCGACACCGCGTGCTGCATAATCATTCGCCGCCGCGGTAATTTCTGCCGCTTCGGCCACTGCCGTGTGATCTTTCCACAGCACAAACATCGCATTTGGGTTTTGCGCGAATTCCGGTAACAACGCCAGCGGTACTCCGGCACTGTTAATGGCTACCGGGGTCGACCCCGTGGTATCCACACTCAGGCCAACCACTTTACTGCTGCTGTCTGCCGGAGCTTGCTGCCATAAGGCCTGCAACACCTGCTCAAGACTATCCAGATAATCCTGCGGATGCTGACGGAACTGGTCGCGGCCCGGCTCACAATACAGGCCCTGACTCCAGCGCGGGTAATGCACCACAGCACTTGCCAATTCGCGGCCGCTGCTGGTATCCACCAGCAAAGCCCGGACCGAGTCCGAGCCATAATCAATCCCAATTACATAAAGCGACATAAGTACCTTTCTTTGCCAGCATCGACATCACACATCATTAATTGTATGATAATATCACCATTTGACGACTGTAAAGATCATATAAAAATATATTTTGATTTTCACTGATGTTTTTTCGTTATGACCTAGCAAATATAAGGCATGCAGCACCAATAACAGTATTGTCTCATTCAGAAATAGCGCTAAAACACCGAGTTTTCAGGCCGTTTTGTCACAATTAAATATGATAAATGAGGGAGTTATGTCAGACCAATTAAGCCAGTTAAAACAGTTCACCACTGTCGTCGCCGATACCGGTGACTTTGCCGCCATTCAGCTGTATCAGCCACAGGACGCCACAACCAACCCGTCACTGATTTTAAAAACCATCGAACAGGCGCAATACCGCCATCTGGCAGCGGAAGCGTTGCAATGGGCCGCAACAACGACCGACGGCGACGCACGCATCACACTGGCTGCGGACAAACTGGCGGTGCTGATTGGCCAGCAGCTGATGGCACAGGTACCGGGTTATGTGTCCACTGAAGTCGATGCGCGCCTGTCTTTTGATACGATGGCGACCATTGAAAAAGCGCATCAATTGCTGGAGCTGTATCAGGCACAAGGCTCAGACACCAGCCGGGTGCTGATTAAAATTGCCGCCACCTGGGAGGGGATCCAGGCAGCGCGCGTTTTGGAGCAGCAAGGCGTACGCTGCAACCTGACGCTGATTTTCAGCTTTGCCCAGGCACGCGCCTGCGCCGAAGCCGGCAGTTATCTGATTTCGCCTTTTGTCGGCCGGATCCTCGACTGGTACAAAAAGCAGCAACCGGCGCAAGATTTCAGTGGCGAACAAGACCCCGGTGTGCAGTTTGTCCGCCGCGTTTACCACTATTTTAAAACTCATCGTTACCCCACCATCGTGATGGGCGCGAGTTTTCGTAATAACGAGGAGATCCGCCAGCTGGCCGGCTGTGATCGCTTGACCATAAGCCCAGCCCTGCTGCAGGAACTCGCCGACAGCACAGGCCCAGTGCCACGCCGGTTACATGCCGATGTCCCGGCTGAAATAACTCCGGCGACGTTGACTGAAGCGCAATTCCGCTGGCAAATGCTGGAAGACCAAATGGCAAGCGACAAACTACAGGAAGGCATCCGCCAGTTCGCCGCCGACCAGCAGAAACTGGAGGATATTTTGCGGGGGTTGTGACGCTACGCTTGGCTTTGTCGCTGCGCAGGCTTTGCCCTGCGGGCGGCTTTTGGCTTATTTTTCATTTTTTCCTGCGCTGAAAGACCGCCTAGCAAAGATTTCACCTGACGGTGAGGTACTTATTGCTGACGCTGATTCTTTACCCTGCGGTCGGCACTTGGTTTATTTTGCGTTTTTACCTTCGCGGTGAGACCGTCTAGCAAAGATGTCACCTGACGGTGAGTTCCTTTCTTTTGTCTTGCCAAAAGAAAGGAACCAAAGAAAAGGCGTTACCCGATTCCGCTCGAAATCCCGTCTGAAAAATCGCTGTCCAAGGCGAAAATGTAACTCGCACGGCGCTAGCGTCGCCGTGCTCAGACACCCATTTTCTTAAAACCTTGGCCAACGATTTTCAGCCGGCTCGCTTCAACGGGGGGAAGGTTTTGTAGATGGTGTCGATGAAACAAACTAAAGCAGAATGCTGCAGTAGTTGGCTTTGCTTTTAATTGTCTTTCGTCCAAAACAAAAACAACTAAGAGAACCAATTCCCCGTTGAAGCGAGCCGATGCAAATCAATGGTTTGAGGTTTTAATCGTGCGACGACCGGCCGGGAGTGTTTGAGCGCGGCGACGGTAGTCGTGTGACGCCCAGCCGCGCGAGTTGCCCCAGCGCCTCAAACTTTTGATTTTCAGCGGGCTTTCGAGCGGAGCCGGGGTCGGTTTTTCTTTGGTTACTTTCTTTTGCTGAAACAAAAGAAAGTGACTCACCGGCAGATGAAATCTCTGCTAGGCAGAGTAGCGGCAGCAGAAAAAAATGATTCCCAAGCCGCCGCCCGCCAGGGCAAAATGCTAGACCAGCAACTTCTGCGCAGCAGCCACAATATTCTCCACGCTAAAACCAAAATGTTGCATCAGCACTGGGCCTGGTGCTGATTCACCGAAGCTGCGCATGCCGATGATGGCGCCGTCGCGGCCGGTGTATTTGTACCAATAATCCTGATGCGCCGCTTCAATCGCAAGGATTTTGCTGCCTGCCGGCAACACCGTGGCCTGATAAGCAGCATCCTGCGCATCAAACACATCGGTGCTTGGCATCGACACCAGTCTGACCGCCGTTCCCGCTGCAGCCAGTTGCTGATAGGCCTGTAACGCCAGCCCTACTTCGGCGCCGGTCGCCAACAGGATTAATGCAGGAACTGCCGGTTCACCGCTCTGCGCAACCACATAAGCGCCGCGGCGGATCAGTTCGACATCGAGATCTTTTGGCACCACCGCCTCGGTATTTTGCCGGCTGAGCACCAGCGCGGTCGGGCCATGCTTGCGTTCGAGCGCATGTTGCCAGGCCACAGCCGTTTCGGTGGCATCGGCCGGACGCCAGGTCGATAAGTTCGGCGTCAACCTTAAGTTAGGGACTTGCTCGACCGGTTGGTGCGTTGGTCCATCTTCACCCTGCGCAATCGAATCGTGGGTATAAACAAAAATACTCTGGATCCCCATCAACGCCGCCATCCGCACAGCATTGCGGCCATATTCCATAAACATCAGGAAAGTGCCGCCAAAAGGCACAAAACCACCATGCAGTGCCACGCCGTTCATGATGCTGTTCATACCGAACTCGCGCACACCGTAATGCAGGTAATTGCCGTCGGCATGTTGATGCAGCGCTTTGGCTGTAGGCCATAAAGTGAGGTTGGAACCGGCCAAATCGGCCGAACCGCCGAGAATTTCCGGCATGAGCCCGGCAAATACGCCGATACTATTTTGCGACGCTTTGCGGGTAGCAATGGCCTGCGCCTGTTGCTGACAATCAAGGATATGCCCGCGCGCTACTTCGGCAAACTGCAGTGGTAACTCCCGCTCCAGAACGCGACGGCTGAACTCAGCGGCCAGTGCCGGGAAACGGCTCTGATAGTCCTGCCACAGTTGTTGCCACTCCTGCTGTTTGACGGCGCCTTTGCCGCGCTGATCCCAAGCCGCGGCGATTTCGGCCGGGATCTCAAACGCTGGCCAAGGCCAACCGAGTTGGGCGCGCACTGCAGCCACTTCGGCTTCTCCCAGAGGTGCACCGTGACAATCATGGCTGCCGGCTTTGTTCGGCGAACCAAAGCCAATCACCGTTTTGCAGCAAATCAGTGTCGGTTGATCGGGATTGGCCTGCGCCTGACGGATCGCTTCCGCAATAGCCGCAGCGTCATGGCCGTCTACAGCGGGGATCACGTGCCAGCCATAGGCCGCAAAGCGCTGCGGCGTGTTGTCGGTAAACCAGCCTTCGACATGCCCGTCAATCGAAATGCCGTTGTCATCCCAAAACGCAATGAGTTTCCCAAGCTTCAGCGTGCCGGCCAGCGAGCAGGCCTCATGCGACACCCCTTCCATCAGGCAACCGTCGCCGAGGAAGCAATATGTAAAGTGGTCAATCAATGCAAAACCAGGCTGGTTAAACTGTGCAGCCAGCGTTTTTTCGGCAACGGCCATGCCAACCGCATTAGCGATCCCGGCGCCCAGCGGGCCTGTGGTCGTTTCAACGCCCGGTGTATAACCATATTCCGGATGGCCCGGCGTTTTCGAATGTAACTGGCGAAACCGTTTCAGTTCGCTCATCGGCAGGTCATAGCCGGTCAGATGCAACAGTGCATACAGCAGCATAGAACCATGACCGTTCGACAGCACAAAACGGTCGCGATCCGGCCACGACGGGTCCTGTGGATTGTGTTTTAAAAAATCACGCCAAAGTACAGTGGCAATATCTGCCATCCCCATCGGTGCACCTGGATGGCCTGATTTAGCCTGTTGGACTGCATCCATGGCCAGTACGCGGATTGTGTTCGCCAGCTGCTGTGGCGATGTTGTTGCATGCATGATGTCACCCATTGTTCGCATTTCACATTATTAATATTGTAATACAATATAAGATTATCACGGCAAAAGGAAGCCACCGCTGTCATACCAATCTGCTGTGATGACCAACAACGGGCGCTGATTTCGTTTTATGGCTCTTTTTGCCAAAAAATCGAAACATCAACACGGTTTTTTCAGCGGTGACGTCACAGCAAATGCTGTTAGGATACGCTGCGAATACCACTGGCACTGCCGGTGGCCACGAGCGGCTACCAGTGCAGCAA
>JAIXXN010000005.1 GCA_027490725.1 Oxalobacteraceae bacterium
GACTGATAGCCGGCTGCTCCCTCTAGATATTGTTGAACTATCCGCAGCTTGAACTGTTCACTGTACTTCGCCATAAAAAAACCCCAAAAGTTGGTGTCCAACTTTTGGGGTTCAGTTCATTGCTTCCGGCCTTTTTTTTATCGAATTTTTATGCCTTACAGAAGTTTTCAATGATCTCGTAGGCATAACGCGAAGCGACGGTTTTCACGAAACGCATGAAATCGACGGCCGCATCATCGTTGGCGTTATCCGAGATGGTGCGGACCACGGCAAACGGAATGCCCAGCTCGAAACAGACCTGAGCGACCGCAGCGCCCTCCATTTCCACTGCCAGAACATCCGGTAAAGCCGCTTGCAGGGCAGTTATCTGGGTTTTTTTGCCAATAAACTGGTCACCGCTGGCAATCAGACCACGATGGACACGTGCCGTCTTCTGAGCGGCCAGCACCAGCCTTTCCGTCAGTGCCCGGTCACTGGCGAAGCGTGTCAGGCCCGTCAAAGGGATTTCAAACCGGGGAAACAGGGGACTGGCATCGAAATCATGTTGAATCAGTTCTTCAGCAACAACAATATCCCCAACCTGTACCGTTTTATCCCCACTACCGGCAACGCCCGTAAAGATGATGTGGGTAACTCCAAACTTTTCCACAAGGATGGCAGCTGTCATGGCTGCTGCAACCTTGCCTATACGCGATAGAACGCACACAGCGTCGATTTCCCACAGTTTCCCTACCGTGTACTCCCTCATGCCGTGCAAACGCGTGGCGGGGCTCTGCATGGCTTCTATCAAGCCGTGCTGTTCTTCAGCCAATGCACTGATGATGCCTAAACGCATGCTTTTTCCCTGTGATGTGCAGAATGCGCTGTGGATGAATGCGGTTTTTTCCACAGCGAAGCTTCTAAAACGGTGGATTTTAAGGCGTTTTTTATGTGCTGGTGGCTTTTAAAACACGAGCAGGGCTCCAGATTTCGCGTTTTCGTGGTTTAGTAGTTTACAAGAGATATATATAAAAATAGTAGTAGTAGTAAACGTGCAATATGCTGTGGATAAGTCGTGTATACGTTTACAAATCATCTGTTTACGCGATTCATAAGGATCTGCATAAGCGCTGTACCATTTCAGGAGCAATTCTGTATAAAATATGGGCCTGCGGAAAACTTTGGGCTTACTCACAAGTCTTCCTGTGGATATCCAGTGAGTTATTCACAGGCGCCTCGCTGTTTTTGAGTTTTTCGGCCAATTCCGGGCCTGAAATAGGCTTGGAGAACAGGTAACCCTGGCCAAAATCGCATCCGGCATCCTTCAGGATCGCCAATTGCTCCAAAGTTTCGATGCCTTCAGCGATCACTTTGATGTTGAGCTTGTGCGCCATCACGATAATGGCCTCCCACAGCGCAGTTCCCGTGGTGTCTTGCGAAAGATCCGTGATCAAGCTGCGATCGAGTTTGATGTAATCGATATGGAAGCGCTTGAGGAAGGCAACCGAGCAATAACCGGTACCAAAATCATCGAGAGAAATCTGCAAACCAGCCTGCTGGAAAGCGCTGAGCCGCTGAGCGACCGGGTAAGTGGTGTCGAGTAGCAGGTTTTCAGTGACTTCAATGATGATGTTTTCAGGTCTGACCTGCTGTTCCTGCAGATAATCAAGCCAGTTCTGGTAATTGCTGCCATTTTCCCGGAATTGCCAGGCTGACTTATTCACACCGATAGGGAAATAGGCAAACCCCAGTGTCTGCAAACGTCGCACTTCCTGCACCGCCTGTTTGAAGACCCAGTCACCAATCTCGACAATCATGCCGCTACTTTCGGCAATGCTGATGAATTCGGCCGGGTTTAACAGACCCCGTTGCGGATGCTCCCAGCGCAGCAGTGCTTCGGCTTTGCAGATTCTGCTCGTCTGAAGATCGACAATAGGCTGGAATACCATGCGTAACTCATCGCGTATTACCGCTTCACGCAATTCGTTGATGAGTTCCATCCGGATCCGGGTGGCCTCCTGCATATACGGGGCAAAATAATGGAAACGGTTGCGGCCCTCCTGTTTGGCGATATACATCGCCTGGTCGGCGTTTTTGATTAAAGTTTCAGCATCGCCAGCATCTTCCGGATACAGGGTAATGCCGATACTGCTAGACACGTGCGCCGTCTGTTCATCCAGCTCGAAAGGCGTGTTCATCTGGCGAAGAATTTCCTGGGCAATCCGGGCGACATCGCTGGCATTGCGCAGTTCACTGAGAATAATCGTAAATTCATCGCCGCCTAGCCGGGAAACGATATCGGTACCACGGACGCAAGCGGTCAGTCGCTGTGCTACCTGTTTCAGCAATACATCGCCTTGATCATGTCCCAGCGTGTCATTCACTTCCTTGAAATGATCGACATCGAGGAACACCAGCGCCATCGGCAATTTCGAGCGATCGGTTTTTTTCATCTCCTGACGTAAATGTTCATGGAACATGCGCCGGTTGGAGAGGCTGGTGAGGGCATCGAAGTTTGCCTGACGCCAGATTATTTCTTCCGATGCTTTTTTCTTGGTGATATCTCTGAGCAAAGCCACATGGCGAATCGGATTGCCTTGCTCATCGAACACGGTATTGACGCGCATCGATACCAGGAAAGTTTCACCATCACGATGCTGTTGCCAGACTTCACCTTCCCATTCGCCATGTTCGAGTATCGATTCATACATGCGATCAAAAATATTCTGTTCCTGCTGTCCGGCGGCCAGTTCGTAGCCGCGATGGTGAATCAGGTCTTTTTCCAGATAGCCGTACAGCAGTGAGAAGGCTGGATTAACGGTCAGAATCCGGCCTTCAATATCGGTCACCATCATCGCTTCGCTACTATTCTGGAAAAACAGTGCCGCCAATTTCATTGATTCTTCGTTGGCACGTAATTTTTTCTCCATTTCACGACTTGCGCCATACAGTGCGCGGTAGCGTTGTTCGCGTTCTTCCTGACGGGTATAGGTGCGCAGCGAAAAATGTCCGGCACCGATCATCAGCAACAGCAAGACGGCCAGGCCAGCACCTGCTATCAGAAAATTCTGCTGCAGCATGCGCGCAGCTTCGGCGTCATTACTGCCAACCAAAATGATGAGCGCCATGTCATCGAGGACACGGTAGCTGTAGACCCGTTTTACGCCATCGATACTGCTGATATCACGAAAAGTTCCGCTAGTTGCCTGCTTTGTATAGTCGAATAAGCTGCCAGCACCGAGGTTATGGGCAAAGGTATTGATGAAATCGGGAACCCGAGCAACCACCTTGCCCTGACCATGGACTAGCGCGATGACGATATCGGCATCGAAACGGGAATTTTCAAAGACCGTAACAAAGCGTTGAATATCAAGTGTTGCCACGATCACACCGAGGAATTCACCCTGATCGTTTTCTATCCGGCGACTTAAAAACAGCAAGTATCGTTTGCCGGTGGCTGAAAAGGTCGGCTCAGAGATGTAGAGCTTGCCGCGCATAGTCGGATCCAAGTGGACTTTGAAAAAATCCCGTTGCTGATAATCCCAATCGGCCGGTTTGCTTCGCATCGAAGAGGCAATACTTTTGCCCTGGTTATCCAGAAAAATGATTGAGTAATCACCGTTGAAGCTAGCGCCATGGGAAGACAGCATTTCCGACATGGTCTGGCTTGACCGGCTTTGCTGACGGGTAAGAACTTTGATGGCGCTGGAAAACCCGATGAGCGATAGGTCCACCGATTGAATCGAGTACAGCACATGGGCTTCCATGGCTTTTGCGTAATGCTCGGTTTGGCTACGAACAGCGTGTTCGCGTTCGTTGTAACTGGTGTGGAATTGGGAAATGACTACGGCAATAGCCAGTATGGCCATTAAAAAAAGGCCACTAAGCAAGCGTCGCCTGAATTTCAGATAGCCAGGCGATCGTTGATTGTTGTGCTGTTCAGGCAAGTCATCTCCGGTAAAAGTGATGGGATTGCTAAGCAAGCTGAGGCGAGCTTTCTTTATACAGAAAACTTATTTCGACGTCATCGAATTTTTCGGGGTTTCGTGGTGTGGCCTGCGGCTTTTGAATTTATGGTTTACTCTAAAGATGTATATATAAAAATAGTAGTAGTTGTTAACGCAGACACTTTTCTGTGGATAAGTGCTCATTCTGGATTAAAATCAGCTGTTTACGGGCTGCATAAGCAGGCGAGCAAGCCGTGTATGAGCAAAGAACTGTTTTGGGATAAGAAAATCGCTATCCCTTAAACTTTTGTTTACTCACATTTGGTGCCTGTGGATATCCATAGCTTTATCCACAGGGTAAAACGCCCAATTGTTGAGGAATTCATGAAGCTAGGGTCTGTTTTTCCCCATCCCATCGTGCAGGGACCTACCGCGGGTGGTTGCAATACGCCGGCACAGATTGCAGCGGTATCGAATGCCGGCGCGCTTGGCAGTCTGGCCTGTTCCTTGCTGAGTTGCGAGGCTATCCGTGAGCAGACGGCACAGATTCGGGCACTCACCGATGCGCCGTTCTGTCTGAATTTCTTTGTACAGGACGTGCCACAGCCCGACGCGCTCGAGCTCAGTCAGGCCGTCGAATATTTGCGTCCTGTCTGGTCAGCGCTGGGCTGGTCAGAATTGCCGCTACCGGCAAAATGGTGTGAAGATTTTTCCGCGCAATTTGAAACGCTGATCGCCTTGCGGCCGGCAGTTGCCAGCTTTACTTTCGGTATTTTGACCGAAGAACAGATTAAAAGACTGCACGATGCCGGTATTTTAGTGATAGGCACGATTACCCATGTGGCTGAGGCACTGGCCTGGCAAAGTCGCGGGGCAGATGCCGTGATCGCTTCCGGGATCGAGGCGGGCGGTCATCGCGGCACGTTTATTGGCCGGCAGGAAGATGCGCAATCGGGAATCGCCGAGCTCTTACCGGCCGTGGTGGCTGCCCTGGAGATTCCTGTTATCGCGGCCGGCGGCTTTATGACGGGAGCTGATATCCAGCGGGCTTTAGTGGCCGGTGCTCAGGCTGTGCAAATGGGGACTGCCTTTCTGGCCTGTGCGGAGTCGGCCATTCCCGCAGTGTACAAACAGCGCTTGCTGGCAGCGGGCAATCACCCGACCCGGCTGACCCGGGTGTTTTCCGGTCGCTATGCGCGCGGACTGGAAAACCGTTTCATGCAGCTGATGGCGCCGCACGAACAGCAGTTACCGGCCTATCCTATCCAGAATGCCCTGACGGGGGCCATCCGCGCCGAGGCGGCCAGACGGGGCGACACGGAATGGATGTCGCTCTGGTGTGGCACCGGGGTGGCAGCTATCCGCCCCATGCCAGCGGCACAATTGATCGCAACGTTGCTGGCGGAGATCGCTGCCGCCTGAGGTGAACACCATCCTTGAAGGAGACGTTTTTGGACTCAGCAGGTCATTACGATTTCATCATTATTGGAGCCGGTTCAGCCGGTTGTGTGCTGGCCAACCGTTTAAGTGCCGATAGCAGCAAGCGCGTGCTGCTACTTGAGGCGGGCGGTAAAGACGATTATCTGTGGATTCATATTCCGGTTGGTTATCTGCATTGCATCGATAACCCGCGCACCGACTGGCGTTTCCGCACCGAGCCAGACGCCGGCCTGAATGGCCGCAGCCTGCTCTACCCGCGCGGTAAAGTGCTGGGCGGCTGTTCCTCCATCAACGGCATGATTTACATGCGCGGCCAGCGCGAAGATTACCAGCGCTGGGCCGCCGCTTGCGATGATCCGGGCTGGGGCTGGCCCAGTGTTCTGGAACTATTCAAAAAGAGCGAGGATTATCACGGCGGGGCGTCGGGGCTGCATGGTGCCGGCGGACCCTGGCGGGTTGAAAAGCAGCGCCTATCGTGGCAGGTGCTGGATGCCTTCCGTGATGCGGCGGAGCAGACCGGGATTGCGAAAGTCGATGATTTCAATCGTGGCGATAATGCCGGTTGTGGCTATTTCGAGGTCAATCAGCGGCGCGGCATCCGCTGGAATACCGCCAAAGCGTTTCTCCATCCGGCTGCGCGACGCCCGAATCTAACCATCATGACGGGCTGCCACGTGGAACGTTTGCTGATCGAACAGGATGGTCACGCAACACTATGTCGCGGCGTGGTGTTCTCCAGCAAAGGCACGCGTTACTCGGCGCTGGCAGAGCAGGAAACGGTGCTGGCAGCGGGCGCTATCGGGAGTCCGCATATTCTCCAGTGTTCCGGCATCGGTGCCGCAGCGCTGTTACGCGAGCAGGGGGTTGCGCCGCGCCTGGAATTGCCCGGGGTTGGCGAGAACCTGCAGGATCATCTGCAATTACGCATGATATTCAAGCTGGGAGCGAACGCGCGCACCCTGAATACGATGGCCGCGACGGCCTGGGGCAAGCTGAAAATCGGTCTTGAATATACGCTGTTGCGGAGTGGCCCGATGTCGATGGCGCCGTCGCAACTGGGCGCGTTTGCCCGCTCCGATGCCAGTCAGGCGACGCCTAATCTGCAATATCACATCCAGCCGCTGTCGCTGGAAAAGTTCGGCGATCCGTTACACGCCTTCCCGGCCTTTACGGCTAGCGTGTGCAATCTGCGACCGACAGCACGTGGTCACGTGCGGATTGCCAGTGCCGACAGTTACGCCGTTCCGAAAATTTCGCCATGCTACCTGAGTACGCCGGAAGACCGCCAGGTCGCCGCTGCGGCGCTGGCACTGACGCGCCGTATTGTCGCGGCACCGGCCATGCAGGTCTATGCACCGGAAGAATACAAGCCCGGTGTGGAATACCAGACGGAGCAGGAGCTAGCGCAAGCGGCAGGGCAGATCGGCACCACGATTTTCCATCCGGTCGGCACTTGCAAGATGGGCCGGCGCGATGATCCGATGGCCGTGGTCGATAGTCAGTTGCGTGTAATCGGGGTACATAAGCTGCGCGTGGCCGATGCCTCCATCATGCCGTTTATTACCTCCGGAAATACCAATTCACCGACCATCATGATTGCGGAAAAAGCATCACAAATGATCCTTTCGAGCCAGAAATGAAACCCTGTGCACGCTAGGGTTAGATCAAAAGTTAACCGTAGTTATACTGTATTGTTAGCCAATTTGTTACTGTGTATGATGAAAAAAAATAAGTAGTTTTATAAAAAATTACTAGGAGACAGGATGTCTGGCTATATCTTGGAGACCAAGCATCTGACCAAGGAATTCAAAGGATTCACCGCGGTCAATGATGTGAATTTGAAAGTACAGCGCGGCCACATCCACGCGCTGATCGGCCCGAACGGGGCCGGAAAAACCACGTGCTTTAATCTGCTGACCAAATTTCTGGTGCCCAGTTCCGGGCAGATTCTGTTGAATGGCAAGGATATTACGGCCGCCAAACCGGCCCAGATCGCCCGCATGGGCGTGATCCGTTCCTTCCAGATTTCGGCGGTATTCCCCCATCTGACGGTGCTGCAGAATGTCCGCATCGGTCTGCAACGCCAGCTCGGTAGCAGTTTCAATTTCTGGCAAAGCGAACGATCGCTCAACCGTTTGAACGAGCGTGCCATGGAGTTGCTGGCGCAGGTTGATCTCAGCGAATTTGCCGACACCATCACGGTCGATATGCCTTATGGCCGCAAGCGGGCGCTGGAAATTGCCACTACGCTGGCGATGGAACCGGAACTGATGCTGCTCGATGAGCCGACGCAGGGCATGGGTCACGAGGATGTGCACCGCGTCACGGAACTGATCAAAAAAGTCTCGATCGGACGCACCATCCTGATGGTCGAACATAATATGAAAGTGGTGTCCGGGATCTGCGACAAGATCTCCGTATTGCAGCGCGGTGCCATGCTGGCCGAGGGTAGTTATGCCGAAGTGTCGCGCAACCCGCAGGTGATGGAAGCGTATATGGGTACTGAAGCGGCGCTGCTGGAAGGAGCGCACTGATGACGGCTGCGCTGGAAATCTCGAAACTGCAAACCTGGTATGGCGAATCGCACATTCTGCATGATGTGAATCTGACGGTGCAGCCTGGGGAAGTGGTGACGCTGCTGGGGCGTAATGGCGCCGGCCGTACCACCACCTTGCGCGCCATCATGGGACTGACGGGCGCTCGCAAGGGCTCGATCAAGATCAATGGTGTGGAAGCGATCGGCTTGCCCACCCATAAAATTGCCCATCTCGGGGTGGGTTATTGTCCCGAAGAACGTGGCATTTTCTCGTCGCTGTCGACTGAAGAAAACCTGCTACTGCCGCCACAACTCGCCACCGGTGAGAGTGGTATGTCGGTGGCGGAAATCTACGCCATGTTTCCCAATCTGGAAGAGCGCAAACATAGTCAGGGTACCCGTCTGTCCGGTGGCGAACAGCAGATGCTGGCGGTGGCGCGCATCCTGCGTACCGGTGCGCGCCTGCTGCTGCTCGATGAAATTTCCGAAGGGCTGGCGCCGGTGATCGTGCAGGGGCTGGCGCGCATGATTACCACCTTGAAAGCCAAGGGTTACACCATCGTGATGGTGGAACAGAATTTCCGGTTTGCCGCACCGCTGGCCGACCGGTTCTATGTGATGGAACATGGTCAGATTGTGGAGACTTTTGTTGCATCGGAATTGAACGCCAAGATGCCTGTGCTGACGGAGCTGCTTGGCGTGTAGAGAGTTTGACGTATCAGCAGCATGGTAAGTGTATAAAAAATAAGCAAACACTACTTTTTCGAGACGGAGACCATATGAAACTCAAAGCCATTACCCTTGCGGCCACTGCAGTCTGTGCCTTGGGCCTGTCCTTCGCCGCTCAGGCGCAGGTGTCGGGCGACACCATCAAGATTGGTATGATTACCGATATGTCCGGCCTATATGCCGATATCGACGGTGCCGGTGGCGCCGAGGCCATCAAGATGGCGATCGCCGACGCGGGCGTGGTCATCGCCGGTAAGAAGGTCGAATTCATTTCTGCCGACCACCAGAACAAGGCCGACATTGCGGCCTCCAAAGCCCGCGAATGGTTCGACCAGCAGGGCGTCGATATGCTGATCGGCGGCACCAACTCGGGCGCCAATCTGGCCATGGCCAAGGTCGCTGCGGAAAAGAAAAAGGTGTTTATTGCGATTGGTGCCGGCTCGGCCCGTCTGACCAATGAAGAATGCACGCCGTACACCGTGCACTATGCCTATGACACCATCGCTCTGGCGCGCGGTACGGGCGGCGCCATCGTCAAGCAGGGCGGCAAGAGCTGGTACTTCCTGACGGCCGACTATGCCTTCGGCCAGTCGCTGGAAAAAGATACCTCGGATGTGGTGAAAGCGTCCGGTGGCAAGGTGCTCGGTTCCGTCAAGCACCCGTTGTCGGCCTCGGACTTCTCGTCCTTCCTGCTGCAGGCGCAGTCGTCGAATGCGCAGATTCTCGGTCTGGCCAATGCCGGGGGGGATGCAATCAATTCCATCAAGGCGGCCAACGAGTTCGGCATCAGCAAGAAGATGAAGCTGGCCGGTCTGCTGATTTTCATTAACGATATTCACTCGCTGGGTCTGAACCTGACGCAAGGTATGTACCTGACCGATGGCTGGTACTGGGATGCGAATCCGGAAACGCGCGCCTGGTCGAAACGCTATTTCGAGAAGATGAAAAAAGAGCCGTCGATGCTGCAGGCCGCCGATTACTCGGCTGCCAGCAACTACCTGAAAGCGGTGAAAGCGGTCGGTGGCGATGACACGGAAAAAGTGATGGCCTACCTGAAAGCCAACAAGATCAATGACATGTTCGCCAAGAACGGCGTGATCCGTCCGGACGGCCGCATGGTGCACGATATGTATCTGATGGAAGTGAAGAAGCAGTCGGAATCGAAGTATCCATGGGACTACTACAAGATCGTGGCCACCATCCCCGGTGATCAGGCTTACGCCACCAAGGCGGAAACCAAATGCGCCCTGTGGAAATAAGCTGAGTTGTGCACAGGCCGGCGTCACGCCGGCCGTTTCCCTGCTACACGCCTGTCCGTCCGGTCGGGCGATTTTTATAATGTGATCTCATGGAAATCTTCGGCGTTCCTCTGCCCGCGATGCTGAGCCAGTTGCTGCTGGGTCTGGTCAATGGCTCTTTTTACGCAATGCTGTCGCTCGGTCTGGCCGTGATCTTCGGTTTGCTCAATGTGATTAATTTCTCCCACGGCGCGCTGTACATGATGGGCGCGTTTCTGGCGTGGATGGGCATGGCGTATTTCGGTCTGAACTACTGGGTGATGCTGGTGCTGGCACCGCTCCTGGTTGGTGCGTTCGGCATTCTGGTCGAGAGAACCATGCTGCGCTGGCTCTACAAGCTCGACCATCTGTATGGCTTGCTGCTGACCTTTGGCATTACTTTGCTGCTGGAAGGCGTGTTCCGCTCCTTCTACGGCGTGTCGGGACAGCGTTTCGAGGTACCGGAAGCGCTGGCCGGGGCGACCGATCTCGGCTTTATGATGCTGCCGAATTACCGGGCCTGGGTGGTGCTGGCCTCACTGACGGTTTGCCTGAGCACCTGGTTCGTGATTGAAAAGACCAAACTGGGCGCGTATCTGCGTGCCGGTACGGAAAATCCCAAGCTGGTGGAAGCCTTCGGCATCAACGTCCCGCTGATGGTGACGCTCACCTACGGCTTCGGCGTCGCTTTGGCGGGCTTTGCAGGGGTGCTGGCGGCTCCCGTGATCCAGGTGCAGCCCCTGATGGGTCAGAGCCTGATTATCGTCGTATTCGCCGTTGTAGTGATCGGTGGCATGGGATCGATTATCGGTTCCATTGTCACCGGGCTGGGGCTGGGGGTGATCGAGGGCCTGACCAAGGTGTTTTACCCGGAGTTCTCGTCGACCGTGGTGTTTCTGGTGATGGTGATCGTGCTCTTGATCCGCCCTGCCGGTCTGTTCGGTAAAGAAAAATAAGAGGTCAGCCATGCACAAGACAATTGCTTATTCCCTCGCACTGCTGGTGGCGGTACTGGCGCCGTTTATCGGCTATCCGGTGTTTCTCGCCAAGCTGCTGTGCTTTGCCCTGTTTGCCAGCGCCTTCAATCTACTGATCGGTTATACCGGTCTGCTGTCGTTCGGCCACGCCGCCTTCTTTGGAGCGGCGGGCTATGTCGCCGGCAATGTCATGAAAGTCTGGGGCTGGCCCGTCGAATTAGGTATGCTGGCCGGCGCGGCAGCCGGTGCGCTGATCGGATTGCTGATGGGGGCACTGGCGATCCGCCGGCAGGGTATTTACTTCTCGATGATCACGCTGGCGCTGGCGCAGATGGTGTATTTCGGCGCGCTGCGTGCCGGCGAATTTACCGGCGGTGAAGATGGGCTGCAGGGTGTGCCACGTGGAAAGCTGTTCGGCATGATCGATCTCGGCAATGACATCGCCCTGTACTTCTTCGTGCTGGCCGTTGCCGTGCTGGCCTTTATGCTGATCGTGCGCACCGTGCACTCGCCGTTTGGTCAGGTACTGAAAGCCATCAAGGAAAACGAGGCGCGCGCCATTTCGCTCGGCTACGACGTCGATCGGTACAAGCTGCTGGCGTTTGTGCTGTCCGCTGCACTGACGGGTCTGGCGGGCGCCACCAATACCCTGGTGCAGGGTTTTGAAACGTTGACCGATGTGCACTGGAGTATGTCGGGGCTGGTGATTCTGATGACCCTGGTTGGCGGGATGGGTACGTTGGCCGGACCGATGCTGGGCGCTATGCTGATCATCGCGCTGGAAAACAAACTCGGTGACCTTGGCATTGCACTGGCGGCTTCGACCGGCATCGAATGGTTCAACACCATTGGTGAAGCGGTCAGCATGGTGACCGGGCTGATCTTCATTGCCTGCGTATTGCTGTTCCGGCGCGGCATCGTCGGCGAAATCATCGCGCGACTTCCGTCGGCGGCGCATAAGGCTGCCAGCTAGTGGCCTAGGCAGTGATGGCAGGGCTAGAGCGCTGCCGCATAGATTGCGCGGGCGTCCGCGCGGCTGACGCTGCGCGGATTGTTGCTCAGTAGCCGGGTTTGCAGCATGGCGTCGTCGGCTAGCTGATCGAGGTCGCTGGCCTTGATCCCCACCTGCTGCAGCGTGCGTTCGATGCCTGCCGCAGCGGCTAGTTGCTCCATTGCAACCACTAGCGCCTCGGCGCGGGCCTCCGTGGTGCCGCTGGCCAGCGGCACCACGACCTCCGCCAGTTCCGCATACAGGCTTGCAGCAAGGGGCGCATTGAAGCGCAGCACGTGCGGCAGCACCAGTGAATTCGACAAGCCGTGTGGTACGTGAAAATTTCCCCCGATCGGATAAGCCAGCGCATGCACTGCTGCGACGGGGGCATTGGCGAATGCCTGACCGGCCAGCATGGCGCCGAACAGCATGGCCTGACGTGCCGCCAGATCATTGCCCCGTTCGCAAGCTGGCAACAGATTCGCAGACAGTAAGGCGAGCGCTTTGCGTGCGAGCAGATCGGACAGGGGATTTTTCTTGTGCTTGCTGGTATAGGCTTCAATCGCATGCACCATGGCATCGATGCCGGTGGCAGCGGTGACGGCGGCGGGCAAGCCCAGTGTCAGTTCCGCATCGAGCAACGCCAGATCGGCATACAGTTGCGGAGCGACGATGCCCATCTTGGTGGTCGCACCGGTGGTGACGATGGCGATATTGGTCACTTCGGAGCCGGTGCCTGCGGTGGTGGGAATCTGTACTAGCGGCAAGCGCGGTCCGCTGACATTGCCGATCCCGTAAATACTGCTCAGCGCCTGCTGGCTGTTGGCGAGTACCGCAATCAGCTTGGCGACGTCCATGGAGCTACCACCACCGAGACCGATGATCAGATCGCTTCGTACATTGCGCGCCACGGCCACTGCGTCGAGGATGGTCTGTTCGGGAGGATCGGCAAGGACGCCGGAAAAGATTTCGCATTCCAGTCCGGCGCCGCGCAGGCTGGCCACCGGAGCGAGTACCAGACCGGTGCGCAGGAAGCCCGCGTCGGTGACGAGCAGGGCACGGCGGGCAGCAGGGAAGTGCTGGCGTATCAGTTCGCCGAGTCGGGCTGCGGCACCGGGTTTGGCCACGATATGGGCCACGGTGCTGAAGGCGAATGGAGCAAAATCGGCCATGGGTTTCCTCGCTATGCGTGAGCGTCTAGCTTACCCGAACTATGCAGCATCGGCATCAGCGTGCCGGAAATGTTCCTCTACAATGGTGTATTTCCGTGCTTGAGGTTGTGTGTCTGATGCTTGATTTTTTGACGCTAGATGTTCTGTTACTGGGTGTGGCGGCGTTCAGCGCCGGACTGGTTGATGCCGTTGTCGGTGGCGGCGGCCTGATTCAGTTACCCACCATGTTCGCTGTGTTTCCCAATATGGCGCCCGCCACGCTGATCGGCACCAACAAGCTGGCCAGCATATTCGGCACCAGCGTCGCGGCAGTCAGCTATGCACGGCGCGTAGCGATCACGTGGACGGTGGCGGCACCTGCAGCCATGGCGGCGCTGGTGTTTGCCTTCCTTGGCGCCTACACCGTGACGCAAGTCTCGGCCGGGTTCATGCGCTTGCTGCTGCCGGTGGTGTTGCTGGCGGTGGCCATCTATACCTTTGCCCGCAAGGATCTCGGTAGTGTCCACGCGCCGCTGCACTCCGGTGTGAAGGAGCAGATGCTGGCGCTGCTGATCGGTTCGGGTATCGGTTTTTATGATGGCTTCTTCGGTCCCGGCACAGGTAGCTTCCTGGTATTCCTGTTCGTGCGGATTTTTGGCTTCGACTTCCTCGGCGCGTCGGCCGTCGCCAAGGTGGTGAACGTCGCGTGTAATTTTGCGGCACTGATCTGGTTTGGCTATAGCGGCCATCTGATCTGGCAACTGGGGCTGACGATGGCGGTGTGCCAGATCGTTGGCGCCGTGATTGGTTCGCGTCTGGCGATGAAGCACGGCAGCGGATTTGTCCGACAGTTATTTCTGATCGTGGTGTGCTTGCTGATTCTGAAGACGGGCTACGATGCCTGGAGTCGCTGGTAGCAGTGTTCCACGTGGAACAATGAGGGCACAGGACACACCATCCTGTGCCCTTTTTTTATTGTTTCACGTGGAACAGAAAAATTTGTGCTTAAAAAAGTCGCAGCTGCAAAAAGACTCTATAATCTGACCTTGATCCCCACGCTTTAAGCATCCCAACATGTTATTTCCTACTCAATTCGACGTCATCGTAGTCGGCGGTGGTCACGCCGGTACCGAGGCTGCGCTCGCTTCTGCCCGTATGGGTCAGAAGACTTTGCTGCTCACGCACAATATCGAGACGCTGGGCCAGATGTCGTGCAATCCCTCCATCGGCGGTATCGGCAAAGGCCATCTGGTCAAAGAAGTCGACGCGATGGGTGGTGCCATGGCCATCGCCACCGACGAAGCCGGCATCCAGTTCCGTATTCTGAATTCCTCCAAAGGCCCTGCGGTACGCGCAACCCGCGCCCAGGCCGACCGCATTCTGTACAAACAGGCGATCCGTTCGCGTCTGGAAAATCAGCCGAATCTGTGGCTGTTCCAGCAGGCTGTCGATGATCTGATGGTGGAGGGCGAGCGCGTGGTTGGCGCTGTTACCCAGATCGGTCTGAAGTTTCTGGCACCGGCCGTAGTGCTGACGGCAGGTACTTTCCTTGACGGGAAAATCCACGTCGGTCTGCAAAATTACTCGGCCGGTCGTGCCGGTGATCCGCCAGCAATTTCGCTGTCGGCGCGCCTGAAAGAACTCAAGTTGCCGCAAGGCCGCCTGAAGACGGGTACGCCACCGCGTATCGATGGCCGCAGCATTAACTTCTCCGTGATGTCGGAACAGCCCGGTGACCTCGATCCCGTGCCAGTGTTCTCCGTGATGGGAACGGCCGCCATGCACCCGCAGCAGATGCCGTGCTGGGTCACCCATACCAACACCCGCACCCACGACATTATCCGTGCCGGTCTGGATCGCAGCCCGATGTACACGGGCGTCATCGAAGGGGTGGGGCCGCGCTATTGCCCGTCGATCGAAGACAAGATTCACCGCTTCTCGGCCAAGGATTCGCACCAGATTTTCCTCGAACCGGAAGGTCTGACCACCAATGAGTTCTACCCGAACGGCATCTCCACCAGCCTGCCATTCGACGTGCAGATCGCGCTGGTACGCTCGATGGTGGGCATGGAAAACGCCCATATTCTGCGTCCCGGCTATGCCATCGAATACGATTATTTCGACCCGCGCGGCCTGAAAGCCTCGCTGGAAACCAAGGCAATCGCCGGTCTGTATTTCGCTGGCCAGATCAATGGCACCACCGGTTACGAAGAAGCGGCGGCGCAGGGCATGCTGGCTGGTATCAATGCAGCGCTGCAAACGCAGGGCCGCGAAGCGTGGACGCCCGCCCGTTCCGAAGCCTATCTGGGCGTGCTGGTCGACGATCTGGTCACGCAGGGCGTGCAGGAACCGTACCGCATGTTCACCAGCCGTGCCGAGTATCGCCTCAGTCTGCGTGAAGACAATGCCGATATGCGCTTGACGGAAATCGGCCGCCAGCTCGGTTGCGTGGGCGATCTGCAGTGGCAGGCCTTCGAGGAAAAACGCGAAGCCGTGGCACGCGAACTCGAGCGTCTGCGCTCGACCTGGGTCAACCCGCGCATTCTGGCTGCTGCCGAATCGGAACGCGTGATTGGTCAGGCCATCGAGCGCGAATACTCGCTGGCCGACCTGCTGCGTCGTCCCGGTGTGGACTACCAGAAGCTGATGAGCCTGTCCGGTATCGATGGCCGCGAGCTGGCCGGTCCCGGTGTCGACGATGGCGCAGTGCGCGAACAGGTGGAAATTCAGCTCAAATATTCGGGCTATATTGACCGTCAGTTGCGCGAAGTTGAGCGCCACGAGCACTACGAAAACCTGAAATTGCCGGAAGCATTTAGCTATCTGGACATCACCGCGCTGTCGGTGGAAGTACGCCAGAAGCTGCATGCCCAGCGTCCCGAAACACTGGGTCAGGCATCGCGCATTTCCGGTGTGACCCCGGCGGCGATTTCGCTGCTGCTGGTGCATTTGAAGAAAACCGGCTTCGGTGGTTTCATCGCCGAAGACCAAGCAAAGAAGGATGAGGCTGTTCAATGAAGGTGTTTGACCGTGCCGTACTGGCGGATGTACTGAAGCAGGGGATTGCTGCGCTTAAGCTCGATCTGGATGCCGCGCAAGTGGATAAGTTGCTCGATTATCTGGCCCTGCTGAACAAATGGAATTCGGTGTACAACCTGACCTCGGTGCGTGATCCGATGCAGATGGTAACCCTGCACGTACTCGATACACTGGCCGCCGTGCCAGCGTTTGCGGGCGCGAAGAATGTGCTCGATGTGGGCGCCGGAGGTGGCTTGCCGGGCATGGTGCTGGCCATTAGCCGGCCCGACATGAAGGTGGCCATGATCGATACCGTGCACAAGAAAACGGCCTTCCTGAACCAGGTGAAAGCCGAGCTGGAACTGAGCAATGTCACGGTGTACACCAAGCAGGTGCAGCAGCTGGAAGTGAAGACCAAGTTCGATGTGATCACCTCGCGCGCCTTTGCCGACCTGTCCGACTTCGTCAACTGGTCGGGCCATTTGCTGCAGGAGGGTGGTCAGTTCATCGCGCTGAAAGGCACGGCACCCGAGGAGGAGCGCGAGCGACTGCCAGCGCCATGGGCAGTGCAGAAATTAGCGCCTCTGGCAGTACCGGGGCTGGATGCAGAGCGTCATCTGGTGTTTATACAGGCCGAAACAGTGTAAATGATTTATACGGTATAAACAGTTTATATCGTTTATTAAGTATAAATTATATAAATCGTTTATACCGTTTTAATAGTATAAATAATTAGTAGCGATTTTAAAAAAATCCTCAAGATTCATAACAAAGAAATACATGGCGAAAATTTTTTGCGTAGCGAACCAAAAGGGCGGCGTGGGCAAGACCACCACCACGGTGAATCTGGCCGCCGGTCTGGCCAAACTGAACCAGCGCGTGCTGCTGGTCGATCTGGACCCGCAGGGCAATGCGACGATGGGCGCAGGCATTAACAAGGCAGGGCTGACCGCCTCCACTTACGAGGTATTGTTAGGTAGCTCTGACGTGGCAACGGCACGCCAGCGTTCCGAACCGGGGCAGTTCGATGTCCTGCCGTCCAACCGCGAGCTGGCCGGTGCCGAAGTCGAGATGGTGGAACTGGATAACCGCGAGCGTCGCCTCAAGGATGCCCTGGCCGCCGTCGACAAGGAATACGACTTCGTGCTGATCGACTGCCCACCGGCACTGTCGATGCTGACCTTGAACGGCCTGTGCGCCGCGCATGGCGTGATCATTCCGATGCAGTGCGAGTACTACGCGCTGGAAGGTCTGTCCGATCTGGTCAACACCATCAAGAAGGTGCATGCCAATCTGAACCCTGACCTGAAGATCATCGGTCTGCTGCGCGTGATGTTCGATCCGCGCATGACGCTGTCGCAGCAAGTGTCGGCCCAGCTGGAGCAGCACTTCGGCGACAAGGTCTTTAAAACCATCATCCCGCGTAATGTCCGTCTGGCCGAAGCGCCATCCTACGGCGTACCGGGCGTGACGTTTGATCCGAGCTCGAAAGGTGCGCAAGCGTATATCGCTTTCGGTGCCGAGATGGTCAAACGTATCAAGAAAATGTAAGGCAACTCATGGCAACCAAAAAACAAAAAGGCCTCGGTCGCGGCCTCGACGCTCTGCTGGGCGGCGATGGCGATCTGAACACGGCGGATGCGAATACCCCATCCACCTTGCCAGTCGCGCAGATGCAGGCTGGTAAATATCAGCCACGTACCCGCATGGACGAGGGCGGCTTGCAGGAACTGGCCGCGTCGATCAAGACCCAGGGCATCATGCAACCGATACTGGTGCGTCCGGTCGGTACCGACAAGCGTACCGGCCAGACCCAGTATGAAATCATCGCCGGCGAGCGCCGCTTCCGCGCCGCCCAGTTAGCCGGACTGGAAGAATTGCCGGTACTGGTACGGGATGTGGACGATCAGGCCGCCGCTGCGATGGCGCTGATCGAAAACATGCAGCGCGAAGATCTCAATCCGCTGGAAGAAGCGCAGGGCATCCATCGCCTGATTACGGATTTTGCCTTCACCCACGAACAGGCTGCGAATGCGGTCGGTCGTTCGCGCAGTGCCGTATCGAATCTGCTGCGCTTGATGAATCTGGCATCGGCGGTGCAAACCATGCTGATGGCCGGTGATATCGACATGGGCCATGCCCGCGCACTGCTGGCCGTCGATGCCGCCACCCAGATCACCCTGGCCTCGCTGGTGATCGCCAAGCGACTGTCGGTACGCGAAACGGAAAAACTGGTCAACAAAACGCTGGAAGAGCAAAAAGCGCCTGCGGCCGAAGCGCGCCAGAAAGAAAAGTCCGGTGATATCGTGCGTCTGGAAGAAGAACTGTCCGATGCGCTGGCCACTCCGGTGGTGTTCAAAATGGGCGCCAAAGGTCGTGGTCAAATGATTATCGATTTCGCCGATCTGGATATTCTTGACGGTGTGCTGGCGCGCTTGCGCGGCTAAGCCCGTTTCCAGCCCGTTTTATTATCACTTTAAAAATAAATCGGGCTGGCGCCTATCTGGTTCCAAGTTGGTGCAAAGCGCCCCGATTTGGTTTTAAAAGCGTCGCTTTCGTGCACTAATTGCTCTGCTGCAGTGCAGCAAAGTTTGACGCGCTCCATTAAAGACACATATAATCACGCGTCTTTGGGTTTTATCGGCTACTTGGGAGCTCGCCAAATTGAGTAATTCGACGAGTGTGACCCGGCCGATGTTCAAGGTCGTTGCCATCCAGTTTGTGATCGTGACTGGTTTTGCCTTATTGGCATGGAATTGGGCAGGATCGCTCAACGCATGGTCGGCCGCTTATGGCGGAGCAATCGCAGTCATCGGGAGTCTGATGTACGCGATCATCGTCACGGGCGGCGCAAAAAGCGTTGCAGACGACGCCAAGCGGGTGTTCCGGTCGCATGTACGGGCCGAGGTAGTAAAAATATTTATCACGTTAGTGCTGTTCATCGTCGCGCTAGCGCTGTTTCAGTCGGCCTCATGGTTATGGCTGATCTTGGGTTTCGCGGTGGCAACCTTGGCATACTGGTTCTCATTGCTCGCAGTTTAATCACCAAAATCTAATACTATTATGACCACAGAAATTGCTGTTGAGGGAGCGCACGAAGCGCCGACTTCTATCGAATACATCCAGCACCACCTGAGCCATCTCAAGAATGCTGATGCTACTTTCAACCTGGACACGTTCTGGGTTTCTGCCGTTCTGGGCATGATTTTCCTCGGTGTGTTCTACCTGGCAGCGCGTCGCGCTACCGCAGGTGTACCGGGCAAGCTGCAGAACTTCGTCGAAGCCGTGATGGAACTGGTCAACGAAGTCGTGAATTCCGCTTTCCACGCTAAAAGTGCCGTGATTGCGCCGCTGGCCATCACCATCTTCTGCTGGGTTTGGCTGATGAATGCGATGGACTTCCTGCCAGTCGACCTGCTGCCGAAGATTCTCGGCTACTTCGGCGTCCACAAACTGCGCGTTGTGCCAACGGCCGACGTCAACCACACTTTCGGCATGTCGTTCGGCGTCATGCTGTGCATTATTGGTTTCTCGATCAAAGCCAAAGGTCTCGGCGGCTGGGGTAAAGAGTTGCTGACCGCTCCATTCCACGCGCACGGCTTCATGGCTGTGGTGCTGGCACCGGTCAACTTCATCTTCCAGATGATCGAGTTGCTGGCTAAGCCACTGTCGCTGTCGCTGCGTTTGTTTGGCAATATGTACGCCGGCGAACTGCTGTTCATTCTGATCGCTCTGCTGCCATGGTGGGCGCAGTGGCTGCTGGGTGGTCCATGGGTTATCTTCCACATTCTGGTGGTGACTCTGCAAGCGTTTGTGTTTATGGCGCTGACTGTGGTGTATCTGAGCCTCGCGGTTGAGAAACACTAACACCTCAGCCAAGCTACCGCGCAGCACTGCAAAGTCAGTGATGCTCGGTAGGCGAAGTGAAGTGTAGGTTAGCAAATCTGTTTTATCTTTTTAGTATCTGTAGTCTTTTTTAAAATCTTAGGAGAAATATATGCAAGCTCTGATCGCACAAGTACAAGGCATGACCGTTCTGGCCGCAGCTATCATCATCGGCCTGGCCGCTATCGGTACCGCACTCGGTTTCGCAATTCTGGGCGGCAAATTCCTGGAAGCTTCGGCACGTCAACCTGAACTGATGCCACAACTGCAAACCAAACTGTTCGTTATCGCTGGTCTGCTGGATGCTATTTCGATGATCGGCGTTGGTGTTGCTCTGCTGTACAC
>JAIXXN010000023.1 GCA_027490725.1 Oxalobacteraceae bacterium
ATTTCAATGAGGTTCATCCGCACTCGTCGTTGAATTTGAAATCGCCTCGCATGTTTAGGAGGGAGCTGGCACGCCGGGCTAAGGAAAGCGGCGTTAATTAAGCGACAGGCTGTGTCCGGGTATACGGGGGCAAGATCACGTGTGATCTTGAACAGATCAACAAGTATACCTATGCATTTGATTGCTATACGCTCGTTGGAGCCTGATTGTCCTCATGAAGAAGGCAAGCCAAAAAGCTTGAGCATCAATATTCGTCGGGAGTTCAAAAAACTTGGTTTCGAGCTAACGAAGACCACCGTAGATAATGCACTAAGAAATGCTGTCAGCTGGCAGGAGGAGGTCATAAAAAAGCTCAGCCAGGTTTCAGACTGATCTGTTTCGTTGGATGCGTAATTTGGAGTGGGGCTGTCGGCGGTATGGGAATAGCTCCGCTGCGCTTGCAGGCTGTGAGAGTGGACCAGAAATGGACCAGAAAACAAAAACGCCAACCCGTGAAGGTTGGCGTTTTCGCTTTGAATCTTGGTAGGCCGTGCGGGATTCGAACCTGCGACCAACGGATTAAAAGTCCGCTGCTCTACCAGCTGAGCTAACGACCCAAAGGTATATACCTTGGTTTTCTTCGAATGGTAGGCCGTGCGGGATTCGAACCTGCGACCAACGGATTAAAAGTCCGCTGCTCTACCAGCTGAGCTAACGACCCCCGAAGAAGCGAGATTATAGGGGGTAATCGGCTCGACTGTCAAATACCGCCGAGAAATTATTTGCCGTTCAGGCGATCTTTTGCCGTCACCGCTGCTGCCGAGTCAGGATAGGCCTTGATCAGGTCCTGCAGGGTCTTCTTGGCAGCCTTGTCTTTCAGCTCGGTCTGGCAGCTGGCGATGTTCAGCATCGCGTCCGGCGCTTTCGGGCTGTCCGGATAGTTCTTCAGTACCAGCAGCTGGGCCGAGATAGCGCCCTTGCAGTCGCGCTGGGCGTAGAACGAGCTACCCAGATAGTATTGCGCGCTGGCGGCGTAGCTCGAGCCCGGATAGCGCAGTACGAAGTCGAAGAAGGCCGTGCCGGCCGCTTTGTAGTCGCCCGACTTGAAGGTCTGCATGGCAGCTTCATAGTTCTTCTGCTCGGACGGATCAACTTGGGTGGCTTTGCCATCGATCACCACTTCGCGTGGCTCGAGCTTGCGCAGACGGTTGTCGAGGTCGACGTAGAAGTCTTTCTGACGTTTCTGGACGGTGCTGATCTCGTTGGCCAGCACTTCGATCTGACCGCGCAGCTTGGCTACTTCCTGCAGCGTCAGCTCGTTCTGGCTGACCAGATCGAGGGTGCTCGATTTGTCGGATTTGGTATCGATACGGGCGTTCAGTTCGGCGCGGATGGATTCCACCTTGGTGCGCAGGTCGAGCAGGGCACGGCGCGCTTCATCATCGTCGAACAGGCCAGCGTGGGCTTGCAGTGGCAACCAGGTCAGTGCGGCCAGCAGGGCGGCGCTCAGGCCGGATTTGGAGATTTTCTTCATGTCGGGCACTTTCACACTCATCTAAAAGGAAACGGGGCAGCCAACGGTCATACCGTGTGCTGCCCCGTATTATGCCTGTCACCCGGCAAAAGGGTAGTGCTTTTGATTACTTGTAGACGATGTCTGCACGACGGTTCTGTGCCCAGGCTTCTTCGTTCGAGCCGGAAGCTTTTGGTTTTTCCTTGCCCAGCGAGACGGCTTCGATCTGGCCTTCCGGTACGCCCAGGGTGCTCATGGCTTTACGTACGGCTTCGGCGCGTTTCTGGCCCAGTGCCAGGTTGTACTCGGTGCCGCCGCGTTCATCGGTATTGCCTTGGATCAGAATCGAACGGGCTTTGTTTTTGCCCAGGTAAGCGGAGTGGTTTTCTACCACTGGCTTGCCATCTTCACGCACCACATAGCTGTCGAAGTCGAAGTAGACGCTACGGTTAGCCAGCACGCCTTTTGGATCGTCCAGCGGATCCAGCGATTTGGTTTCGACTGGTGCGACGGTACGGGTGTCGGCGGCCGGGGCGGTTTTCTGTTCGACTGCGCGCTCAACCACTGGTGCTGGCTCGGAAATCTTGACCGGAGTCGAGCAGGCCGACAGGATGGCGGCGGTGGTGAGAACGAAGGCTAAGCTGCTGATTTTACGCATGGGTTGCTCCTAGATTGGAAAGATGGATTACTGCATGAACGGACCCCAGGTGGGCTCCTTGATGTTGCCCGCCTGAGTCGTCAGGCGTTGTTTTACACGGCCGTCGACCGATACCACAGCCAGCGACTTGCGGCCACCTGCCTGCGTGGCGTACATGATGTAGCGGCCATTTGGAGCAAAGCTCGGGTATTGATCGTCGGTGCTGTCCGACAGGCGCTGTTCCTGCCCGCTGTTCAGGTCCAGAGTGTAAAGCTGGAAGTTGCCATCGCGACGGGAGATGTAGGCCAGTGATTTGCCGTCTGCCGAGATGCGCGGGCTGATGTTGTAGTTGCCGCTAAAGGTGACGCGCTTCGGATCGCTGCCATCGACGCCCATGCGGTAGATCTGCGGGCCGCCGCTACGGTCGCTCATGAAGTAGATGCTGCTGCCGTCTGGCGAGAACTGCGCTTCCGAATCGATGCCGCCACTGTTGGAGACGCGGCGCAGATTGCTGCCATCGGCGTTCACGGTGTAGATCTGGGTGTGGCCGTCTTTGGACAGCGACACGGCCAGCTTGTTGCCGGCAGGCGACCATGCAGGCGAGGAGTTACTGCCTTTTTCGTTGGCCACCACGGTACGTGCGCGGGTGATCAGATTCTGGATATAGACCACCGGCTTCTTCTGTTCGAAGGACACGTAGGCGACCTTGGTGCCGTCTGGCGACCACGATGGCGAAATAATCGGCTCGTTGGAACGCAGTGCCATCTGTTCGTCTTCACCATCGGCATCGGCGATCAGCAGCTCGTAGTGGCGCTTGTCGTATTCTTTGACGTAGGCGATGCGGGTGGAGAACGCGCCACGCACGCCGGTCAGTTTGAAGAACACGTCATCGGCGATGGTGTGGGCGGTCAGGCGGGTAAATTGCGGTGCGCGCGACAGCCCCAGTTGCGACAGTTCGGTCTGCTTGACGGTGTCCAGCAGCTTGTAGCGCACTTCGTAGTCGCCGCTGGCCGCTTTGGCCACGGTGCCAATCACCAGGGCATCGGCGCCCTTGGCTTTCCAGCCGGCGTAATCGATATTGTTCATGCTGGTGATCACGCCAGCGTCGATCAGTTTGAAGGCGCCACTGCGCTCCAGATCGGCCTTGATGATGGCAGAAATCTGTTGCGGGGCGATGGCTTCATCGGCAAAGCCGGCCACGGCGACCGGAATCTGGTTACTGCCAACGCCGGAAATTTCGATGCGCATCTGGGCCTGTGCCGCGCCGCACAGCGAGAGTGCCAGACCGGCGGCCAGCCATACGTGGTTCAGTTTTTTCATGGTGTACATCAGTGCATATCCTTCATGTTGAAATCGGCAACAAATTCGCGCTCTACCGTACCATCTTTTTTCTTGGGTAGTGGGGACGATTTGGCAATCGCGTTTTCGATCGCGCTATCGTAGGCGGCCGAGCCGCTGCTCTTGGTCTTGCGCACGCCGATAATTTCACCGGTCGGTAACTGGGTAATCTGGTAGGTCGCGCTGAGTGTATCGTCCACCGTGCCGTAGATCAGATTGCTCTTGATCTTGGCGCGGATCGCGGCCTGATAGCCACCGTCCACCCGGCCACCAGTCGATTTCTCGGCCGTGCCCGTACTACCTTTGGCGGCGTTACCGGTGATGCGACTCATTTCGGCAGCGAAGGCTTTATCCTTGGCAGCTTTTTCCGCTTTCTCGGCTTTTTCCTTGGCCAGTTTCTCGGCAGCGAGTTTCTTCTTGTCTTTCTCGGCCTGCTCTTTGGCGTCTTTCAGCTTCTGCTCGGCTTCCTTCTTGTCGGCCAGCTTCTTCGCTTCCAGTTTGGCTAGCTTCTCGTCGGCTTCTTTTTTCAGTTTCAGCTGTTTCGCGGCCTCAAGTTTTTCCTGTTCCAGCTTTTGCTTGGCTTTCAGGCGTTCGAGTGCGATGTCCGGCTCTTTCGGGCTGGGCGGAGCAGGGGTGGGGATAGGCGGCGCCACGGCGCGCACCGGTTCGGGTTCTGGCTCCGCTTCCGGTTCAGGCTGCGGGGTAGGTGGTGCCGGTGGTGCGGCGTCCTGCACGGTCATATCCCAGATTTCGGCCTGCACTTCGGTGGGCGCGGTGCTTTGCCAGCTCACGCCAACCCACAGGAATAGCAGCAGGATGGCGTGCACTGCCGCCGCCAGCGTCACAGCGCGCCAGCCTTCGGTTTGACGCGGCACCCGGTAGGGGCCGCTTGCCATTGCGGGTTTCATGGTCTGCACGGTTTATTTAGTGGACAGGCCAACGCGGCTGATGCCCATTTTCTTGGCTTCCGAAATCAGCTGAATCACGTCGTCGTACTTGCTTTCCTTGTCACCGGCGATCAGGACCGGATAGTCCGGATGCTCGGTGTGCAGGGTACGCAGTTTTTTCACCAGTGCATCGCGATTCGGCGCCGTTTCCGGCGCTTCTTCCTGTTTGCCTTTGACGCCGATGGACAGCGCGCCGTTTGGTTTCAGCACGATCTGCACGTAGTCAGACGGCGGTTTGGTGGATTTTTCCGCGCTCGGCAGATCGACCACGCTCGGGTCATTGGCCGAAGGCATCACCATGAAAATAATCAGCAGCACCAGCATCACGTCGATGTAAGGCACGACGTTGATTTCGGATTTCAGCTTGCGGCCACGGCCGCCGCGCATGCTGCTGGAGAAAGAGGAAGCCATATTCTTGCTGCCCTATTAACGCGACTGACGTTGCAGAATATTGGAGAATTCTTCGACAAAACTTTCGAAGCGGATCGCCAGACGGTCGATGTCATGCGAGAAGCGGTTGTACGCCACCACGGCAGGAATTGCCGCGAACAGGCCGATGGCAGTGGCAATCAGCGCTTCGGCAATCCCGGGCGCCACCGCTGCCAGCGTGGCTTGCTGCACGTTCGCCAGACCACGGAAGGCGTTCATGATGCCCCAGACCGTACCCAGTAGACCAATGTAGGGGGACACGGAACCGACCGAGGCGAGGAAGGCCAGATGCGATTCCAGCGCATCCATTTCGCGCTGGAAGGCAGCGCGCATGGCGCGTCGTGCACCGTCCAGGATGGCGCCGTGGTCCATGGTTTCGCGGCTGGCCGTGTAGGCGGCTTTGCTCTTGATGAATTCGCCCATACCGGCTTCGAAGATACGCGCCAGCGGGCCGCTGCTGGCGCGGTCCTTACCGGCGTTCTGGTGCAGCGCATGCAGATTACCGCCGGCCCAGAAGGTCTTTTCAAAATCGATGGTCTGGCGGCGCGCGGAGCGCACGGCGAACATTTTGCTAAAGATATAGGTCCAACTGGTGATCGAGATAACGAACAGCAACAACATAATCAATTGCACGATCAGGTGTGCATTGGAGATCAGGGACAGGAAAGAAAGGTCTTGAGTGACGTTCATGGAGGTTCAGTCTGGGCTAACGATGTTGGTGGTGTTGCGTATGGTTTCGATGACGGGGGCGGGCATGCTGCACGGACGCAAATCCGAGCTGACGCAGGCAATTTTCACCCGGGCAGTATTGAGCAGGCGTTCACCGCACCAGGCCTGCTGCAGGAACTGGATAGACGCACGGCCCATTTTCTCGATCGAAAGGGTTAATTTTAGTACATCGTCGAGCTTTGCGGGCGCATGATAGTCGCTGCTGACGCTTTTCACGACGAATAGGATGTCGTGTTCCTGCAATAAGACGTGTTGCTCTAATTGCATGGAACGTAGCCATTCGGTACGGGCGCGCTCGAAGAATTTCAGGTAATTAGCGTAATAGACGATACCGCCGGCGTCGGTGTCCTCGTAATAGACCCGTACGTTCCAGATAAACTCTGCTGGCATGTTTGTTTGGCGACTATAAGAATGAGCAATATTTTACTACAGTAAAGCCTTTTCCCCGTCGAAAGCCAAGGCTTGTAACAAGCGCTTACGTTTTGTTTAGCAATATACTAAAACCGCGCCTTGCCCGACGCTGCCAGCGCGTCGGGCAAACCCCGGCTTACAGATCGCGTTTGATGGCCAGCGGGCCGTAGGCCTGGCAGGTTGGCATCATTTCGATGCGATTGATGTTGACGTGTGGCGGCAGGGTGGCGATCCAGTAGGCGGTGTTGGCGATATCGTCGGCCGTCAGGGGCTGGGTGCCTTCGTAGACCTTGGCGGCGGCGGCGTCGTTGCCTTTCAGGCGCACATTCGAGAATTCCGTGCCGCCGCACAGTCCCGGCGCCAGATTGGTCGCGCGCACACCCGTGCCCACCAGATCGGCGCGCAGATTCAGGGTGAACTGTTCGACGAAGGCCTTGGTGGCGCCATACACATTGCCGCCCGGATAAGGCGTGTCGCCGGCCACCGAGCCCAGATTGATGATGGTGCCACGGTTGCGTGCCACCATGCCAGGCAGAATCGCACGGGTCATGGCTACTAGGCCGCTGCAATTGGTGGCGATCATGGTGTCCCAGTCTTCCAGCGACGATTCGTGGGCCGGCGTGACGCCCAGTGCCAGACCGGCGTTATTTATCAGTACGTCGATCGCCTGCCATGCGGAGGGCAGACCGGCCAGTGCTTGCTGGATCGAGGCGCGATCGGTGACGTCCAGAACCACGGGCAGGGCTTGTTCGCCCAGTTCTGCTGCCAGCGCCGCCAGACGGTCGGCACGGCGGCCGCTGATCAGCACCTGATGGCCGTTGCGGACGAAAGTGCGGGCCATGGCGGCGCCGAAGCCGGCGGTGGCGCCCGTGATGAAGACGATCATGGTGGATCCTTGTGGGTAAGTGGTTGGCCAGGGGAGCAAGCGTGTTGCTCACTGCGTAAAAAGTTGCTCAAAATTGTAGCCGAATGTTTGCGCTGCCGCAGTACGGTGTGAAAAACACGCAATTTGTTAATATTTGAGCAATACCTTCCTTGCTCAAATTCTGCGCATAAATTACAATCGCGCTTCCATTACGTCTCACGTAACTGGCGAAAAGCTGCAATCATCACCAAAATGGTGCATGATGCCTGCGGCGAAAGGTGGGTATCCACCGGGAAACGTGAGATTTCAACAGCCGTTCGCCTGGGCAGCCATCGATGGAAAGCACGAAGGGGCTGCCTATGCGCTATCGGCGTACCTCATTCGATCCAGCCTGCCAGTAATAAGTTACTCATTCGATTGGAGTTTTTACATGTTCGCAAAAGATCACACCCTCGCCAACGTTGACCCGGAATTGTTCGGCGCTATCCAGCACGAAAATACCCGCCAGCACGATCACATCGAGTTGATCGCGTCGGAAAACTATACCTCGCCAGCCGTCATGGAAGCGCAAGGTTCGCAACTGACCAATAAATACGCCGAAGGCTATCCAGGCAAACGCTACTACGGCGGTTGCGAATATGTGGACGTGGTGGAACAACTGGCCATCGACCGCGTGAAGCAGTTGTTTGGCGCCGAAGCGGCCAACGTGCAGCCGAACTCGGGTTCGCAAGCGAATCAGGGCGTGTTCTTCGCCGTGCTGAAACCGGGCGATACCATCATGGGTATGTCGCTGGCCGAAGGCGGTCACCTGACCCACGGTATGCCGCTGAATATGTCCGGCAAATGGTTCAACGTCGTGTCCTACGGTCTGACCGCTGAAGAAGATATCGACTACGTCGCCATGGAAGCGCTGGCCAAAGAGCACAAGCCTAAGCTGATCATCGCGGGTGCTTCGGCGTTCTCGAAGAAAATCGACTTCGAACGTTTCGCTGCCGTAGCCAAAGCTGTGGGCGCTTACTTCATGGTCGACATGGCCCACTACGCCGGTCTGATCGCTGCGGGTCTGTATCCTAACCCTGTGCCACACGCTGACTTCGTGACCTCGACCACGCACAAATCGCTGCGCGGCCCACGTGGCGGCATCATTCTGATGAAAGCCGAACACGAGAAGATCATCAACTCGGCCATCTTCCCAGGTATTCAGGGTGGTCCGCTGATGCACGTGATTGCCGGTAAAGCCGTTGCTTTCAAAGAAGCGCTGACCCCGGAATTCAAAGCGTATCAGCAACAGGTAGTGATCAATGCCGACGTACTGGCAAAAACCCTGATCAAGCGTGGCCTGCGCATTGTGTCCGGCGGTACGGAATCGCACGTGATGCTGGTCGATCTGCGTCCGAAGAATCTGACCGGTAAAGAAGCCGAAGCAATTCTGGGCACCGCGCATATCA
This sequence comes from Oxalobacteraceae bacterium, assembly GCA_027490725.1. Lineage (GTDB taxonomy): Bacteria > Pseudomonadota > Gammaproteobacteria > Burkholderiales > Burkholderiaceae_D > Rugamonas. The sequence continues at coordinate 8,297 of JAIXXN010000023.1, forward strand.
CCACCAACAAGAACGGTATCCCGAACGATCCACAGAAGCCATTCGTGACTTCCGGCATTCGTCTGGGTAGCCCTGCCATGACCACCCGCGGTTTCAAAGAAGCAGAAGCCGAGCAAGTGGGTAACCTGATCGCTGACGTGCTGGATAATCCGCACGATGCAGCCACCATCGAGCGCGTCAAAGCGGCGGTGAAGGTACTGGCTGATAAGTTCCCGGTCTACGCCAAGTAATCCTGTGCTAGTGTGACGCTGACTCGCTCAGCGTCACTTTATGGAACTAAGCAACGATGAAATGTCCATTTTGCCAGCATGAAGATACCCAGGTCCTCGATACGCGTGTATCCGAGGAGGGCGATGCTATCCGGCGTCGGCGTCGCTGTACGAAATGTGATAAACGGTTTACCACCTACGAGCGCATCGAACTGGTGATGCCGTATGTGGTCAAGAAAAATGGTAGCCGTACCGAATTTACGGCAGAGAAGTTGCGCGGCAGTCTGATGCTGGCCTTGCGCAAACGTCCCGTCGCGGCGCCCGCCGTGGACGCAGCCATCCAGTCGATTGAAGAGAAGCTGCTAACCAGTGGTCAGCGTGAAGTTGATACCGGCTACATCGGTGAACTGGTGATGCAGGAACTCAAGCGTCTCGACAAGATCGCCTATATCCGTTTTGCTTCCGTGTACAAAAACTTCGAAGACCTGGCCGAGTTCCAGGACGCCATTGCCGAAGTCGGGCAGTCACGGAAAAGCTAAGCTGCCCCTCCGCGCCCCTTTGCGCCCCCTGCTACCTCTACCTCTACTCCTACGCCTTTCCCTGCGACGCCCCCTTGGTGCAGCGTGGCTCGCACACCTTTGATACAGCTCAGCCGCTGGCCTGAGTGCGCGCGTAAGTTCTAGCCTATTCCCTGATTATTTGTGGAGGTGTGCCGTGGGCTTACGCGTCTCCCCGCGCGGTTCGCCATGCAGCCCGTCAGCTGCCTGGCCGTCCGGCTTTACCTTGCTGGAGGTGCTGATTGCCTTGCTGTTGCTGGCACTGGGTCTGGTCGGTAGTGCCGCCATGCAGCTGGTAGCGATGCGGGTCGGGCAGCAGGGTCAATTGCTGTCGCAAGCGAGCTATGTGGCAGCAAGTCTGGCCGAGCACATGCGCGCCAACGCCAGTGCGGCGCGCGATCCGTCCGCGAGCAATCCCTATCTGATGTTTTACGATGCAGCGTCTGGCGCCGAGCCGATGCCGCCGGCAGCACTGTGCTACGGCACGCGCTGCGATAGCGCGCAACTGGCGCAATTCGAGCTGTATCGGGTGCAGTGACAGGTATGGCGGCAACTACCCGCTGGGCGCTTGCGGATCTGCCACGACGCCCATCCGGCGGCAGGTGGCAGATTGCGCTGGGACTGCGACGCGCGCGTGTCGGCGCCGCTGGTCATCAAGCTGGGCTGGCGTGGCAAGCTGGCCGATGGCGCGCCAGCGACGGCGGACTCAGCGCCCGCACTGGCGCTGGCGGTGGGCGTGCGGTGAGGCAGCGCGCGGCGATGCCTGAGCGCCTGGCAAACCGGCACGGTACTGGCTGGACACTGGTGGAGTTTGTGATTGCGCTGACGCTATCGATGCTGCTGACCTTGCTGGCATCGGGCCTATTGCTGGCCGCGGCCAGTAGCTATCGCCATCACAATGATCAGCAGGACTTGAACGATGCGGGACGGCAGGCATTGACGCTGCTGGCACAGGCGATCCGCCAAGCCGCCTATGTGGAGTGGGATAGTGCGGCGGCACCTGTCGGGCTAGCTGAGGATCTGCCAGCGGCCATCGCGGGACTGGATGGTCGTAGCCTGTCGCGCAGCAGTGAGGGCATCAGTGCTGCGTTGCCGGCCGTGGCGCATGGCAGCGATGTGCTGGCGCTGCGTTTTGCCGGGTCCGGTCCCGGTCCCGGTTCCGGTTCCGGCAGCGCTGCGAGCGGCGATGGTTCCAGCGTCAATTGCGCAGGTTTTGCCGTTGCCACGCCAGCGGCTGCCGAGGCGCAAGGCTGGAGCATCTTCTATGTCGCCGCCGATGCCGGTGGCGAGCCGGAATTGCGCTGCAAGTATCGCTCGGCCTCAGGCTGGGGCAGCGATGCGCTGCTACGTGGTGTCGAGTCGTTTCAGGTGCTGTACGGCGTCGATACCGATACGCCGGCGGACGGGCTGCCGAACAGCTACCTGAATGCGACGGCGATCAATGCGCTCGATGCCGGTCTGGCGCTGGTGGGAGCGACGGTAGCTGAGCGGCAGCGTGACTTGAACCGCAAAACCTACTGGAAACGGGTCGGCAGTATCGAGCTCGCCTTGCTGTTGCGGGCTGATGCGGCGACGCGCGCCGACACCGGTAGTCGTCAGTTCGTACTGTTTGGCGCGGCCTATGCGGATGCACATGCGGAGGACGATGGCACGCGCATCGACGAAGCACGCTTGCCGGAGGCGCAGCGGCGCCGTGTCCGTGTGCTGGTGGGCAGCACCATAGCGCTGCGCAACGGGCGGAGCTGACGATGCCATGCAGCGGTGCCTCAGGCGGCGAACGCGGCATTGCGGTGTTGCTCTGTCTGGTGCTGCTGTTGATCGTATTGCTGCTAGGGGTTTCGGCTGCGCAGCTGAGTTTGCAGGGCGAGAGGGCAGCGCGCGCGGTGCGTGACCGCGAGGTGGCGTTTCAGTCAGCGGAGGATGCGGTGGCCGATGCAGAACATGACATACAGAACGGGACCGCCGAAGTGAGCTCCTGTGCGGCGGCACCGGCGTGGCAGCGGGTCGATCTGGCCGGGCGCGGTGATACGGGCGCTTGTACGGTGGAATATGGCGCGCATACGGGCGCACAGATGGATGTGGCGCTGGGCGCGACGCCGTTCAAACGTCCGCGTTATCTGATCGAACGGATGGTGTGCCATCAGGCCGGGGAGGATGCTGCGCTCACAGCAGCGGCGCACTACTGCTACCGCGTCACCGCGATCGGTTTCGGGCCGCAAGCGGAGACGGAAGTGGTGCTGCAAACAGTGTTTAGTCCAAGCGAATGAGGTGCGGTAATGACTGACTGGCGACTATCGATGCAGGCAATCCGGCCGCGATTTCTGCAGCTATTTCAGCGATTTCAGCGATGTCTGATGCTGCGGTGCCGGTTCGCGCTGCTGATACTTTCTGGTGCGCGGATGATCAGCGTTGCTTCGGCAGCGCCGCCGGTGGTTCCATTGGCGAGCGAGTTACTGAGCGCTGCCTGTCGCACGTCGGCAGAGTCTGCTAAATCGACCAGCGTCGCGGCCTTGCTACCACCACTAAACCGCGCCGCTGCGGTGGGCGAGTGGCTAAGCGCTAGTGTGGATCAGCGCGACTGGAGCGGCTATCTGTCGCGCTACGTTTTGCCCCTTACTTCGGTCGATGGCGCAGCGGGCGCCGGTCCCGCCATCGCGCCCGTATGGGAAGCGGGGGCGCTGCTGACCGGCGACGCTGGCCATGCGCCGCAGCCGGTACCGGCAGCACGGCAAATCTACACGGCAGTGGTGCAGGCGGACGGCGCCTTGCAAGGTCAGCCGTTTGTCTGGGAAGCCTTGTCGGCGTCCCAGCAGCGCATGCTGGATCGCCGCGCGCCTGCTAGCCGGGTGCCGGATGGGCTGGGGCCGCGTCGACTGGATTTTTTGCGCGGTGCACGCAGTGATGAAGGGAGCTTATTCCGGCGCCGCCGCAGCGTGCTGGGTGACGCGCTGCATAGCGCGCCCGTGCTGGTGGCGGCACCGGCGGGCACGGCGCAAGACGCGGAATATCAGGCCTTCCGGCGGCGCTATGCCAGCCGTCGACCGCTGGTGTATCTGGGCGCCAACGACGGCATGTTGCACGCCTTCGATATGGCCGATGGACGCGAGCGCTATGCATATGTACCGAATGCGCTATTTCCGTATCTGAGTCTGTTGAGCGATCCGGCCTATGTCCACCGTGCATATGTGGACGGTACGGCCATCGCGGGGGACGTGCGGATCGGTGCAGCGTGGCGGACGGTGCTGGTCGCCGCGCTGGGCGCCGGAGCGCAAGGTCTGCTGGCGCTGGATGTGACGGATCCCGAGACCCTCGATGCGCGAATCGCACTATGGGAATTCACCGATGCGGATGATCCCATGGTGGGCAATGTTATGACCACGCCCCAACTGGCGCGGGTGCAGGTGGGGGCGGACAGCACACGGGCCGTCGCCGTGTTTGCGAGCGGCCTGAATAATTATGCGGTGGATGGGCATACCAGCAGCGCTGGCAAGGGCGCCTTGTTTCTGGCAGCACTCGACAAGCCACGGGCGGAAGGCTGGCGCTTGAATGCCAACTACTTCCGGCTGATCACGCCAATTGCCGAGCCTGATTTGCCCAATGGCCTGAGTGCAGCGGCGCTACTGGCCGACCGTGATGGTCTGCTGCGCTTTGCCTATGCCGGTGATCTACAGGGCAATCTGTGGCGATTTGATCTGCATGGCCATGCGCCGCGGAGCGCTGCGGTGGAGCGCCTGTTCACGGCGCGCGATGCTGCGGGGCGACCTCAGCCGATTACGCAGCAACCGAGCATCGTGTATGCCGATGATGGCGGCTACCTGATTCTATTTGGTACCGGACGCTTGCTGAATCGGGACGACCTGGCCGCCGCGAGTTTTGCCAGCCAATCGTTCTACGCACTACACGACACGTTGGCGCGTCCGATTGCCTTGATTGCGGGGCGGCACGATCTAAGCGAGCGCCGCTTGTCCCCCAATGGTGAGGGGCAATTCGATCTTGCTGCGCACGAGGCCGGAACCGAACTCGGCAAGCGTGGCTGGTTTATCGATTTCTGGCAGTCGGAGCGCACGGGCGAACGCAGCCTCGGCGGGGCCCAGGTGAGCGATGGTGTGCTGCTGTTCAATACGCTACTGCCGGGTGCCATGTCCTGCAGCGCGGCGCGTAGCCGCAGCTATGCACTCAAGGTACTGACCGGTTTGCCAGCTCCCAGTGCGCTGGCGACGATGCCTGCCGCTGCCATGGTAGGCCTGCTCCAGCCGGTCTATGTCGATAAGCAGCCCGTGCTGCCGCTCGCGAGCCGCCGCACTACCACGCTGCCGACCGGAACCATCAAAGTGGAAGGCGCACTGGCGCCCGTCATGCTGGCAAGCGATGGCGCCGCCATGCTGACGCTGGCGCCGCTGGCGCGTGTGAAAGTCACGCGACGTGCGGGACGCCTGAGCTGGCGGGAGGTCAGCAACTGGCGCGAACTCTACGAGGCCAGCCGATGAAGCGCTTGCATGCTACCGGATTCAGCCTGCTGGAACTGCTGGTGGTGCTGGTGCTGACTGCCATCCTGACGGCGCTGGCGCTGCCCGCCTATCAGCAAGCGCTGATCCGGGCACGTCGCGTTGAAGCGCAGGCGAGCTTGTGGCAATTGCTGCAGCAGGAAGAACGCTATTTCACGCAGGCCAATGCCTATCTGGCTTTCTCAGCCAGCTCTACGGAAGCGGAGGCACGTCAGTTCAAGTGGTGGAGCAGCAATGGCGCGTCGACCAGCGCCTATGAGATTGAAGGCAAGGCCTGCGATGGCGCCTTGATCAGTGAATGCGTGCAACTGGTGGCCACCCCCGGTACCTCCAGAGTGGATGGGCGCTTCCGGGATGAGGCTTGCCAGCAATTGATACTGACGAGTCGCGGACAGCAGTCGGCGACCGGATCCGCTGCGGCTTGCTGGCCATGAGCGCGCAGCGGGCTAGTGGCCGCGCTGCCCGGGGCGACGCCAGCGGTCGCTCACTGGTGGAGTTGCTGATCGTGCTGGTGTTGCTCGGGATGGTGCTGGCAACGGCTGCGCCGGCATTGCACAGTGTGCTGCAGCGACAGCAATTGCAGGTGGCCGTGAATGATCTGATGGCGGCAATCCGGCTGACCCGTAGTCAGGCGCAGGCGCGCGGCGCCAAGGTGTTGCTGGTGCCGCAGGAGGCCAGCGGCAGCAGCTGGCGGCAGGGCTGGGTGGTGTTTATCGACCAGAACGGCAATCAGCGTCCCGACGCCAGTGAAACCATCTTCCTGAGGCGCGGACCGGTCAGTGCCGGGTTGGCGATCCGCGCGGCTTTTTCCTCGGCGGCAATACCAGCCTATCTTGCTTATAATAGTGCGGGACGACCGTGCGGCGCGGAGAATAGCCTGATTGCCCGCTGGGGTACGGTGACGCTGCAGCAGGGCGGGAATGTGCGCAACATCAAAATTAATCTGCTGGGCCGGCTACGCGTCTGCGATCCGGCGCGCGAAGGGGCGAGTTGTACCAGCGCTATCGATTAGGGTTTTATGAGCAGCAATATGAGCAACACCGTACACATCAGCAATGATCTGGAAGGCATGACGCTGGCGCTGGCATGGGCGGCGCGCGGGCTGTACAGCACTTCGCCGAATCCGCATATCGGTTGCGTGATCGTGCGCGACGGCATGGTGCTGGGGGCGGGCGTGACGCAGCAGGCAGGCAGCGACCATGCCGAAATTCAGGCGCTCAAGGATGCCCAGGCGCGCGGCCACGATGTGCGCGGCGCCACTGCCTATGTCACGCTAGAACCCTGCAACCACTATGGCCGCACCGCGCCGTGTTCGGATGCGCTGGTACGCGCCGGTCTGGGGCGGGTGGTGGCGGCCATGGAAGACCCGAATCCGCTGGTGGCAGGGCAGGGCATGGCCAAGCTGGCCGCTGCGGGGATCGACATCAGTACCGGTTTGCTGGCCGAACAGGCGTATGAACTCAATATCGGTTTCTTCTCGCGCATGACGCGCGGCTTGCCGTGGGTGCGTATGAAGAGTGCCGCCAGTCTGGATGGCATGACGGCCCTGCATAATGGCCAGAGTCAGTGGATTACCGGGCCACAGGCGCGCGCGGATGGCCATGCCTGGCGGGCACGGGCTTGCGCGATTCTGACCGGCATCGGTACGGTCAAGGCCGATGATCCGCAATTGAATGTGCGCGCCGTTGAAACGCCGCGCCAGCCGCGCCGCATCGTGGTCGATAGCGGACTGGAGATTGACCTGTCGGCCAAGGTGCTGCAGGGTGGTGCGACGTGGATTGCGGCGGCGCGCCCTAATGTGGAGAAACAAGCGGCCTTGCGCGACCTCGGCGCCGAAGTGATCATGCTGCCTGATGCGGCCGGCAAGGTCGATCTGGCCGAGCTCATGCGAGAACTGGGGCGGCGCCAGATCAATGAACTGCATGTCGAGGCCGGTGCTAAGCTAAACGGCTCGCTGATCCGCGCCGGCTGCGTCGACGAACTGCTGGTGTATCTGGCGCCGACGCTGCTGGGCGATGCGCAGCGCATGTTTGCCTTGCCGGCACTGGATGATCTGGCCGGCCAGCAGCGCCTGAAATTCCATGAGATTCAGCAGATCGGTGAAGATTTGCGTATCCTTGCACGACTGACTCATCAGTAATATTCTCAGCAATACAATTCTCAAAAATAAATTCTCAAAAATAAATTCTCAAAAATAAATTCTCAACAATCAGTAGTTCTCAACAATAAAATTAAACGCTATGTTCACTGGAATTGTCGCCGCTATCGGCAAAATTGAATCCGTTACGCCGCTGGTCGGTGGTTCGTTCGCAGGTGTGCGTCTGAATGTGCAGGCGGGCGGCTTGCCGCTGGCCGACGTGGCGCTGGGCGATTCGATCGCCATCAACGGCGCCTGCATGACCGTGGTGGAAAAAGATGACAGCAGCTTCCGCGTCGATGTGTCGCGCGAAAGTCTGAATTGCACCGTGGGTCTGGATACCCTGACGGAAGTCAATCTGGAAAAGGCACTGACCCTGAACGAGCGGCTGGGCGGCCATCTGGTGTCTGGTCACGTCGACGGGCTGGGCGTGGTGCGCAAGTTCGAGCCGGTCGGCGAATCGTGGGAACTGGTGATCGAAGCGCCGCGCGAGCTGGCCAAATTCCTCGCCTTCAAAGGGTCGATCGTGGTCAACGGCGTGTCGCTGACGGTGAACCGGGTGGAAGATATCGGTAGCGGCGAGGCACTGGTCTGCCAGTTCTCCATCAACCTGATTCCGCACACGATAAGCATGACCACCCTCAAGCATCTGGTGGTGGGCAAGCAGGTGAATCTGGAAATCGACCTGATCGCCCGTTATGTCGAGCGCATGGTCTCGGTGGGTGCAGCCAGTAAATAAGCGGGCGCCGTCAGAAAAGCTTGATATTATGACCAGATTGGCGGCCCAAAGTCGCTGATCGGGTGGATAAAATCGGGCTTTTACGGTGGCCGCTGCGTAAATCCTTTAAAATAGCGGGCTGTTCTAGCTTAGCTACCAAGGATTAAATATGTCAATTTCCAGCACCGAAGAAATCGTCGCCGAATTGCGCGCAGGCCGCATGGTGATTCTGGTCGATGAAGAAGACCGGGAAAACGAAGGTGATCTGGTGCTCGCGGCTGATTTCGTCACGCCGGAAGCCATCAATTTCATGGTCAAGCACGCGCGCGGTCTGGTCTGCCTGACCCTGACCGAAGAACGCTGCGACCAGTTGAACCTGTCGATGATGTCGGCCCGCAACGGCACCGCCTTCGGCACCAACTTCACCGTCTCGATCGAAGCGGCAGAAGGCGTGACCACCGGGATTTCCGCTGCTGACCGTGCCAAGACCATTCAGGTGGCCGTGGACAAGCACACCCAGCCGACCGATATCGTGCAGCCGGGTCACATCTTCCCCCTGAAAGCCCAGAAGGGTGGCGTGCTGATGCGTGCAGGCCATACCGAAGCCGGTTGCGATCTGACCGCCATGGCCGGTCTGACGCCTGCCTCGGTGATCTGCGAGATCATGAAAGACGACGGCACCATGGCGCGTCTGCCGGATCTGCTGGAATTTGCCAAAGAACACAATCTGAAGATCGGCACGATTGCCGACCTGATCCAGTACCGTAGCCGCACTGAGTCGCTGGTAGAAAAAATCGGCGAGCGCACCCTGAAAACTGCGCACGGCCAGTTCCGCATGATTGCCTACCGCGACAAACCAAGCGGTTCGGCACACCTGGCGCTGGTGCATGGCGAGATCGAGAAGGGCAAGGAAACGCTGGTGCGTGTGCATCAGCCGGTGTCCATCCTCGACATTCTGGAATCGGAAGCGACCACCCACTCGTGGAATCTGTCGTCCTCGCTGGCGGCCGTGCAGGCCTCCGAGCGCGGCGTGATCGTGCTGCTGAACTGCGAAGAAACGGCGGATCAGTTCTTCGCCCAGTTCGCGGCGCTGGACAAGCCGGAAGTGAAACCGAAAGGCCGCGCTGCCAGCATGGATCTGCGCAGCTACGGGATCGGCGCACAGATTCTGCGCGAAGTGGGTGTCTGCAAGATGCAATTGCTGGCCAGTCCGCGCAAAATGCCATCGATGACGGGCTTCGATCTGGAAGTCACCGGCTACATGGCCAAACCTAACTAATTAACCCATCAAAAAGAGGCCTCACATGACCGTAGGTAGCTATGAAATCAATATGTCCGGCGACGGACTGCGCGTCGGCATCGTTCAAGCCCGTTTTAACGAAGACGTTTGCCATGGCCTGCTGTCCGCTTGCCTGGCTGAGCTGAAACATCTCGGCGTGGCCGACGAAGACGTGCTGCACGTGACCGTGCCGGGCGCACTGGAAGTACCGCTGGTACTGCAGAAAATGGCAGAATCGCAGCAGTTCGATGCGCTGATCGCACTGGGCGCCGTGATCCGTGGTGAAACCTACCACTTCGAACTGGTGTCGAATGAATCGGGCGCGGGAATTACCCGTATCGGCCTGGATTATGGTATTCCTATCGCCAACGCCATTCTGACCACGGAAAACGACGAGCAGGCGGAAGTGCGTATGGCTGAAAAAGGTAGTGATGCCGCGCGCGTCGCGGTC
>JAIXXN010000071.1 GCA_027490725.1 Oxalobacteraceae bacterium
ACTTCTTGTGAACATTTGATATTTTTTAAGTTTCACGAAGACTAGCTTCGTGTGCACTTTCATCAAACGTCCACACTTATCGACTGTAAATTTTTAAAGAACTTATTCGGTACTGCTTCCTGCGTTTCCGACAAATCGTTTTGTTTGTCAGCAGCAGAGAAGTGAGATTATGCAGGGATTATTCCAACTCGTCAACCCTCGTCATTCAACTAGTTAATCAAATAACGAGGATCCATAGATTACATACCGTCGAAATTCGGCGCACGTTTGCCCAGGAAGGCCTGCATGCCTTCTTTTTGGGCAGGCGTGCCAAACGCTGCCTGGAACAGACGACGCTCGTAATTCACGCCTTCCGTCAGGGTGGTTTCAAAGGCACGGTTCACGGCATCCTTGATCATCATCGCGACCGAGGTGGGCATTGCTGCAATCTGTTTGGCAGCCGTCAGCACTTCTTCGATCAATTTGTCGGCAGGTACGACGCGCGATACCAGACCGATGCGCTCGGCTTCCGCCGCATCAATGGTGCGCGCCGTCAGCAGCATATCCATAGCCTTGGCTTTGCCGATGGTGCGTGGCAGACGCTGTGTACCACCTGCGCCCGGGGTCACGCCGACTTTGATTTCCGGCTGGCCAAATTTCGCCGTATCCGCCGCAATCAGGAAATCGCACATCATGGCCAGTTCGCAGCCGCCGCCCAGTACATAACCGGCGACCGCCCCGACTACCGGCTTGCGGATGCGCAGAATATGCTCCCAGTTACGGGTGATGTAATTGTCACGATAGGTGTCAACATAGGTGTACTCGGCCATGGCGGCAATATCCGCACCTGCGGCAAAGGCTTTTTCACTGCCGGTCAGCACGATGCAGCCAATGGCTGGATCTGCATCGAATTTCTGCAGGGCGTCGCCCAGTTCGTTCATCATGCGATCGTTCAGTGCATTCAGGGCCTTCGGACGGTTCAAACGAATCAGTGCCACTTTCTCGTGCACTTCGACGATCAGATCTTCATATTGCATGGCTGTCTCCTTCATGGTGGGATATTTACTCTGCGATTGTAGCGCCTATCTTATGCGCTGGTATGATTGCTCCATCACCCTTGCGCCCGCGAGTCCGCCATTCTGACTTCCCTCCGCCGCTCTCTGCAGCAATATCTGGAACGCGATGCCCTGCTCCGCAATGGCAACTTCATGCGTTATTGGCTCAGCGCCATTCTGAATGACTTCGGTAGTTATATCAGCGCGCTGGCACTACCCCTGTGTTCGGTGATTCTGCTGCATGCCTCGCCCTCGCAAATGGGTATGCTTGGCGCCGCGCAGGCGATTCCGTTCGCGCTACTGGCACTCCCGACCGGAGTATTTCTTGATCGGCATCGCAAATTGCCCGTTCTATTAGGCAGCAAGATGGTGCAGGCCATCGCGCTGGGCAGCATTCCGCTGGCCTACTGGCTGGGATGGCTGTCGATCGAATGGATGTATGTCGTGGCGCTGACGAATGGCTGCTGCTCACTGGTCGGCGGTGGCGCCGAACAGATTTTCCTGACCAACCTGATCGGCCGGGAGCGCCTGATCGAAGCACAATCCAAATTCGCCGCCGTCGATTCTGTCGCGCGCATCGTCGCACCGGGCATTGCCGGAGTGCTGATTCAGTGGCTGACCGCACCGTTTGCCGTCATCGTCAACGCGCTCGGCTTTGTCTGCTCGATTCTGATGCTGCGCAATCTGAAGGCTAATGATCCGCAACCGGAACCGTCGCAAAAGCACATGTTGCGCGATATCCACGATGGCCTGCTGTTTATCTGGCGCACGCCATTACTGCGCACACTGGCATGGGGCGCCGGGGTGTGGCATATGCTGTTCTATGGCTATACCGCGCTGACGGTACTGTTTGGCACCCGCGAGCTGGGTATGACACCCGGCATGATGGGTATGGCGCAAATGGTGGGCGGCGTCGGCGTCATGCTCAGCTCCATCCTGTTGCGGCCGCTGAATGCACGCTACGGACCAAGCGGCGCCATGCTGGTCGGGATCGGACTGACTGCCTGCGCATTCACAGCCATGCCGGCGATTCCCGCCAATCTATTCGGCAGTCCGCTGGGCAGCGCCATCGCCAGCGCGCTGACAACCATGGTGCTCGATTGCGGTGTGATGCTGTTCTTTATGCCATATATGACATTGCGCCAGAAAGTCACGCCGGACGCCTATCTGGGCCGGATGGTGTCGACCATGCGCTTCCTGACAGTGGCCAGTGCGCCAGCCGGTGCTTTACTGGGCGGCTATCTGGGCGAGCATTTCAGCATCCGCACCGGCATGGCCTGCGTGGCCGTGGGCGGGATTGCCCTGACCCTGACCATGGTGTTCTCTCCGGCGCTGCGCCATATACCGGAAAATCTGGCACCGGCGCAGCCTTCCTGATCCTTTGCCGGATCAGGCTAGAAGCACAGCCTTACGGCGCAAGCGACGGCACACTCTTGGGCAGCAGCACCCAGACATTACCGCGTTGCTTCATGCGACCGGCGTTTTCCGCCGCCTCGGAACCGAAGCCGAAGAAGTAGTCGACCCGGATCGCGCCGCGAATTGCACCACCGGTATCCTGCGCCATCACCAGACGCTGCAAGGGAATATCGCTATTCGGCATGGTCGTGGCGAGGAACACCGGCACCCCCAGCGGCAATTGCGACGCATCGATGGCGATCGAGCGCGATGGCGTCAGCGGCACACCCAGCGCGCCTTTCGGGCCGATCTTCGGATCCGGCAGACGCTCCTCCTTGAAGAATACATAGCTAGGGTTCACGTTAAACAGTTCCTGCATACGCGTCGGATGACCGGCAATCCATGCCTTGATGCCCTGTGCCGAAGCCTGTTCCAGCGTCAGCTCGCCTTTCTCCACCAGATATTTGCCGATCGATTTATACGGATGGCCGTTCTGGTCGGCATACGCCACGCGCACGGTTTCCTTGCTATCGGTCAGTTGCACGCGGCCCGAGCCCTGCACCTGCAGGAAGAACGATTCCACCGGATCGTCCACCCACAACAACTCCTTGCCCGCCACCTCAGCTTTTTCGATCTCGGCGCGGGTGGCATAGGGCACCAGCTTCTTGCCGACCAGCTTGCCGCGCAAGCGCATCCCCTTCAGTTCCGGATAGACACTGGCCAGATCGACGGTAATCATATCGTCCGGCACTTTAAATAGCGGCGTCTGGTAAGGGCCACCCTTCTTGCGGGCGCCACGCAGCAGCGGCTCGTAATAGCCGGTTACCAGCCCGTCATTGGCGCCATCGGGCGCGATCACCTGATTCGGCTCCATGAACGCTTCGAAGAAGGTGCGGATCGCCGCCTCATCGCCGCTATTGACGCTGCGCGCGATATTGCACGGCTCTTTCCAGTTCGCCTGTCGCACCAGCACCGAGCAGGACGACATGAACGCGGGCCAGGCCGCGCGCAAATCATCCTTCTGCCAGCCCGGCAAGGCGCTGAACGGCGCCGGCACCATTTGCAGCACCGCCGGCTTGGCAGGCGCTGGCGCAGGCGTCGGAGCAGGCGCGGGAGCCGGCGCTGGCAGCACCGGCACCGGGGGCGGAACCCGACTGGTATCGGGCGGCAGCGGCGTGGTGGTACAAGCGGCCAATGCCAGCGCGACGAGCGTGAGCGGAACGGGTAGACTACGGCGTGTTAAGAACATAAGGACTGTTATGTGGATATTGATGATAGAAGCGTGTGTGGCGTTTTTCCTGCTGGTGTTCATCGTCTGGTGGACCATGTATCAGGGCAAACCAAAAGATCGTGACGCGCCTAAGCTGCCGGCGCAGCAAGACCAACAGGACCGGTAGCCCTGATTAGTGCAAGGTACGCGGCAGCGACAGCACGAATTCCGGAATCGGCGCTTCGAAGCGATGGCCATCCTCGGCCACGCAGAAGTATTCGCCATACATGGAACCCTGCTGGGTTTGCAGTGCCGTACCACTGGTGTATTCGAAGTGTTCGCCCGGCTGCAGCAGGGGCTGATGCCCGACTACGCCCAGTCCGCGCACTTCTTCCGTATGGTTGTTGGCGTCGGTGATCACCCAGTGGCGCGCAATCACTTGCGCGGCCACGGTGCCAGTGTTCTTGATCGTGATCGAGTAGGTGAACACGAAGTTGGTGCGTTCCGGATCGGACTGCTCCGGCAGGTACTGCGTTCTGACCGACACAGTCATTTCGTAAGTGGCCATTCAAAAATCCTTAAAACGGGGCCAGGGCGCAAGCGCTCTCTGCAAGGTTAGCGATTGTATATCGTCAGGCTGCCATTGCACCCCAAATCGCCCCCGTATGCAAGGACGACGCGCCTGAAAACGGGCGCACAGGCGCTGTGCAGCGTAAAATAGCGCATCTTTTTTAATGCAGGCCCATCCCATGTCCAATTTCCGCATCGCTCCCAGCATTCTGTCCGCCGACTTCGCCCGTCTGGGTGAGGAAGTCCGCAACGTCGTCAGCGCCGGCGCCGACATCATCCACTTCGACGTAATGGACAACCATTACGTGCCGAACCTGACCATTGGCCCGCTGGTGTGCCAAGCCATCCGCCCGCACGTCGACGTGCCGATCGATGTCCACCTGATGGTCAAGCCGGTGGATCGCCTGATTCCCGACTTCGCCAAAGCCGGTGCCAACATCATCACCTTCCACCCGGAAGCGTCGGAACACATCGACCGCAGCCTGCAACTGATCCGCGACAACGGCTGCAAAGCCGGTCTGGTCTTCAATCCGGGCACCCCGCTGCACTACCTCGACCACGTGATGGACAAGATCGACATGATTCTGATTATGTCCGTCAATCCGGGCTTCGGCGGTCAGTCCTTCATTCCCGAAGCACTGAAAAAAATCGCACTGGCACGTCGCAAGATCGATGAGTCGGGCCGTGACATCATGCTGGAAGTCGATGGCGGTATCAAAATCGACAACATCGCTGCCGCCGCTGCGGCCGGTGCCGACACCTTCGTGGCCGGTTCCGCCATCTTCGGCCAGCCAGACTACAAGGCCGTGATCGACGCCATGCGCGCCAATCTGGCGAAAGTCTAAGATGGGTGTGCTGGCAGGCCTGCGCGCCGCAATCATCGACCTCGACGGCACCATGCTGGACACGATTCCCGACTTCCACGTCGCGATCAACAGCATGCGCGCAGAACTGGACCTCGCCCCCATCAGCCAGCAGCAGATTGCGCTGATGGTCGGCAAAGGCTCGGAAAACCTGATCCGCGCCGTGCTGGCACTGGATCTGGACGCTGCCGCCGTCGAAGCCCGATTTGCGACCGCCATGGAGGCCTACCAGCGCCACTATCTGCGCATCAATGGCCAGTTCAGCAGCCTCTACCCCGAAGTACTGGAAGGCCTGGCGGCACTCCGGCAACAGGGCCTGCGACTGGCCTGCGTGACCAATAAACCGATTGCCTTCACCACCCCGCTACTCAAACTGAAAGGTCTGGATGGCTTTTTCGAGGTGGTCTACGGCGGCGATTCGCTGGCCCGCAAAAAACCCGATCCATTACCGCTGCTGACCGTCTGCGCCGACTTTGCGCTGGCGCCGGCACAGGTGGTGGCCATCGGCGATTCATCCAACGACGCGCAAGCGGCGCGGGCAGCTGGTTGCCCGGTGTTAACAGTGCCATACGGCTACAATCACGGAGAGGCTATACACAGCATCGATTCCGATGGTATAGTAACCACGCTGCTAACCGCGGCCACTCTGATTCGATCGCAGAGTTAAACTTTAGCTTCTTAACCTTTAGCTGAACCAACGCTGACCGTAATGTCTCTGTTCAAAAAACACCAAGTCAACCAAACCGGCGCGATTGAGGCCTGGCTTTGGCGACGCTGGCAATCCTGGCAAACACAGCCAAACTGATTGCTGTCGCCCGCACCACCGTGCGCGACAGGTTTTTTGAAACACCACCGCCCTACACTAGCCCAGTGCTACAAGGCGGCATGGAGAATAGACATGACCGAACTCGAATTCAAATCGTTGGCCACCGACGGCTACAACCGCATCCCGCTGATCGCTGAAGCCTTTGCCGATCTCGAAACCCCGCTGACCCTGTACCTGAAACTGGCGCAAACCCAGAACGCCGGCAAGAACACCTTCTTGCTGGAATCGGTGGTCGGCGGCGAGCGTTTCGGCCGCTTCTCCTTCATCGGTCTGCCTGCGACGACCGTGCTGCGCACCTTTGGTAACCGTACCGAAATCGTCAAGAACGGTGCCGTCATCGAAACCCACGAAGGCAATCCGCTCGACTTCATCGAGAGCTACCAGAAACGCTTCAAGGTCGCCCTGCGCCCCGGCATGCCACGCTTCTGCGGCGGTCTGGCCGGTTACTTCGGCTACGACACGGTACGCCACATCGAAAAAACACTGGCCAACACCCAGCCGAAAGATGATCTGGGCCTGCCCGACATCCAGCTGATGGTGACTGAAGAACTGGCCGTGATCGACAACCTGTCCGGCAAGCTGTATCTGATCGTCTACGCCGACACCACCCAGCCTGAATCGTATTCGAAAGCGCGCCAGCGCCTGAAAGACCTGCGCGTGATGCTGCGCCGTGGTATTGATGCGCCGGTCACCAGCGCCTCGGTGCGTACCGAAGCGGTGCGCGAATTCGCCAAGGAAGATTATCTGAAAGCGGTAGCCCGCGCCCACGAATACGTGATGGCCGGTGACCTGATGCAGGTGCAGATCGGCCAGCGCATCCGCAAACCATATGTCGATTCGCCGCTGACCCTGTACCGCGCACTGCGTTCGCTAAACCCGTCGCCGTATATGTACTTCTACAATTTCGGCGATATGCAGATCGTTGGCGCTTCGCCGGAAATTCTGGTGCGTAACGAGACCTTGCCGGACGGCGAGAAAAAAGTCACGCTGCGTCCAATCGCCGGTACCCGCCCACGCGGTGCCACCCCGGAACGCGACGCCGAACTGGCGACCGAACTGCTGGCCGATCCGAAAGAAATCGCCGAACACGTGATGCTGATCGATCTGGCACGCAATGATCTGGGACGTATCTCGGAAACCGGCTCGGTGAAAGTTACCGACCGTCTGGTGATCGAAAAGTATTCGCATGTCCAGCACATCGTCTCCAACGTGGAAGGCAAACTGAAAACCGGTCTGTCGAATCTGGACGTGCTGCGTGCCACCTGCCCGGCGGGCACCCTGACCGGCGCCCCGAAAGTGCGGGCCATGGAAGTCATCGACGAACTGGAAATTTCCAAGCGCGGCATCTACGGCGGCGCCTGCGGCTACCTGTCGTTTGGCGGCGAAATGGATGTGGCGATCGCGATCCGTACCGGCGTCATCAAGGACGGCATGCTGTACGTGCAGGCTGCTGCCGGCATCGTCGCCGACTCGATTCCGGAAATGGAATGGCAGGAAACTGAAAACAAGGCGCGCGCTGTGCTGCGCGCTGCCGAACAAGTGCAAGATGGCCTGGATGGGGAGTTCTAAGATGCTGCTGATGATCGACAACTACGACTCCTTTACCTACAACATCGTGCAGTATTTCGGCGAACTGGGTGAAGACGTGCGGGTCTACCGCAACGATGAAATCACCATCGAGGAAATCGAAGCCCTGAATCCCGACCACATCTGCATCTCGCCCGGTCCGAAAGATCCGGCGCAGGCAGGTATTTCCATCGCAGTGCTCAAACACTTCGCTGGCAAGAAACCAATTCTGGGCGTATGCCTCGGCCATCAGGCCATCGGCGAAGCCTTTGGCGGTAGAGTTATCCGCGCCAAGCAGGTCATGCATGGCAAAACCTCATTAATCGCGCATACAGGCGTGGGCGTGTTCAAGAATCTGCCCTCGCCCTTCACAGTGATTCGCTATCACTCGCTGGCGATCGAGCGTAGCTCGCTGCCGTCCTGCCTGGAAGTGACGGCATGGACCGACGACGGTGAAATCATGGGCGTGCGCCACAAGGAATACGACATCGAGGGCGTGCAGTTCCACCCCGAGTCGATCCTGTCGGAACACGGTCACGCACTGCTGAAGAACTTCCTGGTCCGTTAGTCATTGGATGCCTGCGCGGCGCTACGCGCCCGCACACCCTGATTATCTGCGCTTTTACTATTGAGGATTGCCATGCCTATCACCCATCAAGAAGCACTGCTGCGCTGCATCGAACACCGCGAGATCTTCCACGACGAGATGCTGCATCTGTTCCGCCAGATCATGTCGGGCGAAATGTCGCCAACCATGATCGCTGCCCTGACCATGGGCCTGCGCGTGAAAAAGGAAACCATCGGCGAAATCGCTGCCGCCGCACAGGTCATGCGCGAATTCTCCACCAAAGTGCCGATGGCCGATACCCGCGGCCTGCTCGACATCGTCGGCACCGGCGGTGATGGCGCGCATACCTTCAATATCTCGACCGCCTCGATGTTCGTCGCCGCTGCTGCCGGCGCGCGTGTCGCCAAGCACGGTGGCCGCAGCGTCTCGTCCTCGTCCGGCAGTGCCGACGTGATCGAATCGCTGGGCGCCAACATCAATCTGAAGCCGGAGCAGATCGCCCAGTCAATTGCGCAGACCGGCATCGGCTTCATGTTCGCACCGAACCACCACGCGGCCATGAAGCATGCCGCACCGGTGCGCCGCGAACTGGGCGTACGCACCATCTTCAACATTCTGGGACCGCTGACCAATCCGGCTGGCGCACCGAATATCCTGATGGGCGTGTTCCACGCCGATCTGGTGGGTATTCAGGTACGCGTGCTGCAACGCCTCGGTGCGCAACACGCCATCGTAGTGTATGGCCGCGACAATATGGATGAAGTCTCGCTGGGCGCTTCGACGCTGGTCGGTGAGCTGGTCAACGGCGAAATCCGCGAATACGAAATCCATCCGGAAGACTTCGGCCTGCAGATGATCGCCAGCCGGAATCTGAAAGTGGCCGACGCCACCGAATCCAAAGCCAAGATGATGGAAGCACTGCGCGGCGAGCCAGGTGCACCGTTCGACATCGTCGCACTGAATGCCGGTACGGCACTGTATGCAGCCGGCGTGGCCAGTTCGATCGAAGATGGTCTGGTGCGCGCCCGCGCAGCGATCACCTCCGGTGCAGCCATGCAGAAAATCGAACAGTTCGTGCAGGTTACGCAGAGCCTCGGCCAGTTCAATTAATCGCCGCCAGCCGTATTGACGCTGGCCCAATGCCCAATCAACGGGAACTCACATGTCCGATATTCTGAACAAAATCCTCGCGGTGAAGGCCGACGAAGTCGCCGCCGCAAAAAAACATCGCAGCTACGCCAGCCTGCGTGCCGAGGTAGAAAGCAATACCGAACTGCGTGCCGGTCTGCGCGGTTTCGAAGCTAGCCTGCGCGGTAAAATCGCCGCCGGTCAGGCTGCAGTGATCACCGAAGTGAAAAAAGCATCACCCTCGAAAGGTGTGCTGCGCGCCGACTTCCGTCCGGCCGACATCGCAGCCAGTTATGCCGCCAACGGGTCCGCGTGTCTGTCGGTGCTGACCGATGAACAGTTTTTCCAGGGTTCGGCAGCCTATCTGCAACAAGCCCGCGCCGCCTGCGCGATTCCCGTGCTGCGCAAGGATTTCATGGTCGACCTGTACCAGATCTACGAAGCGCGTGCCATGGGTGCCGATGCGATCCTGCTGATCGTCTCGGCACTGGATCACGGTCTGATGGCGGAAATGGAAGCCTGTGCCCACGAACTGGGCATGGGCGTGCTGGTAGAAACCCACGATGGCGATGAACTGACGGCGGCACTGCGCCTGAAAACCGCGATGGTCGGCATCAATAACCGCAATCTGCGCACCTTCGACGTCACGCTCGACACCACGCTGGGACTGCTCGATCGCATCCCGGCCGACAAACTGGTGATTACCGAATCCGGCATCATGGTGCCGGCCGACGTGGAGCGCATGCGCGCCGCCAATGTGCACGCCTTCCTGGTCGGCGAAGCCTTCATGCGCGCCGACGATCCGGGCGCCGAACTGGCCCGCCTGTTCAACTAGCCGTTGGCAGCACTGGTGCCGCGATCTCGATACGATCGCGGCCGCCATCCTTGGCGCGATACAGCGCCTGATCCGCACGCATCAGCAAACCATCGAGATTCTCTTCGGGATTGCTCTGGCAGGCGACGCCGATACTCACCGTATAAGCTGGCAGTTCCCCACTACCAGAGGCCCTGACGGCCTTCTGTATGCGGTCCGCGATCTGCAGCGCCCGATCCAGCCCGGTAGCGGGCAGCAGCACAACAAACTCCTCGCCACCGAAGCGCGCCACATGATCGGACATGCGCAAGGCCTTGCCGATCACGCCTGCCACCTCGACCAGTACCCGGTCGCCGATAATGTGGCCATGGTTATCGTTGATCTTCTTGAAGTAATCGAGATCGATGCTGAATAAGGTCATCACCGAAAACTCGCGCCGCAACAGCGCCAGTTCTTTCAGATACATATCGCCAAAACCGCGCCGGTTGAGCACCTGCGTGAGCGGATCGAGCGTCGAACGGCGCTCCAGTATGCCTTGCAGCCGGCGCGTCGAGACGGCGTTGAAGCTCACCGCCAGCAGCAGGATCATGAACTGCGCCAATGCCAGATACAGGCTCTGGAAAGGCCCCTTGGTCAGAATATTCACCATCTCGCTACCGAACAGCATCGCCAGCGTACCGCGGGTAAACACCACCACCGTCTGCACGCCCAGCAAGGCGATCAGAAAACGGGTGGAGAAATGCCGCTCACCGTAGCGCCACACGATAATCGTCTGGTAGAAGTAAAGCACCGAAACCAGATAGGAAAACACTGCCACCCTTGCGGCAAAACTCGGCTCCCAGATCAGCCAGTAGCCCACCCCAAGCATGCTGAGCAACCAGAGCAGACCTAATAGCCACCAGGACGGTGGGCGAGCATAGAATTTCTGGGTACCGATCAGCGTCAAGCCAATGCCGCACACCAGCGCCGAATTCGCGGCCATCAGCACCAGCAGTTCCGGCACACCCGCCTTACGCAGGCCAAACAGCACTGCCCCCAGCACCAGTAGCAGCAGGCTACCAGCCCAGTAATTGAGACCCTTGATTTCCGGCGGATAGCTACGGTAGGCCGAAAACAGTACCACGCTCATGGCAATCGCCATCAGCGCGGACATCAGGATAATGGTGGTCGGATCGAGCAGCATCGGCGCTTAGACCGCCTGACTAGGACGTTGCGGCGTGCCGGATTTCTTGCCAGCGGCATCCAGCGTCAACGTCACGGCCGGTACCCGGTCACCCTGCAGGGTCACGCTGAAGGTCATTAGCTCATCGCGACGGAACGCGTGTACGCTGATCTCCGAACCGACCCCGTAGCGCGACAGCAGCGCATCGAGATTGCTGGCGGTAACGCGCAGTCCATCGATCGCCACCAGAATATCGCCCGCCGACAGACCGGCACGGTGCGCAGCGCCCTGCTCATGCACGCTATTCAGCTTGCAGTCATTGCCATCTTTGCCAGGATTGATGTCCAGTGATGGCTTGCCCGATTTGCGCTCGTCCGCATATTTGACGCCGAATGGCGCCAGCAACTTGGCCAGCGGCAGGTCATCGGTACCGCGCACATATTTATCGAAGAAGGGTTTGAAGCGGCCACCGCTGACTTCATCGAACAGCGCTTCCACCTCGGACGGCGTGACACCCCGTCCGCCACCGTGATAGAAGTCGGCACCGTAACGCTGCCACAGGATGCGCATCACGTCATCGAGCGACTGCTTGCCGCCGGTCTTGGCACGGATGCTCAGATCCAGTGCCAGTGCCACCAGCGAACCCTTGGTGTAATAGCTGACGATGGCATTCGGTGCATTCTCGTCCTGGCGGTAGTATTTGCCCCAGGCGTCGAAGCTGGAATCGGCGACACTCTGCTTGGTGCGGCCACTGCCACGCAACACACTGCCCACGGTCTTGGCCAGCAGTTTGAAGTAGCCCGTCTCGCTAATCAGACCGGCGCGCACCAGCATCAGGTCGTCGTAATAACTGGTGAAGCCTTCGAATAACCACAGCAGCGGCGAGTAATTCTCTACCTGCAGATTGTAGGGCGCGAACACGGCGGGTTTAATCCGCTTCACATTCCATGTGTGGAAATACTCGTGGCTGCACAGCCCCAGATACTGCAGATAGCCATCGCTGATGTCTTTGCTGGCGGCCGTGGTGCTCGGCAGATCGGCACGCGCGCAGATCAGCGCCGTCGACGCGCGGTGTTCCAGACCGCCGTAACCATCGCCCACCGCCATGGTCATGAATACGTAGCGGTCCATCGGCGCGCGCCGGGTTTTCGGTTCGAAGAAGGCGATCTGGGTTTCGCAGATTTTTTTCAGGTCGGCGCACAGGCGCGCCATATCCAGATTCGGCACCCGTCCGGTAATCACGATATCGTGCGGGATTCCGTGGGCCTTGAAGGTCGCCAGCGCAAACTCACCCTGCTCCACCGGATGGTCGATCAATTCATCGTAGTCGCCTGCCACGTAGCTACCGTAGCCATAACGTTTAGCCTTCAGTTCCGGCAACGCAGTAGCCACCCGCCAGTTACGCGCGGCCGCATCGGCCGGGCGCTGGATATCCACCACGTGCGGCAGATGTTCCTGTCCCAGTACGCGCAGGAACACGCTGGTGCCATTGTAGAACGCATGGTTCTGGTCCAGATGCGCTGCCCGCACCGACATGTCCCAGGCATACACTTCGTAGTGCACGCTCAGGCTTGCCGCGCGATCTTTCAGCGGCGCGGCCTGCCAGCTATGCTTATCGAGCTTGGTCAGCGCCACTGGCTGACCATTCGACTCGGCATGGATGCGCACGATATTGCGGGAGAATTCGCGGATCATATAGCTGCCCGGGATCCACGCCGGCAGCGCAAAAATCTGCCCGCCTTCGGCCGGTGCGGCCACTGTCAGCGTCACGCGGAACAGGTGGGCGGCCAGATCGTGGCCGGTTATGCTGTAGGCGATCGCCGGTTTATTCTTGTTCGGTTTTTTCATTGCTATCCTTGATTACAAATCCGCAGGGGTGTCGATGTCGCGGATCACGCCAGCATCGTCCACCACCAGCTCACTCACTGCATGGTCTTTTAAAATGGCGCGCGCACCCTGATCGCCCTGCAGCGCCAGTAGCAATGGTAAATGATAGGCACTAAAAGCGACAGGATTGCCGCGCCGCCCCAGATAGCTGGGCGCAGCGATGCGGGCGCCACGACCGACGGTAGCCACCAGCGCACGCATGGTATCGGGTTGCACAAAGGGCATATCGCCGAGCGCAATCAGCCAGCCGGCCGCGTCCCGGCTAGCGTGCAGTGCCAGCGTGAGCGAAGCGGCCATGCCCTGATCGGCAGCGTCGCAGACCAGAACTTCGCAACCGGTTTGACGCAGCAGCGTCGCCACCTCGTCATCGGCGCTGCGCACCACCGCCAGCACACGTGGCAGCACGGCCAGCAGATGGCGCGCACTGGCGACCACTACGGCGTCGCCATGCGGCAGCCCTTGCAGGAGTTTGTTCTGAACACCGGACGGGTCAAACCGTTTTCCGCGTCCGGCGGCCAGCAGTACGCCGACCATGTTCACGCTGTCAGGCGCTGGTCAGATCAAACGGCAACTTGCGCAGACGCTTCCCGGTCAGCTTGAACAAGGCATTCGCAAAGGCTGGTGCCAGCGGCGGCAGGCCCGGTTCGCCCATCCCGGTTGGCGCATCGTGCGAAGGAACGATGTGCACGTCGATCACCGGCATATCGGTCATGCGTGCCAGCGTGTAGTCGCTGAAATTCTGCTGCTCGACCACGCCATCTTTCAGCGTAATGGCAGCACCCGGCAAGGTCATGCCCAGCCCCATCAGGGCTGCGCCCTGAATCTGCGCTTCGATGGTGAGCGGATTGACCGGCTGGTTGCAATGCACACCAGCCGTCACCTTATGCAGTTTCGGCACGCCGTTTTTCACCGAGGCCACCACCACATAGGCAATCGCCGTGTTGAACGATTCATGCACCGCCACACCCCAGGCCTGCCCTTTCGGCAAAACCTTTTTACCGTAGCCCGATTTGGCCACCGCCAGATCCAGCGCCGCCAGATGGCGCTTGCCCTTCTCGCCGATCAGTTTTTTGCGGTAGGCCACCGGATCCAGGCCGGCCGCATGCGCCGCTTCATCGATCAGGGTTTCCATCACAAACGCCGTGTGCGTCGAGCCGACCGAACGCCACCACAGCACCGGCACATTCGCCTTGACCGTGTGGGCACTCAGATTGAGCGGCACTTCATAGGGTTCACCCATGCCTTCGACCATGGTTGCGTCGATACCATCCTTGACCATCATGCCTTCGAACGGCGTACCGGTGATGATCGACTGGCCGACGATGACATGGTCCCACGCCACGATATTGCCCTTGTCGTCCAGACCGATATCGGCGCGATGCACATGCGAGGGACGATAGTAGCCGCCCTTGATGTCATCCTCGCGACTCCAGATCACCTTGACGGGATCGGTCTTGCCAGCGGCGCGCCAGACCTTGGCAATCTGCACTGCTTCGACCAGATAATCGGAACTCGGCACGGCACGCCGTCCGAAACCGCCGCCGGCCATCATGGTGTTGAGCACCACCTGTTCCGGCTTCAGACCGGAGGTCGCCGCAATCGCGCCCTGATCGATGGTCTGGAACTGCGAACCGGCCCACACCGTGCAGCCATCGGCGCGCAAATCAATCACGCAGTTCAGCGGTTCCATCGGCGTGTGCGCCAGATACGGGAATTCATATACCGCCGAGATTTTTTTCGCGGCACCGGCCAGTTTCGAGGTATCGGCCTTGCGGGCCGGTTTGCCCGGCTGCTGCGCCAACGCCTTGTAGGCAGCCAGTTGCGCGGTGCTGCTGACTTTTTCGACAGCGCTGGTATCCCACTCGATGCTCAGCGCATCGCGTCCCATCTTGGCCGGCCAGTAGCCGTCCGCGATCACCACCACGCCGCTACCGCCGCGATCCGTACTCACTTGCAGCACTTCGATCACGCCCTTGATGGCTTTGGCTTTGCTGGCATCGAATTTCGCCACCCGCGCGCCGAACACCGGCGGACGTGCCACCACGGCCACTTTGCTGTGCGGCGCCTTGAAGTCCATGCCGAACTGCAGTTTGCCATTCGACTTGTCGCTCGCATCCAGACGCTTGATCGGCTTACCGATAAAGTTAAAATCTTTCGGATCCTTCAGCTTGACGCTGGACGGCACCGGCTGATGCATCGCTGCGTCGGCCATGCTGCCGTAGCTGGCCTTCTGTCCTGCTGGCCCCAGCAGCATGCTGCGCGCAGTGCGCACCTGCTCGACCGGCACCTTCCACTGCGCAGCAGCGGCGGCCATCAGCATGGCGCGCGCCTTGGCGCCTATTTCACGGTACTGCAGATACGAGTGAGCGATACTGCCGGAACCACCGGTAATCTGGATACCGAAGGCAGGATCCTTGTACTGATCCCCCGCTGGCGCCAGGGCGCCGTTCACTTTCGACCAGTCAGCATCAAGTTCTTCGGCGATCAGCATCGGCAGAGAAGTCTGCACGCCCTGACCGAATTCCAGCCGGTTCACCTGCACCGTAATGCGGTTATCCGGGGCGATGTGCAGAAACGCGTTCGGCTCGAAAACCTTGGCGGCCTGCTGCGCGCGTGCGAAGCGACCGCCGGTGGGCAGGAAGAAGCCCAGCACCAGTCCACCACCGGCCAGTGCACCGGCCTTCATAAAACCACGCCGCGAGACACCGCCAGCGGCCGGCACCATCGATTCCTGTTGCAGCCATTCGATACGCATGACGGACTCCTTTATGCGATGGATTTAGCGGCGTCTTTAATCGCCGCACGGATACGCTGGTAGGTGCCGCAGCGGCAGATGTTACCGCTCATGGCGTTATCGATGTCGGCGTCGGACGGCGCCTTATTGGTCCGCAGCAGCGCCGTCGCACTCATGATCTGGCCGCTCTGACAGTAGCCGCATTGCGGCACGTCCAGCTTGACCCAGGCTGCCTGCACGGCTTTGCCGACCTTATCGTTTTCCATCGCTTCGATGGTGGTGATTTTCTGGCCAACAGCCGCCGAAATCGGCGTCACGCAGGAACGCACTGGCTGGCCGCCCAGATGCACGGTGCAGGCACCGCACAGGGCAGCACCGCAACCGAACTTGGTACCGGTCAGATTCAGGTTATCGCGCAGGGCCCACAAAATCGGCGTGGATGGATCCGCATCCACCTGCATATCTTTACCATTGATGTTCAATGTAATCACACTAGTCTCCTGTCGACACTGCAGATGAACCAAGCTTGAAGCAAACTAAGGCTTAAGGCTTAATCTTGGCGAGTTTCTCTTCCAGCATTTTGCTGTCTATCGCACCCGGCACACGGCTACCATCGGCAAAGAAGATCGCCGGGGTACCGTTGACACCCAGCTTGCGACCCAGTTCCAGCACCTCGTCGTTCGGCGAGACGCACGCTGCCGAGGCAGGCGCGGCCGGTTTGTTACGGATCATCCAGTCATCCCAGGCCAGACTGCGGTCCAGCGAGCACCAGATGTTCTTCGACTTGGTGAAGGAATCTTCGGCCAGAATGTTGTACATGAAGGTGTAGATGGTGACGTTGTCGGTGTCTTTCAGCGTGGTCTGGCGGAAGCGCTTGCAGTAACCACAGTTCGGATCTTCGAACACCGCGATGACCCGCTTGCCATCGCCCTTGACGGTCTTGATGGCTTTATCGAGTGGCAGATCGGAGAATTTGATGCGATTGATTTCGTCCAGCCGTTCCTTGGTCAGGTCGGTGCTGGTGGCCAGATTGAACACGTGGCCTGAGAACAGATAGGTACCGGTTTTGTCGGTGTACAGAATGTCGTTACCAACGCGGATTTCATACAGCCCGGCGTAAGGAGTTTCCTTGATCGCATCGACTTTCACATTATTACCCAGACGGGGCTCGACCAGCTTGCGCACGGCTTCGGTCGAAGGCGTTTCCGCGCCCACACAACCCGCCATCAGCGCCGACCACATCAGTAAAACCGACTTACTTATTTTCATAACTTCTCCGGTAACAACAGACAGACCTGCGGCCCGCCCTTATTTCCCCATCGCATGGGAGATCAGGCGGCGCTTCACAGCAGGCAATTTATCCAGCAAGTTTAATCCGAAATTGCGCGCCACGCGCAATGGCTCGAGATTGCTAGCAAACAGACGCGCCAGACCATCGGTGGCCAGTTGCATTAGCAACACATCCTCCTTGCGGGCGCGGGCAAACCGGGCCAGCACGCGCTCGTCGCCGAGGCTGCGCTGCGGCTCGCGCTCGCTGAGGGTTTTAATCAGTTGCGCCACATCGGCAAAGCCCAGATTCATGCCATGGCCGGCCATCGGGTGCACCACATGGGCGGCATCGCCCACCAGCGCCACGCGCTGTGCCACCATGCTGTGCGGACGGATCAGGCGCAGCGGGAAATCGCGCACCAATTCCGGCTGCAGCGGCGTCAGGGCGCCCAGCTTCTCCTGCGCATACACGGCCAGCCGTGCGGCAATCTGCGCGGCCGACTCGCTGCGCAGGGTATCGGCCAGCGCATCGGGCGCCGACCACACCAGCGATACCTGATTGCCGGGCAGCGGCAGCAACGCCACGATCCCTTCCACGCCGGTGAACCACTGGTAGGCCGCGCCATGGTGCGGCAATTCACAGGCAAAATTGGACACTACGGCGCGCTGGTTATAGCTACGGTAGTCAAAACCGATATCACACTGACCACGCACCCATGACTGGGCACCGTCAGCGCCCACCAGCAGTTCGGACTTGATGCAACTGCCATTCTCGAGTTGCACGCTAACGCCATCTTCGCCCTGCAACAGGGCGCTAGCGCGCCCTTCCACCTGCTGCACGTTCTGGGCAAACTTCAGCGCAGCATCCAGCGCCTGAGCGATATTGCGGTCTTCGATGATCCAGGTAAGGGTATCGGCACGGGCGCCATAGGCATCAAAGCCCAGTCCGCCAGCCTGCGCGCCATCGCCCTGAATGATCATCGCGTCCACCGGCGCAACCCGGCTAGCATCGAGTGCACCCCACACTTTAAGCGAAGATAACAGACGATAGGCGGTGTGATTGAGGGCATACACGCGCGCATCCCAGCCGGGATCGCTTCCCGCTGGGGCTGCGGGCGGCGCCGCTGGTCCCAGCAGCGTGACGCTGAAACCGGCCTGGGCGAGGCCCAGCGCGGTGGTCTTGGCAATTGCGCCATTGCCAACAATACAGATGTCACTCTCGATCACGCGCAGCGCAGCGGTGGGGGATGGCTTATTCATAGAAACATTATAGCGGTTAGTGCGCGCAGAAAATGTTCCTTGCATTTCTTCCTAAGCCTGCTATAATTTTGCCTCTTGGCCTGGTAGCTCAGTTGGTAGAGCAGAGGATTGAAAATCCTTGTGTCGGTGGTTCGATTCCGCCCCGGGCCACCAAGAACATGTTTTACAAAACGCCAATCCTCGTGATTGGCGTTTTTGTTTGTCTATACGCAGTCCCCGTCGCCGGTCTATTTCCGGTATCGTTGTGGTTGCGGCGGTATCCGAAGATGGAGTGTTGAGCATGGAAACAGCGCCACGCATCATCATCGCCGGCCCGAACGGTGCCGGGAAGACCACGTTCGCGCGCGAATTCCTGCCGAGCGAAGCGGAGTGCCCGGTGTTCGTCAATGCCGACCTGATCGCAGCGGGACTCGCGCCGTTTGCCCCGGAGTCAGCCGCACTGCAAGCGGGACGCCTGATGCTGCGGGAACTTCAGCGCCACTTTGCCGCCCGCACCAGTTTTGCGTTCGAAACAACGCTTTCAGGTCGCAGCTATTTGCGCCAGATTCGCGAATGGCAAAAAGCGGGGTATCGCGTCAAGCTCATTTTCCTGCAACTCGCGAGCGCCGACGAGGCCATCGCGCGCGTGGCGCAACGGGTCAAACAAGGCGGGCACCACATTCCGGAAGACGTCATTCGGCGCCGCTTCGTCGCTGGCAAAAACAATTTCGACCAACTCTATGCGCCCGCCGTAGACGGCTGGGCGCTATATGACAATTCCGGTTCAATACCGAAACTCACTGACTGGAGCGAACGACCATGAACAAGCTACCCATCGATCAGGCCCGCGACCGCGACTTACGCCTGTCTCAAGTCGCCCTGCAACGAGCGGCGCAACGCGCCCATGACGTGGCAAGAGCGACTGGTACGATGGTCGTCGTTAGCCGTGACGGTGTCATCGAACATCTCAAGCCGGAGGCCGGAGAAGATGCCAGCCCCAAATAAACGCGAAGATTGAAAATCCTTGTGTCGGTGGTTCGATTCCGCCCCGGGCCACCAAGAACATCGTTCACGCAACGCCCACTCATGCAAGTGGGCGTTGTCGTTTCTGGGATGCGCAGTCCTTGTGTCCGGTCTATCTCCGGTAGTGGCACTTCGCCTGTGAACTGCCCCCAAAAAGTTGGACACCAACTTTTTTTGGGGGGGGGGCAGTTCACGCAGGTTGGCGTTTTTGTTTGTGGAACGCGTATCTGCCGACGTCGGCGATGGGAATCTACTTCTATCTGTACCGCTTCATGGATATCCACAGCCGCAAGATCGTCGGCTGGCAGGTCTACCAGACGAAAACAGCGAGCGGTCCCGCGAGGTGAGCTACTGCGCCAGCGCGCTCAAGTCTATGAAGCGGCCAAAGCCAAGCGTCCAGAGCGCTGGAGTGGCGATACGCGAAGCTGGGAGCCGGTCAAGAGCCTGCACCCGGCCAGTTTCGATATCGCCGTTGAAACCTGAGAGAACCGCGCTGCCATTGAAGCCGTATTCGACGA
Organism: Oxalobacteraceae bacterium; assembly: GCA_027490725.1. Taxonomy (GTDB): domain Bacteria; phylum Pseudomonadota; class Gammaproteobacteria; order Burkholderiales; family Burkholderiaceae_D; genus Rugamonas. The sequence goes on from JAIXXN010000071.1 coordinate 19,807, forward strand.
CGTCAAGCAAGACTGCCTGGTCTACCTGGTGCCGCCCTGGCACGCCAGCAAGTGTCCTGACCGGGCGGCGCCAAGACTTATTGCAGGCCAAGCACCTGTTCGATCGCACTCCACGGGATGTACTTGAAGTTTTGCGCACCATCGGGCAAACGCTTGTGGCCATCCTGCACCACCAGCATCCCTTTGGCATAGGGGCCGCCCAGGTTGGCTGACGTCACGTCCAGCCCATCGGTCTCGGAACTGCCATCGATGGCCTGCGCTGCATTGATGCCAACCCGGAAGCTGCCGCGTACGCGGTAAGGCGGGGCCGCATCCGTCACCACATAGCTATTGCTGCCCTGGCTAGACACCACCAGGTAGCTCGCCTGCGTGCCGTGGTAGATCGCCATGCCTTCGACGTCGGCATGCAGCACCTTGCCGACAGCCAGCATCATTTTAGGTGTGGCCGGCTTGGCGGCATCGGCCTCCATCACCCACACGCCGCGCCGCTCCTCGCCGAAGAACAGGCGGCCATTGCGGTCGTCCGCCACGCAGCCTTCCGGCTGGCTCGCCAGTGCAAAGCTGCGCACCAGCGCACTGCTGAACGCCTCGGCGTCGCGATGGATGCGGTACTGGCGATAGGCGCCACCCTTGTCGTTGACAAATACCTCGAGCTCGCCGCCAGCGGGCTGGTACAGGCAAGTGCCGTAGATTTCCGACAGGTCGGTCGGGAAGCGTGCCGCTTCACGCACTTCGCCGCCAGCGTCGATGGTGTAAAGCACGATGCTATTATCGTCGCGCTGGGTGGCGATCGCCAGGTCGAAGCGCCTGCTGCCGAACGCCACCTCCTGGCGCACATCGACGTTGTTCAGGCGGCCCGATTCCAGCAATTGCAATTGCTTGCCTTGCAGGTCATACACCAGCAAGCCCTGCTTCTTATTGGTACCCAGCACGCGCGACTTGGACGGATCGGCTGGATGGCGCCAGATGGCCGGATCGTCGGCCGCATCACCTTGGCGCGTCATCGGCTCGGTCTGTGCGCTTGGCATGACAATCGGGAGCGTGTCGGCTGGCAGCAGCTTGTGCCGGTGCAAGACCGTTCCCTTTTTGTCGAGCAGCGCCAGAGCCCCTTGGCCGATCGCCATCGCCGAGGCATCGGCCGCCAGTTTGCCGTGCGGTGCACGCAACGCCACGACGCTGCGGCTACTGCCTTGCTCCGCGTTGGCCGGATAGGCCCAGACACCCATGCCAGGCTCGCTGACGAACAAGGTTTGGCTGGCGTCGTCGACGCGGCACAGTTCGGACTGCGGCGGCAACGCCAGGCGGCGCACCATCAAGCGCTGCTGGCCGCTCAGCAACCATTGTTCGCTGATGCCGGCCTTGCCGATAACGAACACATGGTCTAGCTGTTGAGCATCACGGTACAGGCATACCGCTTCAACCGAGAATGTTGGTGCAGGCAAGGGCGCCAGCAAGCGCAGGCTGCCGGCCTGCAGGTCAAGCTCGACCGGCATGGTGCGCTGGGTGTCGGCATCGAGCACGATGGCCAGGGCGCCGCCGGCCAGCGGGCGCACATCGAGCTGCTTGGCGCGCATCGGCAGCGAGGCCCGAGGCTTGCCTTGGGCGTCGAGCCAGTGCAGGCCTTTCTTGTCGAGTGTCAGGCGTGAACCATCGGCCAGCAAGGCGGTATCCAGCGCTGGCGTGGCAGCGCCAGCGAGGCAGCTGGCAGTGGCCAAGGCCAAGGCCAAGGCAGCAAAGTAAGGTGTCGTCTTCATCGTCTTCATCAATTAAAAAGCGTTGGCACGCAGGCTGATCTTGTAGGTACGGCCATACTGCTCGTACTGCGAGTTGAACTTGCTGCTGCCTTGGTAGACATAGTACTTCTCGTTGTTCAGGTTGGCTGCGTCAAACACCAGCTGGAAGCGTTTGTTGATCTGGTAAGCGACCGAGAAATCGAGCTGCTTCTGGGTGTCGACAATACGGTCCTGGTTGGCATTGAGGATGTCGGCGCCCAGCTCCAGTACATAGGGCGATTTGTAATTAAGTGCCAGGCGGCCACTCAATGCACCGTTTTCGTAACCGAGCATCAGGTTCAGCATGCGGTCCGACTGGCCCGGCAGGCGGATGTTGCGCCCCAGCACCTGCTTGGTCGCGCTGTCGTAACGGGCGATGTGGGCACTCGAATCGGTCAGGGTGCCGTTGGCGCCCACGATCAAATTATTCCAAGGCGCCGGCAGCATGCGCAGCGACTTCTGCCACGACAATTCGATGCCCTTGACCTTGGCCGTGTCGCCATTGGCATACGAGGTGGCCGTGGTATACCCGGCCCAGGCACCAGTGCCGGCCAGATTGGTGGTATAGGTGAAGTTCTTGATGTCCTTGCTGAACACATAGGCCGACACGGCGCCGTCGTTGCCGAGCAATTGCTCGACGCCAAAGTCGATGCCGGTCGAGCTCAGTGGTTCGAGGTCCGGATTGCCGATCGTCGCTTCGGTGCTGCTGGCCAGGCTGACGCCCGGTGCCAGCTGGCTGAAGTTGGCGCGCACCAGGGCGCGGCTGATGGCGCCGCGCACACTGGTGTGGCGATCGACATCGTAGCGCAGGTGCAGCGACGGCAGGTAGTTGGTGTAGCTGCGCGAACGGTCGATGGTCGACAGCACACTGCCGGTCGCCTTGTTGCCGTGAGCATCGAAGTTGGTGCGTTCGGCACGCACGCCGCCCATCACCAGCCACTTGTCGGCGCGGATGCTGTCTTGAACATAGAACGCATCGGTGTTTTCGTTCATCGTGAAATCGTTCAGCTTTGACTCGACCGCCAGGCGGGCCGGGTCACGCGCCAGGCCGGCCACGCGGGCGCGTACCAGCTGAGGGTCGATGCCGATGCCGATCTGGCCGAGCGGGTAGTCGAGCGTGGCACCGCTGGCAAACGCTGTCATCGAGGTCGGGCCATCGCCCCAGTAGTTGGCAGTGCCAGCGGTCTTGTTATTGTAGGTCCACTGGTTGGTGTCATTGCTCTTTTCGCGACGCGACAGGCGGGTGCCGAACTTGAGGACCGAGGCCATGCCGCCAAGGTCGAAAGCATAAGTCAGGTCCAGCTTGGCGCTGCTTGCGCGGTCTTGCGAATAACGTTGCTGCAGAGTGATCGCATTCAGGCTATAGCTGGCCGGGTCCTGCATGCTGGCCGGGCCTGACAAGCGTGGCAGCGTCGTGTCGCTGAAGCTGATGCCGGTAAAGTTGGCAATGCCGCGGAAGCGCGCGTCATTGATCGATTCCGGCGTGTCTTCGCTGGCGCGGCCGGTGTCGATGGCCGCTTCCAGTGTCCAGTCATTGAATTTTTGTGCGCTGCCGAGCACCACCGATTCGATCTTCTGGGTGTATTTGCGCTGGCGCAGGCGGCGCTCGCCGCGTGCACTGGCGGTGGCGCTCTCGGCCAGCGAGCCACCGCTGATATTGCTGATGGTCAGGCGGTCGCGCACTTCATCGTCGCTGAAGTCGGACAGGAAGGTGCGGACAAAATAGCGCGCGCCGGTATGCGGGCGGAAGTCCAGGTTCAGGGCTAGCGCATGGCGTTCGCGTACCGGCAGGTAGTCGCGCAGTTCCCAGCCGCCCAGGCGGCCGCCGGTCCAGGAGCCGCCCGTTTCCAGGTTGTCCGAACCGAACTCGCGCCGTTCAGCGGAAAGGCCGGCCGCGACGCCGAGCTTGCCGTCCATGAAACGCTGGGCCCACAGCAGGCCGGCGTTGGGACTGGTCTTCTTGATGTTTTCGTCGTAGCTGGCGCCGGCATAGGCAGACAGCAGCTGACCCGGCAGGTCGAACGCCGACAGGGTCTTCACTTCCACCGTGCCGCCCAGCGATCCGGCAGCCTGTTCCGGCGTCAGCGTCTTGGATACTTCGAGCGAGCGGATCATGCCAGCCGGCAGGACATCGAGTGCCACCGCACGGCGGCCCGCTTCCGGTGATGGCAGCAGCGCGCCGTTGATGGTGACGGCGTTCAGGTCGGGGCCGAGGCCACGCACCGTGATGTAGCGGCCTTCGCCCTGGTCGCGCTGTACCGAAATGCCTGGCACGCGGGCCAAGGCCTCGGCCGCGTTCTTGTCGGGCAGGCCGCCGATATCGTCGCTGCTGATGACACTGAGGATGTGGTCAGCCTTTTCCTGCGCCAACAGCGATTTGCTGATGCTGGCCCGCTGGCCGGTCACGACGACCGAGACCTGGGCTTCCTGTGCATTGGCGTAGCTGCCCAGCAGGGCCAGTACGGCCAGCGACAGGGCCGACAGGCGGCGCTGGTTGGCGGGCGGGGAGCTTGAATTCATTTTCATGGTGAGCAATCAAAGTGTGGGTGAACGGGCCGGATTCTAGGTAGCCAATATGTCAATCCCATGACAGCCAGGACTGCCTGGACCCGGTTTGCCACTGCCACACTGCTGTGCCGGTTCAAGCTGAGCTGGATTGACCTGCGACCCTGCTGGCAGGTCGCGCCACACGGGGCGCATTTTGCTGCATTCATGAGCCGTTTGAACCCCCTGTTGTTTTTCTGCCGATGTCATTGGCCGGTCATCGACAGCGGCTAAGCTGGCGCACCTCTTTTTCTTGGCCTGTTCAACATGCTCCGATTACATCGCATCCCGCTGGCCGCTGCCGTCATCGCGCTGGCCCTGATACTGGCCCTGTATGCTGGCGCCGGCACATCCAAGGACAGCTGGACCTGGATCGACGTCATCTCCGAAGGCGGCACCGCGCTGATGGCGGGTGTCTGGATGGTGATCGTGCTGGCCAGCCGCCCGAGCGGGCTGGTCACGCGCTTGCTGGCACTGGGCCTGGCCGGCATCATGCTGGGCGCCTGGGCCGATTGCCTCGATGAGCTGTTCCGCGTTCCCAAGGACCATATCTGGGATAACTGGCTGGAGGATGTTTGTACGCTGGGCGGCATGCTGGCGCTCACTGCCGGCCTGTATTACTGGCGCCATGAACAACTGGCGCTGACCGCCCACCTGCAAAAGCGCGAACGCTTGTTCCGTGACCACCGCGCCTTTGACCGCGTGACTCAGCTGGCCAATGCCGGCTATCTGCGCGAGCAGCTGCGCATCGAAAGTGCGCGCCAGCCGGGCCAGCCGTGCGCGCTGGTGCTGCTCGATATTGAACGCTTCCATGAAGTGAACCGCCAGCACGGCTATGCCGAAGGTGATCGGGTGTTGCAGGCGGTCGGCCATATGCTGCTGCTGAATATGCGCAATGGCGACTTGCTATGTCGCTATGCCGGTGACCGCTTCGCCGTGCTGATGCCGGGCACGACCGCCGCTGATGCGCATGGGCTGGCGCGCCACCTGTGTTTCATGGTGCGCCATATGCACCACCACGCCGGGGGCGATGTGGTGCGGCTGCGCCTGCGCCAGGCCATCGCGCCGGCCGATACCGGCGCAGCGCCGGAAGACTTGCTGGCAGCGCTGAACCGGTCGATCGACACGCCGGCGGCGGTAGCGGCGTGACGGCCAGCAACACGGTCGGCGTAGTGGCGGTTCGCCCGTGATTCCTTACCATACGGCTGGTGAGGCGACCGTGCTGGCCCAGCACCAGCCGGCGCTGGTGCTCGACTACCTGCAACGCTGCGAAACCGATGGCGTGGCGCTGACCCTGCCGACGGCCACCAGCAAGCTGAGCGCGGCAGCCTACCTGGCCTTGCTGGCGCGCGCCGCCAAGGCGACAGCCAGTCCCGATACAGCATTCATGCTCGGTCAGCAAATGCTGCCCGGCCATTTCGGCGCGGCCAGCCACGCCTTGCTGCATGCCCAGACATTGCGCGAAGCATTGCAGCTGCTGGTTGATTGGCAGGCCATCCTGTGCCCGCTATTGCGGCCGCGCCTGTCGGATGAGGGCAGTGTTGCGGTGCTGTATTGGATGGATTGCTACGGCGCACCGAGCCAGCTGCCGTTCCTGGTGGAGATGCATATGACGGCCGTGACCGCGATGTGCCGCTGGCTAAGCGGCCAGCGTGTGCCGTGGCGCTACTGCTTCAACCGCGCCAGCCCGCGCCACATCGAACAGCACACGGTACACCTGGGGCCGGAGTTGCGCTTCAACTGCCAGCTCGATGCGATGCTGATCGAGCCTGGCTGGCTCGATCAGCCCTGGCCGCGCGGCAATGCCATGGCAGTCAAACTGGCATTCGGCCAACTACGGGACGCGCAGAGCACGCCCAGCCTGTCGAGCGCGCTATACGACTACCTGCTTGCGCATATCCGCTGTGTGCCGACGCTGGAATCGACCGCTGCCGCCTTCGGTGTCAGCGTGGCGACCTTCAAGCGCCACCTGGCCCGCCACGGGACCCACTTCCAGGCCGAGCTGGACCAGGTCCGTACCCACGTCGCCCTGCAGCTATTCCATACCCATGGCTATGACAACGAGGCGACGGCACGCCACCTTGGCTTCCACGATGCCAACAATTTCCGCCGCTCCTTCAAGCGCTGGACCGGCCTGACTCCGAGCTTGTTGCGTGAGGGCCTGGCCTGAGCCTGATCAGGAAAATTCTCGACCACCTGGGTGTGAACAGCCACCCACCCATAATTCAGTGGATTTCACGCAGGACCCAGCGCACCTGCTCCGCAACGGTCCCGTCCGGGTCACCCCGCAGCGCTTCAAGCGCCGGGATGCTGGCCTGCTCGGCCAGGTCACCCAGAGCATGCACCACGCGTGTGCGCACGGCCGGCTCCGGGTCATGCAGCATGGCGTGAAAAACTGGCAACCAGCGCACCTCACCCATATCGCCCAGGGCGCCGGCCGCCTCGGCTCGCACCAGTGGATCCGTATCGGACAGCAAAACCGCGAGTGCTGGGGCGGTTTCCGGGAAGCGCATTTCCCCGAGGGCCCAGGCGGCTAGTCTGCGCACGACAGCCTGCCGGTCCTGCAAGGCCAGCACCAGCGCCGGGATCGCCGCGCGCTGACGGAAGGACTCGACTTCGACCGCGTGGCGCTGCGAAAAATCACCCGCACGCATGGCCGCGGCCAGTTGCGTGAAATTCGGATTGTCCAGACCATCGAGCAGTACGCACACATCCTGGCCGCGCGCGATCGCGGACGCATGCAGCAGCTGGTCGGGCCAGACCAACTGCTCGCCCTTGAGCGCGAATCCGCCGAGTGCCAGCACCAGCAGGCCGGTCATCGCGACGCCAACGGCCCACTCACCGCGCGTGACGCTGCGGCGCGCGCGCCTGACTTCGAGCAGGGCCGCGATACGCGCTGCCAGACCCGCGCCACGTCCGGCAATACGCTGCGCCAGGGTCGACGCACGCGCCGGATCGAACGCCTGACGCGACACTTGCAGCAGGGTGTGCGCATACTGCGATGGCTTGACCCCGGCGCGCAGCGCCGCATCATCCGCCGCACATTCCATATCGTGTTCCATGGAACGTAGCAGCAAATGCATGACGGGGTGCCACCAGTAAAAGGCCAGTAGTGTGCGCGCCAACAGCATCACCGGCCAATCATGTGCGGCGAGATGCGCCAACTCATGCGCCAGTACCGGATCCGGCGCGACAGCCCCGACGCTGGCCCGGTCCAGCAAGATCACCGGCCTGCGCACGCCCCAGCTCATGGGCGACGCCACCTGATCCGACACTAGCAAGCGCACCGGACGCGCCATCCCGATGGTTGTTTGGGTTGTTTGGGTTGCTTGCAAACTCTGCAGGGCAGCACACCACGCGGGCGCCATCAGCGGCTCTGCATTGGCCGCGATGCGCTTCAAGCGCCACAATGCCCAGGCAATTCGGGATAGATACAGCAGCACCACCAGCGCATAGACCAGCAACAGCACGCGGCCGTAGGCAGCAGCCCGGAACGGTGCGTCAAATCCTTCAGCCGGGGGTGGCGCAGCATCGAGCCAGGCCATTTTCGGCAATTCGACGGGTGGCGCTAGCAGCGCCGTCCAGGCGTAGGGCAAGTGCAGCGGCAACGCCGGCACCATCAGCCAGGCCAGCGGCATCAGGACCAGGGCAGCCAGGCCGCAACGGGCAGCGAACACGCGGCTGGCGGCCGATGCCTTGCGCAGACCGCGCAGCACGAGCAACACCAGCAGCACCGTCAGCGTATGCCGTAGCAACAGCAGGACCAGATCCGTTCCTGCCATTAACGCCCTTCCTCGCGCGCCTTGGCAATCATCGCTTCCAGCTGGTCCAGCTCATCGTTAGACAACTTGCCTGACATCCCGAGCAATGCACTTGCCGCACTGACCGGGGAATCATCGAAAAAGGTGCCCACCAGCCGCTTGAGCGCGGAAGTACGCACCTCTTGCTTGGGTACGACCGCTTGGTAGAGGTAGCGCTGGCCGTCGAGCCGGTGCTGCAGCACGCCCTTCTCTTCCAGGCGCGCCAGCATGGCGCGGATCGCCGAATTGCTCAGCTCAACCTCCAGACACTGCTGGATCTGGGTGGCGGTCGCCTCCTGCAGGCTATACACCAGTTCGACGACCTGGCGCTCGCGCAGGGGCAGGCTCTCCAACGCTTCGACGGACGGCGCGCCGGTATTTCCTTTGGTTTTGCTCATGGCTGTTTTTCCATTGCTTGCGCCTTGCCGAGATTGTCGCGATAGGTCGCCAAGGCACGCTCGCTAGCACCATTGGCCTTGCCCAAGTCGAGCGCACGCTGGAACTGCTGGCGCGCCTCCTGCGGGCGGCGTGCGGCTAGCAAAGCTTCGCCGTAGCTGTCGGCGGCATTGTCCGATTGCACAAACGCTTCGGTATTGTATTTGAACAGCAGTCCAGCCAGGTCCGGCTGCTTACCCTTGGTCAGCACATCAAAACCAATCCCGTTGAGTTCGGCCTCGCTAAAGTTGCCTGCACGGACGGCTGCCAGCACCCGCTCCTGCGCCGGTACACGATCGTTGCCGGCCAGCTGCGCCAGCTCTTTTTCCAGCACTTGCATCAACGACTGACGTGCCGCTTGCCGGGCGCGCCGCTCGGACAATTGGCTTGCGCTGACCAGAGTCTGTGCAATCGCCGCATTGACCAATTGGGGTTCCATCAACTGGATGTGGTGGCCGCTGTTCGGTGTGACAATATGCGCGCCATTCGAGAACTGGCTGAAGAAAGCCTGATGCCGTTCGCGCTTGATGCGCACGGCCACTGGCGTCTCCTGGAAAAAATCGGACTGGGCACGCGCACGGACCGAGCTCAGCAACATGGCCGGCACATCCGGCAGCGCCGGCATGGCCGGCAATTGCCCGGCATCGAGAATTTTCTGTACCACCTCAAGATCGCCCTGCCACTTGGCGGGCATGCTCGCCGCCAGCGCCAGTTGGTCTTGCCGCACGCGTGCCGGATCGACGCGCTTGAGCGCAGTCTCCAGACCTTCATCGGCGGGATCGACAAACACCAGCCCCGCCACCTGGTCCGGATGGCGTGCCGCAAAATGCCGGATCAGGAAGGCGCCATA
>JAIXXN010000021.1 GCA_027490725.1 Oxalobacteraceae bacterium
CGCAATTCCACCGATGCGGCTGCCGTCGCCAAACTGCTGGCGCCCTGCCCCATCATGCGGCTAGCGGCCGAGCAGAACATCACCGAAGCGCAGCACGCGCATCTCTACATCGTGCTGCGCGGCGCGCTGTCGGTTGCCACCGATACCCGCACCGGCATGGCCGATGGCACCATCAGCAAGATCCTGCCCGGCGAAAGCGTGGGCGAACAATCGGTGCTGGACGAAGAAGCCAATCTGAGTTCGATCACGGCGCTGGAAGAAACCGATGTGCTGGTCATCTCGTCCGAGCTGGTGTGGCAGCTGATCGACGAATCGCATGTGCTGGCGCGCAATCTGCTGCGCCTGCTGTCCTTCCGTATCCGCGCCGCCAATGCACAACTGCGCCGGCGTCAGAAGCTGGGCGAGTTCTACCGCCAGCTATCCATGATCGACGGGCTGACCGATCTGTATAACCGCTCCTGGCTGAACGATCTGCTGCCCACCATGGTGGCCACCGCACAAGGCTCGCATGCGCCGCTGTCACTGATCATGATCGACCTCGACCACTTCAAGCGCTTCAACGATAGCCACGGCCATCTGGCCGGCGATCAGGCGCTGCGGATGGCTGCCTCGGTGCTCAGCAGTGCGCTGCGACCAACCGATTTCGCGGTCCGTTATGGTGGCGAGGAAATGATGGTGCTGCTGCCCGATACCAGTGAAAAAGTCGCCGTCGCCGTGGCCGAGCGGCTGTGCGAACGGATGCGTCAGGCGCAGGTGTTTGCCGACATGCGCACGCCGCTGCCGCACATCACGGCCTCCTTCGGCGTCGCCGCACTGCAGGCGGGGCAGGACGAGCAGACCCTGATCGCCAACGCCGACGCCGCGCTCTACCGCGCCAAGGCCGAGGGCCGCAACCGCGTCGCCCTGCATAGCGCGGCCCTGCAGTCGGCCTGAGATTGCACTCAGGTTGAGCTGGGAGGGTGACTAGGCCGTCGCCACCCCGCTCGCGGAGGCGCTGGCACTGCCTGCTGCTGGTGCTGGTGCTGCTGGTGCTGCTGCGCCGCTCCGGTGCGCAGTCAGGAAGTCGGCATAGCCCTGCTGCACCAGTGCGTAAGTCTTATCGATATTGCTGGCGATATCCCCCTTCAACACCTGCAAGCCACCAAGGATGTCACGCGCCTCCTTGAAGCCCTGATCGACGCCGCGCTGCAGCGTGCTGACAAAGTTCTGCAAGGTGGTCTCCTCATCGCCGCCCGGATGCTGCTGGCGATAGGCGTCGTAAAACGCCGTCGACAGCGCTACAATGCGGCTCGCCGTGCCTTCCGGCGTATTGTCCTGAGACTGCGCCTGTTCGATCGCGTTCGGCCCCAGCTGTGGTGCCAGCGCCTCGTTAATCCCGGTCAGCGCCGTTTTGAGCACCAGCGCCAGCGGCTCGTTGGAAGAATTCAGCGCTACCGTCAGCGAAGCTTGTACGATAGCGGTATTCAGCTGGGCATGTGACTGGGCCGACGGGGATAAGGTCTTTTCCACGCCCCCGGCCGCCTCGGCGCGTAGCGTAGCGGACTTGCTGGCCGTCCCGGTAAGCGTGGCTTCGCTACGGGTACTGGCAGCCGGCTGGCCCAGCGAGGAAGTGGAAGAGGTCATGATGAAACTCCTAAAGAGCGCTGATCCATCGACCGGCGATAATATGTAGAACGGCAGAACTGACCATAACTGTAGCCCTTAAATTGTAACTTATGAGCACACCGACTTTTCTCTGGCACGATTACGAAACCTTTGGCGCCCAGACGCGCCGCGACCGGCCAGCGCAGTTTGCCGCAATCCGCACCGATGCCGCCCTCAACGAGATCGGCGATCCGATCATGTTGTATTGCAAACCGGCCAACGACTTCCTGCCGGATCCGCAATCCTGCCTGATTACCGGCATCACGCCCCAGCAGTGTCTGGAATGGGGGGTGCCCGAGCACCGCTTCGCGGCCACCATCGAACAGGCGTTTTCCCAGCCCGGCACCATCGGCGTGGGCTACAACACCATCCGCTTCGATGATGAAATCACCCGCTTCATGTTCTGGCGTAACCTGATTGACCCGTATGCGCGCGAATGGCAGAACCAGTGCGGCCGCTGGGACTTGCTCGATGTGGTGCGCATGACGTACGCGCTGCGCCCGGAAGGCATCATCTGGCCCACCAAGGACGATGGCAAGCAGAGTTTCAGACTGGAGGATCTGGCAAAAGCCAATGGTCTGGTGCACGAAGCGGCGCACGATGCGCTGTCCGACGTGCGCGCCACCATCGCGCTGGCCCGCCTGATCCGCCAGCACCAGCCCAAGCTGTTCGACTTCTGTCTGGCCCTGCACAAGAAAGATCGCGTGGCCGACGAAGTGGGCCTGCATCTGGCACCGGCCTTGCGCCAGCCCTTCCTGCATGTGTCGGGCATGTTCCCGGCCGAGCGCGGCTGTCTGGCGCTGGTCTGGCCGCTGGCCACCCACCCCACCAACAAAAATGAACTGATCGTCTGGGATTGCGCCTACGATCCACGCGAGCTGTTCGCGCTGGATGCCGACACGATCCGCACCCGCATCTTCACCCGCAGCGATGCCATGCCGGAAGGGATGACCCGCCTGCCCGTAAAAAGCGTGCACCTGAATAAATCACCGATGCTGGTGACGAATCTGAAAACCCTCAGCCCGGCCATGGCCACCAAATGGGGGCTGGATCTGGAACAGGGCAAGGCCAACGCAGCACTGGCGGCGGCCGGACCGAATCTGGATGCTATCTGGGCCGAAGTGTTCTATCGTCCGGCCGGTGCACCACTCGATGTCGATGAAGATCTGTACAACGGTTTTGTCAGCAAGGATGACCGGCGCCTACTCGACAGCCTGCGCAAGGAAACCCCGGCACGACTGGCCGCTGCCGCACCCACCTTCAGCGACCCGCGCCTGCTGGAACTGCTGTTCCGCTACCGCGCCCGCAACTTCCCCGACAGTCTCTCGGAAGAAGAAATGGAGCACTGGGAACAGCACCGCGCGGCGCGCTTCTACGATGGTGCCGGTGGCGCGCGCAGCATCGACCAGTTCTTCGGCGAGATCGATCACCTGCAACAGGATGCCGATGAACGCGCCGAGCAGATTCTGACGGAGTTGTACGAGTACGTGGAACTGATCGCACCGGCCCAGTAACAGCCAGGGTAAGCAGCGCTCGGCACCGCGCCACACTCGCCTGTGACGCTCAGGTCGGCGTAAAAAAAGCCCGCAAAAGCGGGCGTGTAAAAAAAGCCCGGCAAAGCGGGCTTGATACAGCCCCGGCGACAGCCTCGGCAACAGCCTCGGCGACAGCCCCGGTCTTGCCGGGGCTGTCCGGTGCAAGTACTCGATCAGGCGCGATACTGGTTGATGGCGTCACGGGTTTCCTGTGCCACCCGGCGCGCAGCGCTGGCGAAGTCTTCGCCAGCCTGCTGCGGCGCGTATAGAATCGCGCGCGAAGAATTGATCATCATGCCGGTGCCCGCAGCGCTGCGGCCCGACTTGACGGTAGCCGCAATATCACCACCCTGGGCACCGATGCCCGGCACCAGCAGCGGCATATCGCCGACAATCGCGCGCACCTGCGCCAGCTCTTCCGGGAAGGTCGCCCCCACCACCAGTGCGCACTGACCATTCCGGTTCCACTTCTGCGCCACCAGTCGCGCCACGTGCTGGTACAGCGGCTGGCCATCGACATTCAGGAATTGCAGATCCGAGCCACCCGCATTCGAGGTACGGCACAGGATGATCACACCGCGATCGCTCCATTCCATATACGGATCCACCGAGTCCGAGCCCATGTACGGATTGACGGTCACGGCATCGGCGCCATAGCGGTCAAACGCTTCGCGCGCATACTGGTGTGCGGTCGCGCCGATGTCGCCGCGCTTGGCGTCGAGAATCAGGGGAATCTGCGGATAGCGCTCGCGCGCGTAGGCGCAGATCTGTTCCAGCTGGGCTTCCGCGCCCAGCGCAGCGAAGTAGGCAATCTGCGGTTTGAACGAGCAGGCCAGATCGGCCGTGGCATCGATGATTTCGCGGCAGAAGTGATAGATGCCCTGTGGATCATTCTGGAACTGGGCTGGCAGCTTGGCCATGTCCGGATCCAGCCCGACGCACAGCAGGGAATCATTGGCCGTCCACGCGGCGGATAATTTATTGATGAAAGTCACGGCCCAGCCCTCTTATTCTGTTGCAAACCCTCTATTGTATCGAAAACCGTGCGGCACCGGCCGAACTGAGGGCGCAGCACGGCGCGACTGATAGAATTCACGCTTCAACTTCGGAGAACCGCCCACATGAAACTCAAGCAGAAAGTCGCCATCGTTACCGGCGCTACCCAGGGCATCGGTCTGGCCTGCGCCCAGCGCCTGATCGCCGACGGCGCCAGCGTCATGCTGGTCGACATTAAACCGCAAGGCGCTAGCGCCGCCGAGGCACTGGGCGAACGCGCCCGCTTCTTCGCCGCCGACGTCAGCCAGAAAGCCGATGTGGACGCCATGGTGGCCGCCACGCTGGCCGCCTTCGGCCATATCGACATTCTGATCAACAACGCCGGTGTGACCCACGCCGCCAACTTCCTCGATGTCTGCGAAGAAGACTTCGACCGCGTGCTGCGCATCAACCTGAAATCCATGTTCCTGTGCGGACAGGCCGTAGCGCGCGAGATGGTCAAGCAGCACAGTGGCTGCATCATCAACATGTCCAGCGTCAACGCCGAACTGGCCATCCCGAATCAGGTGCCCTACGTGGTCTCGAAAGGTGCGATCAACCAGCTGACCAAGGTGATGTCGCTAAATCTGGTCAGCCACGGGATACGCGTGAACGGTATCGGCCCCGGCACCATCCTCACCGAACTGGCCCGCGAAGCCGTCATGGCCAGCCCGGAAGCCCGCCACACCATTCTGTCGCGCACGCCGATGGGACGCTGCGGCGAACCGGAAGAAGTCGCCTCGATCGCCGCCTTCCTCGCCAGCGACGACGCCAGCTACATGACCGGCCAGACCCTGTACGTCGACGGCGGCCGGCTGGCCCTGAACTACACCGTCCCCGTCAACGACTAGCGCAGACGGCTGGCCGCAACAGTTATTATCAAAACGCATGTCTGATATCCGAAACGACAATTAGACAAATATCTGAGCGACGCCCATAATTGCACCTGTCTCCACTATTCTCCTCCAAGAAAATAGTTTTAAGCCCGCTTTCATCAGCGGGCTTTTTTTTTGACTGCAAACCATGCGCTGCGGACTGCGCTGGCGCTAGCGAGTTGCATCGCGTCATAATGGCGTCATATTCGCGCCCTATACTGGCTACATCTTCAGTACATGCAACCGATAGGCATGACTGAGGTACGGTGCGCCGCCTGGTCGGCGCACCACTGCTTTTTTCTGCCAGTCGTGCTATCGTCCGGCCCATGCTCAAGCGCCTCCAACACCTCCAACACCTTCCCCTGCTGCTCCTCAGCGACTGCCACGCCCGCCTGCGTTGCGCGACCGCTTACACGCTGTATCTGCTGATTCTGATTCTAGGCTCGCTACCCGGTGCACGCCAGGAAATCGGCAGCGTCGCTTCCGGCCTGATTCTGCATAGTTGCGCCTACGCCGGTCTGACTTTTTTGCTGTTCACCGGTAGCCGCGGCCTACCACGTCAACGTGCCCTGAAGGCGGTGCTGAGCATCGCCGCCATGGGTGCTTGCGACGAATACGTGCAGAGTTTCTTCCCGTATCGGCATGGCAGCGTGGGCGACTGGGTGGTCGATTGCAGTGCCGCCGTCGTCACAGCCAGCGTGTTATGGCTGCTGTGGCAGCGCCTGCATCCGCACCCGACCAGCGCCAGCCAAATCGACAGCAACTCGGCAGCGTTTTGTAATCGCCGGTAAAATTGCGCCCTGCACACTGATGGAGCACCCATGCCCCACTCGCACGCCGAGCGTGACATTTCTTCCGGCATGGTCTGGCTACTGGCCTGCGCCACCGGCCTGATCGTCGCCAACCTGTATTACGCCCAGACCCTGATCGGCCCGATCAGCCAGACCACTGGCCTGCCCGCCAGCGCTGCCGGCCTGATCGTCACCCTGACCCAGATCGGCTACTGCCTTGGCTTGCTGTTCATCGTACCGCTTGGCGATCTGCTGGAAAACCGTCGCCTGATCTGTAGTGCTCTACTGGTCTGCGCCATCGCCCTGCTGGCCGCTGCCAGCACCAGTAACGCCAGCTTATTCCTGCTGGCCGCCTTCAGCATCGGCCTGAGCGCCGTGGCGGCGCAGATACTGGTGCCGTTCGCCGCCCACTTATCCCGTCCGGAAACGCGCGGCCAGACCGTCGGTACCGTGATGAGCGGCCTCCTGATGGGCATCATGCTGGCGCGCCCGCTTGCCAGTCTGGTCGCCGATGCGCTGGGCTGGCATGCCATCTTTGTCCTGTCGGCGCTGGCCACTGCAGCACTGGCGCTGTTACTACGCGCCCGCCTGCCCCTGCGCCAACCCGAATCCGGTCTGCATTATTTTGCCCTGCTGGGATCACTCTGGCATTTGCTGCGCGACACCCCGGTACTGCGCCGCCGCGCCGCCTATCAGGCCTGCATGTTCGGCGCCTTCAGCCTGTTCTGGACCTGCGTCTCGCTGGAACTGAGCGGGCCACGCTTCCAGTTCAGCCAGACCGGCGTCGCCATCTTTGCGCTGGTCGGTGTCGCCGGCGCGATCGCCTCGCCGATTGCCGGACGCCGCGCCGATCAGGGCAAAAGCCGCTCGACCACCGCCGCCGCGCTGCTGCTCGGCATACTGGCATTTGCCCTGCCCTTGCTGGTGCATGGTGGCCGCACGCTGGAACTGGCGGTGCTGGTCACCACCTCCATCGTGCTCGACATGGGTGTTTCGGCAAATCTGGTCACCGGCCAGCGCGCCCTGTTTGCACTGGCCGCCGCCACCCGCAGCCGTCTGAATGGGCTGTACATTGCCCTCTTCTTTCTCGGTGGCGCGCTCGGTTCGTCGCTGGGTGGGTGGATGTATGCCAGCCACGGCTGGCAAGGCGTATTGTGGGCAGGACTGGCCTTCCCGCTGACGGCACTGCTACTCTGGCTCAGTGAAGCGCGCGACAGCGCAGCGGCGCACTCTGCGTAGCGCAGCGCAGTAGCGCGCTAGATCCGTGCTGCCCTAGTGGGACCACAGTCGCACCTGCCCCTGCAGGGATACGGTGCCATTGATATTCAGGCTGCCCAGATTGCCCGTCACGGGCGCCATGGGATCGTTCTGCACACTCAGCGATTCGAAGCCGAGATTGGTGTACCGCACAAAGCCCGGCAAGCCGATGGCGATGTAATCGCCGCCGCCATCGCTGCGCGTTTGCACACCCAGCGTCACCGCAAACATATCCACTTTGCCGCGCACATTCTTGAACACGATATAGCGATTCTGCCCGTCGCCATTGAAGCCCAGCGACAGCCGGCTATCGCTGACCGCGCCCACCAGCGTCGGATCATTGAGCGAAATGTGGGCGGCGAAACTGATACCATCACGCGCCGTTACCTGTGCCAGTTCCTGATCATCGAGCGCGCTCAGCGCTCCCACACCAGTAGCGGCGCTGGCACTGCCAGCAGCCAGCGTCAGGCCCGTCATCAGCAGACCGGCGACAGCACGTCGTAGCGTAGTTAGTCGTGCCATCAGTGTTTGAACTTGATATCGAGGTACTGGATCTGAATCGATCCGATCCGCGAGGAGCCCAGATCCACCGTGGGCTGGTTCGGACTGACGAAAGAAATATTATCGACCACGATCCCGCCAGCAGGTGCCACACCACTGCCGTAACGGCTATCCGGCCAGTCGATACCGATGTGCAGGCGTGGCCCCGTCTCATCGCTGAGGGCATTGATCACCGCTGGCTGCGAGGCCACATTGGCCAGCATCCACGGCGTGTTGGTAAGCAGACCGCTGCCATCGACAGCACCGACATGTATCCCGCGCCATACCATCGCTTCGCTGTCATCGGTGCGACCGCGCGCCCGTAGTGATAGCTCGCCGATATCCATGCGCAGCGCCGCACCAAATGCCACGCCATCATTGATCTGCGGCGTGGTGAATTGCATACCGCCGCCATACAGCACCAGGTCCTTGATCACCACACTACTCTGCTCGCGCGTCACACCGTCAGCCGTCACGCCCCAGTCATAAGCCATCTGCCAGCGCTGCTCGCCGAAAGTATTCAGCGGAAAAGCGATGTTCACCACATCAGCCAGTCCGGCTGCACCGGGCACAATGTCGAGCTTATAGGGATCGGAAAACGGCAGCGGATTATCGCTGCGCGAAGCACTGAATTTTTCCACATACAAGGTCGTACCGAGCGGCGTGGTGTAACTGACCCGGGCATCGCCACTCATCGCGAAACCGTTCAGATCGAAACTCACGCCATCACGCCCGCGCACCGCCGACAAGGCCGCATCGCTGAGCGGTTCCAGCGCCAGTGCCGGTAACGATGTGCAAGGCAAGGACAGTACGCCAAGAAACAGGCACTTCCATAGCGACCAGACTGCTGCGCGTCGCATCAGCGCCCCTTGGGAAGGTTGGCAGGCACCAGCCCGCTAGTATTGATGGCTTGCAGCTTGTCGCGCCAGTTCAGCCACACACCCGCCTGCGCCGCATCGGCAGCCGGTACGCCATTCGCAGTGGGGAATTGCACGCCCGTCTTGAGCAGCGAAATCCAGAAATCGCGGCTCGGGCCACTCGCGTCGCCAGCCGTCACACCACCGACTTGTGCCAGCGGCAGACAGGGTGCCGTACAGGCGCCGTCCCAGCGCTTGCCGCCCAGCGGATCGCTACGCGTATCGAGTTGCACGCTACTGCCATCGGCAGCCAGCCCCGTCACGGCCAGTGAGCCGGACAAGGTATTGATCTTCATACCGATGTCGCCACTGATGGCATCGAAGCCGAAGCGCATACCGATCGCTTCGCGACTGGCGCCATCGGCGCCATGGCGGTACACAAATTCGAAATAGGGATTGGCAATATGCACCAGGCGCTGCGCCTCGCTGCCATCGCTGCGGCCAAATTGCAACAGGGCGATATCGAGATCGGCACCGCTGCCGTTGCGCGCGGCGTAAGTGTATTCACCAAGGCGTACATTGCGCAGATTGGCACTCAGCGTGATGTCGGCATCCAGCGACACTTTGCTGAAATCAAAGCCATTCAGGCTGGTATTACTCATCGCGACGATGCCCTGTCCGTGCATGCTGGACAGTTCTGCTTCGCTCATCGCGCGCATCTGGGCCGTAGCCGTCTGCGCGCAGCAGAACAAGGCGAGGAAGGTAGCCGCACACAGCCACCGCGAACGCAGGGTCATCATCATAGTAAGTGTAGAGACAACAACAGCCGCTGACGCGGCTGCTGTTGAAGCTCAGCTGATTAGTGAGCGAAGATCCAGACGGTGGTACCGCGCATGTCGATCTGGTTCATGGCGACGGAACCGAACGATGCAGCGCTGTTGCCCATCTTGATCGAGTCCACCGACACGTTCATGTAGTGACCGTCAGCAACCACGCTTTGTGGAATCGCAATCTGCACCACGTCGCCGCCGGTCGCTGGGTTGTAGAAGGTACCTGGATTGGTCACGCCAGCAGCGCCTGCAGCTTGCAGGAACGAGGCTTTCGACAGGATGTCGATATTAGCGGCGATCAGGCCGTTCACTTTGATGCCGTTGAAGGCGATCGAACCACCACCCAGACCGTTGGCATCGAGTGCATCGGTATCGGTGTAGGTGAAGGAATTGATTTTGATGTTCAGGTTGGCAGCGATCGATACGCCGTCCTGGCCGCTGACGGTGCTCAGCTCTGCGTCCTGAATCGGGGTCATGGCCGATGCCGAGAAAGCGATGGTTGCCAGGGCTGCTGCGACTGCGGTTTTGATGAATTGCATGAAAGTCTCCGAGAATGTTGTGTACCAGATTAGGTATGTTTTTTTATGTGCTACAGAACCATCTTAGGGTTGCTGCTTTATTACCGTCCAGCTTGCTACGCTGACTCTTCAGGCCAAGCGACAGACCCTGCGAGCCAGCGTAAGCGCATGCAACTTAGTGTGCGAAGATCCACACGGTGGTGCCGCGCATATCGATCTGGTTCATAGCAACCGAACCGAAGGACGCAGCGTTGTTACCCATCTTGATCGAATCCACCGACACGTTCATGTAGTGACCATCAGCAACCACGCTCTGTGGGATCGCGATCTGCACCACGTCGCCGCCGGTCGCTGGGTTGTAGAAGGTACCTGGATTGGTCACGCCGGCAGCGCCTGCAGCTTGCAGGAACGAGGCTTTCGACAGGATGTCGATGTTAGCGGCGATCAGGCCGTTCACTTTGATGCCGTTGAAGGCGATCGAACCGCCACCCAGGCCGTTGGCATCAACTGCGTCGGTATCGGTGTAGGTGAAGGAATCAATCTTGATGTTCAGATTGGCGGCGATCGATACGCCGTCCTGACCGCTAACGGTGCTCAGTTCGGCGTCTTGAATCGGGGTCATGGCCGAAGCCGAGAATGCCAGAGTTGCCAGGGCTGCTGCGATTGCGGTTTTAACGATTTGCATTTGTGATCTCCGGGTTTTATGTTGGTTTTAGTCTTATGGGCTCACGTTCCGCAGGCCTGGCCTCCGCTCCGGGTAGGAGTTTCGGGGTGCACTGTCTGGTGCGTGAAATCTTAATATTTGGCTATTAAGTGATTCCATCTTAAAAGTCCTGTTGAACCACGGTCTATCCTTTCGCACTGACCGGAAAAGCCAACAGCTTGGCCCTGCGAGCCATCCAGAGTGAGATCAATGTTGCAAATAAGTTGTTGTGGCTATCACAGCTTTGCAACAAAAAAAACTAGAGTCACATTTCTAAAAAAAAGCATGCCCTGCGGAACAGAGCCATGCGTTAATGGCATCAATAAAAAACCGGAAACAATCGTAGCCCAATAAAAGCACGGTCGTTCCAATAAGGAGACTAGATGACACCAGCAATGGGGCGCCAGACGCCCCGGGGCAGCGCTTACCCTACGCCTCGGAACAACCCTTCCCCCGCGCGGGGCGCATCCGCGCGCGGCGCATCCCGAACCTCGTGCGAAAGCAGGCTGAAGCCATGCTAATGCTCCTGATCGGCGTGCTGGCAGCGGTCATCGGCGGTGCCGGCTTGATCGAACGCCACACCCCGCAAGACCGCCCCCGTGACCAGTTCGAAATGCCCCAGAATCTGGTGGGCGGGGAGCGCTACGTGCAGTCTTACCGCGCCGAACCGTTCTCCGAACTCAAGTACCACAACATCGTCCGGCAGGCCTTCGACTTCAGCTGCGGCTCGGCCGCACTGGTCACCGTGCTCAACTATCACCTGGGCGTGATGGTCAACGAACAGCAAGCCATGGAAGGCATGCTGGAAAAAGGCGAAAAAGAAAAAATCATCGAGCGACGCGGCTTTTCCCTGCTCGATATGAAGCGCTACGTCGGTTCGCTGGGTCTGTCCGGCGCCGGCTTCCGCGCCGAAATCAAGGACCTGATGACGCTCACCGAACCGGCCATCGTACCGATCGACTATGCCGGTTCCAAGCACTTCGTGGTGTTGCGCGGGATTCGCGACGGGGTGGTTTTTCTGGCCGATCCGTCGGCCGGCAACATCGTCTTTTCGGTCGAAGAATTCGCCCGCTGGTGGGACAAGAACACCCTGTTCATTATCTCCCCGCCGGCCGGCCAGCCAGCACTGGCAAAGCTGGTCCTGACCGATCGCGAACTCGGGGTCACCGACATGGATCGCGTCACCAACCAGGGCCGGCAGGATGGCCTGATGAGCAACTCTGCCCAGCAGTTACTGCGGGCTGTCAATTCGGGCGCCGCTGGCTCCTGGATGCACCGTAACTAAGCCCACCACAGCCCCCACTTACTCGAGGATCAAGACCATGAAGTTCCCGCTACAGACCGTGCTGGCCGCCAGCATCGCCACTCTCGCCAGCTGCGCCACCCTGCCTGCCATGGCCCAGCAAAGCAGCCCGGCTAGCGCCGATGCTGCGCGTGATGCACTGGCCAAAAAAGAAGGCGAAGGCGACCAGAGCGCCCTGCTGCAACAGACTCTGACGGCCGTCGACAAACAGTACTCCTTGATCCGCCGCAAACAGCTGTCCGTGACCTACGATCTCAGCTATTCCTATATCGGCGAAGAGCGTATCGTCACCGATCTGGCTAATGGCAGCACCACCCTGTTCAATATCGAGAACACCAGCTCGCACAGCGTCACCAACACCTTCTCGGTGGACTACGGCCTGCTCGACAACCTCACCGGCAATGTCACCATGCCCTTCATCTCGCGCTACTCGGATAACAACCTGTCCAATGGTGCCTCCAATTCGCTGGGTGACCTGTCGCTGGGTGCCCGCTGGCAGCCGTTTGAAGCGCGCCGCGATACGCCGGGCCTGACGGTGACCAGCAATGTGCGTCTGCCAACCGGGCGCAGCCCGTTCAAAATCATCGCCGGTAGCGGCGAAGCCACCGGCAGCGGCGTCGGCGCCGTCACGGCCGGCCTGAGCGTGAACCGCATCGTCGATCCGGTCGCGCTGTTCGGCTCGCTGAACGTCACCGCCAGCCTGCCCGCCAAACACCTGTGGCAAGTCAACGGCACGCGCATCCTGACGCGGGTCCAGCCGGGCACCACGGTCGGCTTCGGCATGGGTTTCGCGTATGCGCTGTCGTACGGCATTTCCACCACGCTGTCCTTCCAGCAAGCCATCTCGGCCGGCGCGAAACTGCGCTTCGCCGACGGCCTGGAAGCGAAGACCCATATGCAGACCTCGAGCCTGCTCAACATGGGCCTCGGCTACCGGATTTCGCCCAAGACCACCGTCAATTTATCGGTCGGTATCGGCCTCACGCCAGACTCGCCGAACCTGACGGTGGGCATGAGCCTGCCGCTCAACTTCTAAGCGCCCACGGATTCTGACGCCATGTTCCCGCACACCGCTCCGCTGCGCCCGCGCCTTGCCGCCACTGCTATCGCGGCGGCCTGTGCCGCCCTGTGGCCACTCGGCAGCGAAGCGGCGCTGACGGAAAATCTGACCACCAGTGTGGTCGCCATGTCGCTCGGCAATGCCGTCACCGCCGATCCGCCCGGGATTGCCTCGATCCACTTCAATCCGGCCGGACTGGCACGCCTGACGGGCGACAGTGAATCCATCCACAATTTTGTCGCCTCGATCCGCACCTCGGCCAGCTTCACGCCGGGCGCCAACTTCGACATCGGCGGCTGGACCGACGATCCGCTATCCAACACCCGCACCGGGCCGGTACGTCAGGTGATGTTCGTGCCCGGCTACGGCATGCCCGGCTGGCGCCTGCCTGCCGTGGCCGTACCGGGCGTCGGCATGGCATGGAACAAGGCCGGTTCGCCATGGACTTTTGCCACCGACAGCTATATGGCGCAGGCCATGAGTCTGGACCGCACCACCGATCCGAATGATCCGGGCCAGTATCAGGGACGGCAGGAACAGATCCAGCGACTGGTCTATCTGTCGCCATCGGTCGGCTACAAATATTCCGACACGCTACGCTTCGGCATCGCCGTGCCGATCGCCCACGCCGCCTTCGTGGTCGATACCAATATGCGCTTTCCGAATGAACTGCTGGGCGTATTCGGTCAGCTGCAGAAAGGCTGGTGCCCCGAAGACGGCGGCAACATCATCGACGTGCTCGGCTTTGGCGTGTGCGGCGGCGGCAAAGATGGCATGGTCAGCCCATTCAAGAAAGCCGCCAATATGCGGCTGGAAATGACCGCACCGTTCGATCCCACCCTCAACCTCGGCGTACTGTGGGAACCCAATCCCCGCTTCGCACTGGGCGTGGTGTATCAGGGTGGCTCGAAGACCCACTACACCGGTTACTACCAGTTCGACACGGAACCGATGCTGCGTAACTTTGTGCGCGGCATGAACGCCAGTCTGCTGGGGCCGATTGCTGGCGCCACGCTGGGTTTCCCCAGCTCGATTCCGGCCACCCAGAAGGGCAATATGAGCGCCATCATCCCCTTCCCGTCGCACCTGCAAGTCGGCATCAAACTGCGCCCCATCCATCTGGTGCAACTGAATCTCGATGCCAGCTATGCGCGCTGGAGCGAATGGGACGCGCTGCGCTTCCAGTTCGACCAGAGCATCAAACTGCTGGAAGTGGCGCGCCTGTACGGCATCCCCGATTCCGGCAAGCTGGTCATCCCGCGCGGCTACAAAAGCCTGGTGAATTTTGCTTACGGTCTGCAGTTATTCCCGCACGACCGGATCACCCTGCGCTTCGGTTTCGAACCGCGCAAAACCTCGGTGCCGAATGACAAAATCGACTTGCTGGCGCCGCTGCCGAATACCAAGCTGCTGAGCGGCGGACTGAATTTCAAATTCAGCAAGAACACCGATCTCAGCGTCACTGCCTCGTATATGACTGGGCGCTACGAGGTGCCGGCTAACACCGATTGCAATCTCAATTGCAGCAACTTCCTGAACATTATCTACAACCCTTATGCCGGCCACAACGTCAAAGGTGATATCCACGTGCGCTATGTCGGATTTGAAATCAACAAGCGTTTCTGATTTAAAAAGGAGCAAACTATGAGCACACCCGTCATCCATCACTGCAAGCGCGGCCTGCTACTGCTGGCCCTGAGTGCCGCCTGCGCCGCCGCCCATGCGGCCCCGGTTACGCCCGCTAAACAGGCACTGGTCGATCAGGTGCTGAAGCTGTGGAATCCGGACAACATCGGTCAGTCCATGTTGCAAGTGCCGGTCGCCGACGCCGTGCAACAGGCGCGCGCCATGCTGCAGGGCCGCGCCGCACCGGAAAAACGCGAAGCCGCCATGGCCGACATCATCAACGACGCCAAAGCGTTTATGGCCGACGCCACGCCGATTACCAAGGCCAGTGCCGACAAACTGATACTGGCCAAGATCGCGCCGCTGCTGGCGGAGCGCTATACGGACGAGGAATTGCGCCAGCTGATCGCGATTCTGGAATCACCGGTGAAGAAAAAATTCGAAGCCATGCTGCCGGAAATGCAGAAAACCCTCGGTGAAGGAGTGGCGGCCGACACCCGCGCCGTCATCGATCCGAAACTGCAGGGCCTGAAAGAGAAAATCGGCCTGCGTCTGCGCGCAGCGGTTACGCCATGAGTTACTCGTCCGCACTGCATCTGGTGCGCGGCGTCAAATCGCGGCTGATCAATTCCGGCGTCGCGGCCGATGCCCTGTTTGCCGAAGCCGGCCTGAACGAGGGCGAGGGTCTGGCCTGCGACGCCCTGACGCTGTCCGATAAACTCAGCCACCTGTGGGAACTGGTAGTGGCGCAATCGGCCGATCCGCTGATCGGTCTGAAAATCTCCTCGCCACACCGGCTCGGCTGGCTGGGCGTGATGGGCCACATCATGCTGGTCTCGCCGACCGTGCAAAGCTCGATCGAACGCTGCCACGGCAATACCCGCGTCGGACTGCTGCTGCCGGGCTCACGCCGCAGCGTACCGCAACAGCGCTACGACTTCGTCTGGTGTGTATTACTGCGCTCGCTGCGCTGCGCTGCCGGACGCGATGACATCGCACCGGTGGTGGTGGAGTACAACTTCCCGGCGCCGGCCAATGCGCAAGCCTACGAGGAGACTTTCGGCTGTCCCGTGAAATTTGATATGCCGCAGAATGTCATGGAATTTTCCGACACCGATCTGGTCATGGCCCTGCCCGCCAATCCGCCGCTGGCCGAAGGCAGTGGCGAGCGGGTGCTGGCCACGCTGGCACGGGCCGAACCGCCCACCTTCAGCGCCAAGGTGCAAGCCTTGCTGGCCAGCTTGCTGCCGAAAGGCCCGCCGCACCGCGACGACGTGGCCGCGCAGCTGATGATGAGCGAACGCACGCTGCAACGCCGGCTGGCCGAAGAAGGTACCAGTTTCACCATTCTGGTCGACGACACGCGCCGCGAGCTGGCGCGCCAGTCACTCAGCTGCGGAGAGCTGTCGCTAAAAATGCTCAGTTTCCAGCTGGGCTTTTCGGAGCCGAGCGCCTTCTACCGCGCCTGCAAACGCTGGTTCGGGATGGCGCCGTCGGACATTGTGCAGCAGGCACATCAGGCGGGAGCGCAAGCGCAGGCACTCGAGGCAGACTTGCCACGCAAGTCGGCATAAGGTCAGCTAATAAGGTCAGCGAAGAAAGTCAGTTAAGAAAGTCAGCTAAAGCAGGCGGCGCAAAAAAACCACAGCGCCGCGCAGCAGAACAGATCGGCCGTAAAGGCTGGCATACTAGGCAGCAGAATAAGCCGGCATAGCAGCCGGCATACAAGGGGAGAACAGGCGATGGGATGGTTGTCGAATAATCAGAATAAATCGATGCTGGGTCAGCTGCTGGTCAAACAGAAGCTGATTACCGAAGAACAACTGGCCAGCGCAATTGAAACCCAGCGCAAAACCGGTCAGCGCCTCGGTGATATTTTTGCCGAGCTCAACCTCATTAGTCAGCAGCACATCGAAGCGGCACTGCGCAAGCAGCGCCGGCTGCGTATGGCAGCAGCGATTGCCACCTCGCTGCTGGCACCACTAGAAGGCTACGCGGCGCAAGCCCTGCCCTCACTGGCGATCGGTACGCCGGTACTGCTGGCCAAGGACCAGCGCGGCTTGCAGATCAATGAACGGCCCGGGCTGCAGGCGATGAGCGAAGAAGAACTGGGCGACACCTCGGCACAGGGACTCAGCGACCAGCTGGTGAACGCCGTCAAAGACGCCAAACACAACGGACTGGAAGTGATCGGGGATATGGCAAAAATCGTCAATCCCGTGCTGGGCTTTCTGGAAGCCGACACCAGCATGAAGAATGTGGTGTATGACCCGAGCCGGGCCAGCGCCACGATCAACAAAGATGGTTCGCTGACGCTCGCCATGCCCTCATCGATCGGTGAAATCAATTTCGATAACATCCGCGTCAAGGGCTCGGAAGGCCCCAGCTTCGGCAGCATCGCCATCCGTGGCATCGACCTGACGGGCACCACCATTACCGTTTCCTTCCACCATTAAACCGCAGCAGCCTTCAGGGCAAAAAAAAATGGCGGCCAGCGCAATGCGCCAGCCGCCATTCAGCCCCCCTTACTCCGCTTAGCGGCGGTTACGTGGCTGGGCGAACGCGTCGCCGGCTTTCCATTCCGGCAGCTTGGCGCCATTCGCGATCACACGACCCAGATTGAGCGTGTATTGGGCGGTCTGCACCATACCCGACAGATCCCAGCTGGCATCGTATTCGTCGCTCACCTGATGGTAGCGCGGGCCGTAAGCGGACGCTTTGGCCTTGGCAGCTGCCACATCCTTGATGTAATCACGTCCCGATTCGATCGAGAACGCCGGCACACCGTTCTTGGCGAAATTGAAGTGGTCGCTGCGGAAGTAGCCGCCGGCCAGATCCGGTTCTGCATCAGCAATGCGCATGCCCATCGCCTTGGCGGTGCTGGCTGCCAGCATACCCAGTTCGGTGCGCTCGCTACCCTGCGTACCGATGTCGCGCGTCGCGCCGACAAAGTTCAGGCTATCCAGATTCAGGTTGGCCGCCGTTTTCGCCAGTGGCCACAGTGGTGCTGCAGCATACGCGGCGCTGCCGAGCAAGCCCTGCTCTTCGGCTGCTACCCACAGGAACATCTGGCTACGCTTGGCCGGTGCGTGGATGGCTTCCTGTGCCATCGCCAGCAATGCTGCCGTACCGGAAGCATTGTCCACCGCGCCGTTAAAGATCACGTCCTTGCCTTCGCCCTGTTTGCCCAGATGGTCCCAGTGCGCGCTGTAAATGACGACTTCGTCTTTCAGCTTGGGATCCGTACCCGGCACCACCGCCGCCACGTTGAACTGCTCGACCTTGCGTACGGCAGCCTGCATGGTGCCGGTCAGTTTGGCAGCCAGCGTGACCGGTTTGAAGTCCTTGCGTTCTGCCGCAGCACGCAGCGCATCCAGATCCTGACCGGCTGCCTTGAACAGTGCCTGCGCGGTGGCATCCGTCATCCAGCCCTGCAGCGGGCTACCCAGCGTACCGGCGGCCAGCTGGAAGCGCTCCACGCCGGACCAGCTGTTCTGGATCACGCTCCAGCCATACGAAGCGCTCGGCGTGGTGTGAATCAGCAACACACCGGCCGCGCCCTGACGGCGTGCTTCTTCGAATTTATAGGTCCAGCGGCCATAGTAGGTCAGACCTTTGCCGTTGAAGCGGTTCGGCTGTTCGGCGCTAGGCTGAGGGTCATTGACCATCATTACCAGAACCTTGCCCTTCAGATCCAGACCCTTGAAGTCGTTCCACTGCTCGTCGGGAGCGGTAATGCCATAGCCCACGAACACCAGTTCGTTATCGAAGGCGTGGGTCGCGGTGGCGTCGCCGGGGGCGAACACCCAGTCATCGCCAAAGCGGATCGGCAGCGCCTGACCACCGGCCTGCAGTGCCAGCGTGCTGGCCGCCGCATCGGTCTTGACGCCGGCGATCATCACCGACTGGCGGAAGCTGCTGCCATTGCCCGGTTTCAGGCCCAGTGCCTGCGCCTGCGCTTCGAGGTAGGCAACCGTCAGGTCGGCACCGCGCTGGCCCGTGCCACGGCCTTCCAGCACGTCGCTGGCGAGGAAAGCCAGATGGGCGCGCAGCGGCGCTTCCTTGACGACAGCAGCGCTGGCGTTGCCAGCAGCATGAACAGGGAATGCCAGCGCCAGGCTGATCGCCACAGCGGAAGCAAGATAGGAGGGGGTCATTTTTTGCATGATTTCCTGAGTTCAAAAGTAATGGGGGCGGTGGTCGAAACTTACCGCGCCACCATTGTATGCGATCAGCGCGCTAAAATATGGCCATGACTGAGCACCTGCCCTACCTTGGCCGCTTCGCGCCCTCCCCCACCGGCCCCCTGCATATCGGCTCGCTAGTGGCCGCCATGGCCAGCTATCTGGACGCCCGCGCCCACCACGGCCAGTGGCTATTACGCATCGAAGACGTCGATGGCGACCGCAACGTGGCCGGCGCCGACCAGCACATCATTGCTTCGCTGCAGCGCTGCGGCATGCAGTGGGATGGCGAGATCACCTGGCAAAGCCAGCGCACCGCGCTGTACGAACAGGCGCTGCGGCAACTGGGCGAACTGGTTTATCCCTGCGGCTGCTCGCGCAAGGAGATCGCCGATTCCCAGCTCAGCCTGACGGGCA
Source organism: Oxalobacteraceae bacterium (assembly GCA_027490725.1). Classification (GTDB taxonomy): domain Bacteria; phylum Pseudomonadota; class Gammaproteobacteria; order Burkholderiales; family Burkholderiaceae_D; genus Rugamonas. The sequence continues at coordinate 19,176 of JAIXXN010000021.1, forward strand.
GGCAGGCGCAGGCGCTGATTTATCCGGGGACCTGCCGCAACGGTCTGGCCGCCGGTAAAACGCCACGCGCACTGCGCCTGAAAGTACCGCAGCACCCCCACTGCGTCATGGGCACCGATGACCGCTGGGCCGGTCACATCAGTCAGGACCTGAGCGACGAAGTGGGCGACTTCGTGATCCGCCGGGCTGACGGCTTCTGGGCTTACCAGCTGGCGGTGGTGGTGGACGACGGCGCGCAAGGCATTACCGACATTGTGCGCGGCGCCGACTTGCTCGACTCCACGCCGCGCCAGCTATATCTGCAACAGCAGCTGGGCTTGCCGCAAGCGCGCTATCTGCATGTGCCGGTGGTGTGCAATGCGCAGGGAGAGAAGCTCTCCAAACAGACGGGCGCCACGGCCTTCGATCAGGGCGTTGCACCAGCGCATCTACTGGAGCACGCGCTGATCCCCGCTGCACGCTTCCTCGGTCTGGATCTCACTGCCGGCAGCATCGAGGAATTCTGGCGCGTGGCCATCCCGGCCTGGGCGGCACTGGTGCAGTGCGACCCGCGTTAAAGCAACTGGCTACACTGAGCTAATGGAAATCGAACTCAAACTGCTGCTCGCGCCCGCTGACAACGGGGAACTGCGCCGCCATCCTCTGCTGGCCGGGGTCGCGACACGCACCCAGCAACTGACAGCACACTATTTCGACACACCCGATCTGCACCTGCTGCGGCACGGCGCGGGCCTGCGCGTACGCAAGGAAGATGGGCTATGGGTACAGACCATGAAAGCTGGCGGCAGTGTCCAGAGCGGCCTGCACCAGCGCAATGAGTGGCAAGGTCCGGTTAGCCGTCCATGGCCGCAACTGGGAAAAATGCGCAAGCTGATCGGCGACGACCAGCATTGGCGCGAGGTGCTGGAGGTAAACGGACTCAAGGACCGGCTCGAAGCGCTGTTCGAAGTGGTGGTACAACGCGAAATCTGGCAACTGAGCTACGCCGGCAGCCAGATCGAACTGGTGCTCGATTGCGGCCAGATTGTGCGCAAGGGCCAGCAGCTAGCGGTCAACGAAATCGAACTGGAGCTCAAACACGGCGCGCCCGAACACCTGTTTGCACTGGCCTTGCAATTGCTGCAGCGTTTGCCACTACAACTGAGTAACGTCAACAAGGCCGAACGCGGTTACGCGCTGTGTCGTCAAAGCGGCACGCAAGCCAGTCACGCGCAGCCGGTGGCACTGGAGGCCGGGGCGACGCTGGCACAAGCCTGGCGCGCCATTCTGCACAACTGCCTGCAGCAGGTACAGGACAATCAGCTGGCCGTGATCCACAGTGACGATCCCGAGGCACTGCACCAGATGCGTGTCGGCGTACGCCGTTTGCGCTCGGCCCTGAAACTGTTCGCGCCGGTGGCGCCCTGCCCGGCCGGTATGTACGACAACTGGCGCTGGCTGGCGCAGTTGCTGGGTGCTGCGCGTGACTGGGAAGTGCTAGGTAGTGCCACGCTGGCGTGCATCCAGGCCAGCCCCGGTGGACCGGGCGCGCTGCACGATCTACCGGCACTGGTGCAGGCGCAGGTACAGGAACATCGCCAACAGGCGGCGCTGGCATTGCAGTCGCCCCACTACACCCGCATGCTGCTGGAGCTTGGTCGCTGGCTATTGCAGGCGGCGGCGACTGGCCGCGATGGCGATGGCGATAGTGTTACCGCGCTCGACTTCGCACAGAAAACTCTGCACGGCTTGCACAAGATGCTGCTGAAGCGCGCCAGACACATGCGCGACAGCGATCCGGCCAGTCTGCACAGCACACGGATTGCTGCCAAGCGTGCCCGCTACGCACTGGAATTCTTCCATTCCCTGTTTCGCGGCAAAGCACTGCGTCAGTATCTGGCCACGCTGGCCGCAAGCCAGCAGACACTCGGCCAGCACAACGATCTGGTGGTGGCCGATCATCTGCTGCGCCAGCTAGCCCAGCTACACCCGCAGGCGGCCGAGCATAGTGCGTTTGCACGCGGCTATCTGCAGGCCCTGCAGGTGCTGCAAACTAGCGATCTGGCCAGTGTACGCAGCGCCCTGCACGCCTTGCCGCGCTTCTAGTGCGCCCCCAGCAGAATCGGATACAGCGAAGCCACCAGCGCCAGCGCCATCACCACATTGAAGATGCGCACCGAGCGTTCATTCTGCAGTACCTGCCGCATCGCCACGCCGAACATGGCCCAGCTGCCGACACAGAAAATCCCGATCACCCCAAACACTGCGGCCAACATGGCCACATCCAGCACCTTGAAACCGGCCGGCAGGTAGGTCGTCAGCGCACCGATCGCCATCACCCACGCTTTCGGATTGACCCACTGGAATGCCGCCGCAGCCAGAAAACTCATGGGCTTGCTACCAGCCGCCAGGCTTGCACTCATGGGCGCAGCATGGGCCAGCTTCCACGCCAGCCAGAGCAGATAGGCGGCACCGGCATATTTGAGCAGTACCTGCAGCATCGGCACTTGCTGGAACACCGTATGCAGCCCCACACCGGTGGCGAAAATCATGAAGGTGAAGCCGCTGCAGATACCAAACAGGTGCGGCAGCGAACGGCGCAAGCCATAGTTCAAACCGGATGCCAGCATCATGGTGTTGTTCGGACCGGGTGTGATGGAACTGATGGCGGCAAAAGTGCACAGGGGCAGGAAGAGTTCGAGAGACATGGCAGCATCCGGTAGCAACAGGGAGTCCCCATTGTAGGGAGGATCGCCAGATCTGTACCAGTACACTTCAACAAACACTTTATAGAGGTGTACTGGTTACTTTACCGATACGAAGCTTAGTGGGGAATCCCCTTCCGGCAGCCTGCACCGCCCTAGCTCCGGGGGCGCTGGCGCTGCCGCCCCAGCAGCTTGTAAAAACTCTCGAGCTCGCGACGCACCAGATCCTGCCCATTTTCGATCACAAAATCCTGAAACGCTGCCGCCACTTTGGGAATCGGCTGATCGCTCAGGTGCATGATGTGCCAGTCCGCCTCGACCGGCTGCAACGGTGCCGGCAGAATCGCCAGCAGCCCGGCCTCGAACTCCAGTCCGCAGGCGTGCACCGACAGAAAGCCTACCCCCAGCCCGGCCGATACCATGCGCTTGATGGCCTCGTTACTCGACACTTCGGAACCGAATTCCAGCGGGTGACCCGCTTCGCGCAGCAAGCGCTCCACGGCAGTACGGGTACCCGAACCACGTTCGCGCACCAGCAGGTTCGCCGCCAGCACATCGTTCAGCGTGATTTTTTTCTTTCTCATCAACGGATGCGTCGGATTGGCCACAAACGCCATCGGGTGGCGCGCAAATTTGGCGGCATTGGTGCGCAGTTCGCGCGGCGGCGTTCCCATGATGGCCAGTTCGATTTCGTGGCGCGCCAGCATCTGCACGATCTCCGCACGATTCCCCACTTGCAGCTTGAGGCGCACATCGGGACGCTCCAGCGTGAATGGCACCAGCAATGGCGGCAACAAGTGCTCGGCGGTGGTCACCGCACCAATGCGCAAAGTACCACTGGTGACGCCCTGCAGCGCCGCCAGTTCGTCACCGGCCTGTTCCCACAGGCGCAGGATGCGCTCGGAGAATTCCACCATTACCTCGCCGGCGGCCGTCAGCTGGATATTGCGCCCCACTTTACGGGTCAGTGCCATCCCGGCATGTTGCTCGAGTGTGCGGATTTGCAACGAAATCGCAGGCTGGGTAACGTGTAATGCATCGGCAGCGCGCGACACATTCTCGTGGCGCGCTACTAGTACCAGCGCCTGTAACTGGCGAAAACTCGCGGGATACATAAGCTATTCCTTATTGATTACCGATAATCTCTGATTTTTCTTTCACTGATTCTACCTCTATATTTGAGTCATCCGATACCAACCTGCGAGTCCACCATGAGCATAGACGTGATCTTCCTCGGTTTAGACGGTGTGTTGTTCGACACCGAAGCACTGCACCTCGCCGCCTGCAACGCGGCCTTTGCTAACGCAGGTCTATCGATCCGCTGGTCGCTGCCGGCACTGCGCGCCGCTGCGGCGACGCACGGCTACGCCCGCGCCATCGGCGCCGCCATCAATGGCGATGTGTTCGCACGGGACAAAGAGCGGGTGGCCGAACTGTATGCCGACAAACATCGTCACTTCCATCAGGCCATCACCGAGCAGCCACTCAAGGCATTGCAGGCGGCGCTGATTCTGATTGATGATGCGCTCAGCGCAGGCGGGAAAATCTGCATCGTGACCGACCTGCCGGCCGCGTCGACTTCCGCGCTGCTGACGGGCTGCTTCGGCACTGACGTCAACAGCCTGTTCACCGTGGTCTCGGGCAGCGCCAGCTTTGACGGCGCAGCCGGTACCGGCCCGTATGCCCACGCCCTGAACGCGATCGGCATCAGTGCGCAGGATGCGATTGCGATCGACACTGCCGTGCCAGCGCTGCGTGCCGCCGAAGCGCTGGGAATGTGGACCGTCAGCGTCGCGCCTTACGGCAATGAGGTGGTGCGTCCGCGTCAGTTCATCACCTTCGACGCGCTGAACGAACTGCAAGCGAGTCCTTACACACCGGGCCCGCAAACCCGCCTCGAACTCGCCGCCTGAGCATTGCCCTCATTGCACTCAATCACAGGCAGCCGGCTCCCGCCAGTGGCGCGAATCCGGGCTGCCTGTGAAGTGCGCCTGCCGCTGCGCAGCGCCTTATAATGCAAGGTCAGGAGCAACGTGCAAGCGGCGGGTAGCCGCTCTGCCACGTATGACTTCACGAATGACTGCAGGAATGACTGCACGCATGACTTCACGAATGAGGCCACTATGACACCAGCAACCATCGTACTTCTGGCGCGCTACAACGCCGGCATGAACCAGCAGATGTACCAGGCGGCAGCGCGCCTGACGCAGGACGAACTGGGCGCAGACCGGCAAGCATTTTTTGGCTCCATCCTCGGCACCATGAACCACCTGCTGGTCGGCGACACCATCTGGCTGCGCCGCTTCGCCGGCCATCCTGCCGCCTACAGCAGTCTGGCACCGTTGCTGCAACAACCACCCGTCACAGGCCTGTCGCAAAGTTTTGGCAATGACCTGGCCACGCTGCAGGCTTACCGCAGCGAGCTCGATGCCATCATTCTGGACTGGGCACAGCAAGTCACGGCAGACGAACTGGCGCAGCCTTTCTCCTACCGCAACATCAAGGGCGAGGCCTACTGCAAACCCTTCGGCAGTCTGGTGCTGCACTTCTTTAACCACCAGACCCACCATCGCGGCCAGATCAGCACTTTGCTGTATCAGGCCGGCGTGGACATCGGCGTGACCGATCTGCCAGCATGGATACCGGCATGCGCCGACAGCGGGACACCAGCATGAAGATCGCCGTCTACAGCGCCCAGCCCTACGACCGCCGCTTCCTCGAAGAAGCGCGCCTGCAGGCTAACACTGCTGCCGCTGCAGCGACCAGTTCCGAATCCGCGACTGCTGCTATCAGCATCGAAGCAGCCTATTTTTCCGACGCCCTGACGCTCGACACCATCCCGCTGGCGCAAGGTTGCAGCGCCGTCTGCGTGTTCGTCAACGACCAGCTCGACGCTGCCGTGCTGGCAGCGCTGCATGCCAGCGGCGTGCGCGCCGTACTGCTGCGCTGCGCCGGTTTTAATAACGTCGACCTGCAAGCCGGCGCGCGCCTCGGGCTGTTCATGGCGCGGGTACCTGCCTACGCACCGGAAGCGGTCGCCGAGCATGCGCTGGCGCTGGTGATGACGCTGAATCGCCATACCCACCGCGCCTATGCGCGCGTCCGTGAAGGCAATTTCGCGCTGGACGGTTTGCTGGGCATGACACTGCACGGCAAAACCGTCGGCATCGTCGGCGCCGGCCAGATCGGCGCGGCGGCAGCGCGCATCTTCCACGGCCTCGGTTGCCAGGTGCTAATCAGCGATCCAACGCCCCTGCCGCAACTGGCCGGGGTGGCGCAACAGGTACCACTCGAACAGCTACTGGCTGGTGCCGACATCATCTCGCTGCACTGCCCCCTGATGGACAGCACCCGCCACATGATTAACGCCGCCAGTCTGGCGCGCATGAAGCCGGGCGCGATGCTGGTCAACACCTCGCGCGGTGGCCTGATCGATACTGCCGCCGTCATCGAAGCACTCAAATCGCGCCAGTTAGGCGCGCTGGCCATCGACGTTTATGAACAGGAGGCCAGCCTGTTCTTCCACGATCATTCCAGCGACATCATCGCCGACGACGTGTTCCAGCGCCTGCTGACCTTCCCGAACGTACTGGTCACCGGACATCAGGGCTTCTTCACCATTGAAGCCATGCGCGAAATTGCTGCCATCACCTATCGCAATCTGGACTGCTACCTGCAGCACCAGCCCTGCCCCAACCTGCTACCCGCAGGTGCCGCGGCGCCAGCGTCGCCCTAAGCGGCATCGCTCACGCCAAAAAAGTGATCGCAAGGTAGCGGCGTTTGCCGCTACCATCCACAGTCGCGATTGTGCTGTGCCGTGCGGAGCGCTATACTGCACTGCAGCATTTCGCGTTTTCCGAGTCATATTGACTGCTTATTTTTTAAGCTAGTGCACCACTTCCCGGGGAAGCTCATGTCTCTCGCTTACCGTAGCAACGCCGATTTCGCCAGCCTGAATCACGCCATGCGGGTACCGCTGTCGGCGGAAATCCATTCGCGCCCCTTCCTGCAGTTGCAGGCACCTGAAAGCCTGACCCATTTCGCACTGTATGTGAAACAGGATCAGCCTTCGCAAAAACAGCACCGCGGCAGCCAGCACGCCATCCTGCAGCAACTGTGCATGCATTACGGTGTCGCCGTGCCACACGCGCAGGCGCGCTACTTCTTCCACGACTTCGGCCAGTTCCGCCTGAAGTGGGAGTGCCACACCGAGTTCGCCACCTACACCTTTGTCGAACAGGGCTCGCCCGGCACACCGTGCGAGCTGGCGCTGAACCAGACACCGCTGCAGCAAGTACCGCAGGAATGGCTGGCCAGCCTGCACGGCAAAATCATCGTCGCCGCTCACGTCCTGCTGTGTCAGGGTCAGGCCGATGATGCCGCTGGCACGGCCGCTATCCGCGCCCTGTTCCAGGCTAAGTCGCTGGTATGCAGCAATGTCGGCAGCGGCGCCGAAGTCTGGACCGATTTCCTGATCCAGCCAGATGGCTTCAGCCGCTTCGTGGTACGCGACCTGCAACTGCGCGAGTATCAGGCTGGCCGTCTGGTCGGCCGCCTACTGGAAATCGAAACCTACCGGATGATGGTGTTACTGGGACTGCCGCAAGCGGAAGCCACCCAGCCGGAACTGAATGGCATTGAAAACGAACTGGCCGACCTGACTGCCACGCTGGTGCAGGGCGACCGTCCGGACGGCCTGGCGGCGGAAGCGCACGAAGAACAGAGCTTGCTGCACCGGATTACCAGTCTGGCCGCGCGACTGGAAAAACTCTCGGTCAGCAATAGCTACCGCTTCGCCGCCTCGCAGGCGTATTTCAGTCTGGTGCAGTCACGCATACAGGAATTGCGCGAAGTCCGCATCGAAGGCATGCCGACGTTGGCCGAGTTCATGGGCCGGCGACTGGCACCGGCGATGCACACCTGTACTTCGGTGGCGCGCCGGCAGGAAACGCTGGCCCAGCGTATCGCGCGTAGCAATGACCTGCTGCGCACCCGCGTCGGCATCGAGCAGGAACGCCAGAACCGCAAAATTCTGCAATCGCTGGACACCCGCGCGGCCCAGCAACTGCGCCTGCAGCAAGCCGTGGAAGGCCTGTCGGCGGTAGCGATTTCCTACTACACGCTGGGACTGATCGGCTACGCGGGCAAGGCCATGAAAGCAGCCAGCCTGCCCGTCAATCCGGACGTCCTGACCGGCATCGCCGTACCGCTGGTGATTACCGGCGTATGGCTAGGATTGCGGCGTCTGCATAACCGGCTTGGCAGCAAAGATGCCAAAGCGTCGGCGCACTGACGCCGCGGCGCACTAGAGAGTAGGCTCGCTGAAGCGCTGCGCCAGAAAACCGGCAATGCGCGACTGGGTGGTTTCCAGATACGGGATATTCAGATGGTCGGAATCGGGCACGATTTCGTCCGCATGGAGCTGGCCCAGTTGCGCCACCAGTAGGTCGGTGTGGCTATGCGGGACCACATCATCCTGCGCGGCACGCAGCACATAGGTCGGCGCCTTCAGATGCTGGGCATACTTCACCGACTCGAAGCGGTGCCGCAGCACATACTCCACCGGAATCGCCTTGAATTTGCGCTTGGCAATCGCCAGGATAGAATCGTAAGGCGTAATCAGCACGATGGCGTGCGCCGCGCGCTCCATCGCCACCTGCACTGCCACGCCGGAACCGAGACTGCGTCCCACCACCGCAATCCGCGCCGGATCCACATGATGGCGCTCGGCCAGCCAGTCGAACAGCATCCGGCCATCTTCGACGAAATGCGTTTCGGCCGGATCACCGTGCGATTCGCCATAACCGCGATAGTTCATGGCCAGTACCGCCATGCCGGGGAATAGCTTGCCCGCATCGCGCGCCACCCACGACACTTCTTCCGAACGTCCGCCGAAATAGATCACCGCCGGATGCGGGCCGTGGATCGGTGGCGTCATCAGCCAGCCCGAAAGGCGGGTGCCGTCCTTGGCGCGGATCACCACAGGACGGGTGCGATGGCCGCTGCTGTATGGCCGCAGCACTTCGCGCTTGCTCCCGAGTGGATTAAACAGCAGGCGTTTCTGGCTGGCGGCCACCGCCGCGGTCAGACCTACCCACAGCACACTGGCGATACCGGCTAGTCCGGCGACTTTTTTCGTATGTTTCATGGCGAGGCGGAACTCCTGATGGCAGCACCGTCTACAGATGGGGGAGTGTGGCCGTTTTCACAAGTGCCACGCCTTCGCTACGCGCTTGCACGTATAATATGCGCTCTTTTTTTGCCCGGTCCAAGTATGAAACCTGCTGTCGTTCTGCTGCATAGTTCTATGAGTTCCAAAGCCCAGTGGGGCGAACTGGTATCGCAATTAAGCGACAGCTACCGCTGCATCGCGGTTGACCTGCTTGGCTACGGCGCTACCCCCTTCCCTGCCGACGTCGATGAAGACTATCAGCACACGCTGGCCCACGAGATCGACGCCGTCAATGCCAGCATCGCCGCCACCCTGGAACCGGGCGAAGCGTTTCACCTGATCGGCCACTCCTACGGTGGCGCCTCGGCCCTGCACATGGCACGCCGTATGCCGCAGCGGGTGCTATCACTGAGCGTATTCGAGCCGGTGGCCTTCCACCTGCTGCCAGCGCAGCATCCGGCGCGTGCCGAAATCGTCGCCGTCGTCGCACGCATCAACGCCAGCGCCAGCGCGCAGGACGCCACCCGCATCTTCATCGACTACTGGAACCGTGCCGGCGCGTTTGACGCCGCACCGGCTGCGGCACAGGAAAAAATGACGGCCATGATCGCCAAAGTAAAACTGGACTTCCAGGCCTTGCTGGGCGAAGCGGCCACGCTGGCCGAGCTGTCCGCGCTGAGCATGCCCGCGCTGGTCATGTCCGGCCAGAACAGCCCTGCCTCTACCCGCCTGCTGGCCGAACAGCTGGCGCAAGCCCTGCCCAACGCCAGCGCCGTGACCACCCGGGGCGGCCACATGGCGCCGATCACCCACGCCGCCGTGGTCAATCCCGCCATCGTCAACTTCCTCAGCAACGCCGAAATCACCGCCGGCTAAACCGGCACCTGCGGGAGTACTGCGCCATCCGGAGATGGGCCAACTGCTTGCCGCGACTGTTCGTTGTGGCGAAGGGTTGAGCGTCGCGCCACCATCACAACCGGTTCGGCCGTCGCTGAAAGTTCAGATTAGAGCCTCATCGATCTCAGGTAGTTTCCGTTGCGAGTAAGTGACCGACCTTCACCAGTATCAGGCACCCCTGTTCACTGTAAGGCTGGTGCACACTCAGATGGGGACTGCGTAACCAGGTACCGGCCGGATAATCGCCCAGTTCATCCTGAAAGACGCCTTCCAGTACAAAGATTTCTTCGCCACCGAAATGGCAATGCTGCTTGAAATGCGTACCGGGCGCCCAGCGCACCAGCGCGGTATGACGGGATTCGAATTGGTCCAGTGGTAGTACCGACAGGCCTTCCACCATCCCGCCCGACCATGCAGCCGTGCCGGTATCAATCACGACGCGCTGCTGATCCTCGGGCACCATATGGCGCAGTTTGACCAGAATCGTGCAGCCATCAACCGTGAACGGTGCGTGCTGTGACAGGGGTGGGTTCTTCACATACGTACCCGGACCATAGCTGCCGTATTCGTCGTTGAAATCGCCCTCGAGCACAAAAAACTCTTCGCCCAGTTCATGGCGATGACTGAAGAACTTCGAAGCTGGGGCATAGCGCACGATGCTGGTGGCACGCGCCACTTCGTCGCCGTCACGCTCGATCAGTTTGCGTTCGATACCAGCCACCGGCGACGCCACCCAGGGTAACGCACTGGTATGCACCACAGCGCGCAGCGTCAAGTCGGAATGCAGTTTAATCATCGTTCCAGTACACCAATCAATAGGCAGGGAAAACATAGGGGGAGAGGATGGCCACGCAGGCATGCACGTCATCACACGGGCAGCCGCTGGTACCAGACAAGAATTTACTCATACTGGTGTAGGCAAAGCTACCCCCATCAAGACGGAACATATCGGCCAGTTCACCGGTCTTTTCAAAGCCGCAGCGCTGATACAGCCCGATGGCGGGCAAGTTCACCGACAGCACCTGCAGGTCGATCCATGCCAGCCCTGCCTCGTCGCGCGCCCATGCGCAGGCATGCGCGATCAGCCGCTGACCCAGTCCGATTCTGCGCGCCGAACGATCGACGCCCATCCCCAGCAGACAGCGGTGCGCGGCCGGCGGTTCGGGACGGGCACGCAGATCGACATGACCAAGCAGGCGGCCGTCAGGCGCAAAAGCACCCCACAGGCGGCGCCAGCCCGGACCAGCCAGTGGCAGCGCGAGGCCGGTGCGGAAATTGTGCGCCAGCTCGGGCGGCAAACGCGATTGCTGGCGTGACAGCGGCTGAAAATACACCTGTCCATCCGCACCGTTATCGGCCAGATGGTCGTTCAGATAGTGCGCAAAGTCGTCGAAGCCAGCCAGCTCGATCGGCCGGATCGCAATCTGGTCCAGCACCATTAGGCCACGCCGTTCCGGCAATGCAGCGCAAAGCCGACGTTATCACGCTGCGCCAGCCGTTCCAGATAGGCCGCCACGCCAGGATAATCGGGGCGCGCCATCGGCGTCATACTCCAGCGGTTGGCGGACAGACCCAGCACCACGTCGGCCAGCGTGAACTGTGGCCCCGTCACGTACTGCCCGGTGCGCGCCAGTTGCCGCTCCAGTATGCCCATGTGATGATGCCAGTTGCTGATGCTGGCCGCGATGGCCGTCGCATCCGTGTGATTCGGGCTGTTACGCACCAGCGCCATGAATGCGTAGCGCCACGAGTTATTCAGTTCGCCCGCCTGCCAGTCCATCCACTGCTCTACCAGCGCGCGCGCTGCGGTATCGGCTGGCAGCAGATCGGTACGGCCATGCTTAGCCGCCAGATAGCGGCAGATGGTATTCGATTCCCACAGCGTAGTCGGGCCATCGATAATCACCGGCACCATCGCATTCGGATTCAGGGCAAGGAATTCCGGCGTATTAGTGGCGCGAAAACCGGCGCCCCAGTCTTCCTGCTCGTACGATACGCCAAGTTCGGCGCAGGTCCACAGGACTTTACGGACGTTGATCGAGGTGGTCTTGCCGAGTACTTTCAACATGGGATAGGGAATGGCTAGCATCAGAGGATCTGGATCTGTGCCGGATCCGACACCCGCAGGTGGGTCTGGAAGTAGTATTTATCGCTGCGCCGGCCTTCATCGTCGAAGAACCAGATCGTCACGCGGCGGGTCGGACCTTTGACCAGCAGATGCTTGCCACGCGCAAAAGCGGCCAGCGGCCCGCCAAACTTCGCTTCCACCTGCGCCAGCACTTCGGCCGGAATCTCCAGCGAGACATTGCGCTGATCGCGGTAATCCTTCTCGGAGTTCAGGTAAGTGAAACCGTTCTGAGTGCCGATGCCGCGCACCTGCAGATCGACGGTCACATACACTGGCTGCGGCGCCACATCGGCCGCCATCACAATCGCCTGCTGCGGCGGGATCGCCTCCTTCTGCACGGGCACCTGCGTGGCGCATCCGGCTAACAGCAATGTCAGGAACAGCGCTTTCATCTTCGCCAAAGTATTCTCCATGATTCAATATCCAAGCGTATCCGCCAATTCCGTGTGGCGGCCATACGGTGATTCTAGCGCAGGCGCCAGTTCGCAGACTACAGCATAACCCAGCCGGCGCTTCATGCTAAAGTTGCTTGCTTGCCTGAGGCTCGCGCCCGGGTTTTTCCACGATATTGCCCACGATCTTACCCACGATCTTACCCAACTTCTCGCCAACAATATTCCTGCACCGCCCATGAAGATTAGCCTCGAATCCCCCAATCAGCCCGACGTCCGCCAGCTCATTCAGGAACTCGATGATTACCAGATCCCGCTCTACCCTGCGGAAAGCCATCATGGCGTGGATATTGGCGTGCTGGAGCAGCCGAATGTGCTGTTTGGCGTGGTTCGCAACGAGGCCGGTGTCGCCGTGGCCTGCGGTGCCATCGTCCTCGAAGCCGACTACGGCGAATTGAAACGCATGTACACCAGCCCCGCGCAGCGCGGTCAGGGTCTGGCGCGCCGCCTGCTGGCGTTCCTGGAAGGCGCAGCGCAGGCACGCGGCTGCCACGCCTTTGCGCTGGAAACCGGTTATCTGCAAACCGAGGCCATTACGCTCTACCAGCGCTGCGGCTACAGCCTTTGCGGGCCGTTCGGCGATTATCTGGAAGATCCGAACAGCGTTTTCATGCGCAAGACAATTCTTTCCGCAAGTTTGTAAGAAATCCGGCTGACGCATGACTACCTAGTGATGAACAGCAAACACCACACTAGACGCACCAAACCGGACGGCTTCGTCGTCCGCACTCTTGACCCAGCCCTGAAGGGCGAGGTTTGCCGCGCAACCGATCAGCTACCGCCAGAAAGCTGACAGCTGACAGCTGACAGCTGCAAAGGTTCTGCCGCAAGGATGCGATTGCGGCAGCCACCAACATCTAGAAAAAGTACGATACAAAACAATACATTACCAGCAGCAGTTCCTGCATAGATGAGGCTTGTTCTGTCGGTATAATCGCCGCCACGGGCCGGGACAGCCGATCCTGTCCAGCCTCACGTCTACCTAAAGGAACACCATGAACCGCACGCTTATCAGCGCCGCCTGCTGCGCCCTACTCGCCTTCTCTGCCCCGACGCTGCATGCCCAACAAGCCAGTGGCAGTAACGCCCTGGTTTCGGGTATAGCCCCGAACTCGCTGGACACTGCCGTCCGCCCACAAGACGACTTCTACGGCTATGTGAACGGCGTCTGGACCCGCAACACCGAGATCCCGGCCGACAAATCGACCTGGGGCACTTACACCGAACTGCGCGAAACGGCCCAGGGCCAGTTGCGCACACTGATCGAAACCACTCTGAAAAAACCGGGCAAAGCCGGCAGTGAGACCCACAAGATCGCTGACCTGTACAGCAGCTACATGAACGTCAAGGCGCGCGATGCCGCCGGCTTCAAGCCGCTGCGCAGCGATCTGGCGCGCGTCGCCAGTCTGAAAGACAAACAGGAGCTGCCAGCCCTGTTCGCCTACCTGCAACTGCAGGGCGTTCAAACCCCGATCGGCACCGGCGTGGCGCCCGATGCGCAGGATCCCGAGCACTACACCGTCAACGTCAGCCAGTCCGGTCTGGGCCTGCCGGACCGCGACTACTACCTGAAAGCCGACGACGCCAAACTGAGCGCCGTACGTGCCAAGTACCTGAAACATGTCGCAACCATGCTGGCCCGCAGCGGCGACAAAGCGGCTGACGAACACGCCGCACAGGTACTCGACATCGAGACCCGTCTGGCCGCCGCGCAATGGACCCGCGTGCAGATGCGCGACCCCGTCAAATCCTACAACCGCGTCGCATTCGACCAGTTCGGCACACTTGCGCCAGCATTTGACTGGCAGGCCTACTTCAAGGCCATGGGCCTGGCCAGCAAAACCAATTCCGCCGTGGTGCGCCAGCCCAGCTACCTGACCGGCCTGTCGGACCTGATCGCGGCCGTGCCGCTGGACGCATGGAAGAGCTACTTCAACTGGCGCATCATCGACAGCTATGCCGCCTATCTGGATACCGACACCGTCAAAGAGCGCTTCGCCTTCGATGGCACGGTGCTGCGCGGCGTACCGCAAAGCGAACCGCTGTGGCAACTGGCGCTGCGCTTCACCGATGGCGCGCTGGGCGATGCGGTCGGCAAGCTGTATGTGCAGATGTATCTGCCGCCGGAAACCAAGCCCCGCGTGATGGCCATGTTCAACAACTTCGTGGCTTCGTTCAAAGATGGTATCGAAAAACTCGACTGGATGGGGCCGGAGACCAAACAGGAAGCCCAGCTGAAACTGGCCGCGCTGAAACCAAAAATCGCCTACCCGGAAAAATGGCGCGACTACAGTGCCATGAAAACCCAGTCGCATGACCTGATCGCCAACGTGCGCGCCGTGCGCAGCTGGGGCCGTCAACAGAACTTCGACAAGCTGGGCAAGGAAGTCGATCGCGACGAATGGTCGATGACGCCACAGACCGTCAACGCCAGCTACAGCCCGGCGCTGAACTCGATCACCATTCCGGCCGCGATTCTGCAACCGCCGTTCTTCAACGTGAAAGCGGAAGACGCCGTCAACTATGGTCTGCTGGGGATTACCTTCGGCCACGAAATCAGCCACGCCTTCGACGATTCCGGCAGCCAGTACGATGCCAAAGGCCGTCTGCGCAACTGGTGGACGGTGGAAGATCGCCGTGCCTTCAAGGAGCGTGCTGCAGGACTGGTGAAACAGTACGGCGCCTACAGCCCGGTACCGGGCTACTTCATCAACGGCGAACTGACGCTGGGCGAAAACATCGGCGACAACTCCGGCCTGTCGATCACCTATCAGGCTTACCAGCGTTCGCTGGGAGGCAAACCGTCGCCAGTGCTGGATGGGCTGACCGGCGAGCAACGTCTGTACATCGGCTTTGCCACCAAGTGGCGCGCCAAGCTGCGTCCGGAAGCGGCAATTGCGCAGATCAAGAGCGACCCGCATTCGCCGGGCGAGTTCCGCGCCAAAGGCACGGTGATGAACCAGCCGGGCTTCTATCAGGCGTTTGACATCAAACCGGGCGACCCGATGTACCTGCCGCCTGAACAGCGCGTCATCATGTGGTAATGCGTATTTGACCCAGAGCACTATCCTTGCCAGCAAGGATAGTGCTCTGCCAACTGTGAGAATGTGTGCATTTCTGATCACATTGCCATGCTATGCTGCACTTGCGTCAAACAGCCCGCCACGCCCCCGCGAGCAAAAAATATTGATTATTGTTGATAATTACTCATCGAATAAGCCGATATAATTGCCTTTTTACTCATAAGTGGCGGAATATGTCTGATCTACATCAAGTCTCCTGCAGCAACTCTCCTGTGATCGTCCTGCTCGCCGAAGATCACGCGCTGGTCCGGGATGGCTTGAAATTAATGATTTCCACCCTGTTTGCAGACGTGGAATTTCTGGAAGCTGACGACGCAGCATCCCTGATTCGTGCGATGCGCCATACCCCAGCGCCCCACCTGGCGCTGGTGGATCTGAATATGCCGGGCATGGATCGCGGCGAAGCCCTGCAGGAAATTCTCAGCAAAAATCTGCAGATCCCCGCCATGGTGGTCTCCGCACTGAGTTCGCCCGACCTGGTGCGGCGCTGTCTCAACCTCCCTTCGGTACGCGCTTTTGTGTCGAAAAATACCCCCGCCAGCGCGATGAAAGCCGCTATCCGGGAATGTATGGCGGGTGGCCAGCCGGGATTCGTCGAGTCTGGCAGCGAAAAGGCCGCCGCGCCTCGCAAGCTCAGTCCGCGTCTCGACGAGATCCTCGGCATGTTACGCATCGGCATGACCAATAAAGCCATCGCCGAGAAGATCCAGATCAGTGAAGGGACCGTAAAAAACTACACCAGTGAGCTGTTCAAATTATTGAACGTCACCAACCGCACGCAGGCGGCACGCTTCGACGAAGAATTACGATGAGCACCGGCATTTCTGCCCTCACGAAAAACCCGCCAGATCCCGAAGAGTTACCAGCCGACGCCCGCGTCTTCCCCGTCGCGATGCTGCTTGCGGGGCTGATCGCCTATTTCTTTTCGCACATCTTGCCGGGCTGGAAACCGCTGACATGGTGGCTGATCACGGTCAGTACCGGCGTGCTGCGCCTGTCTATCATCCGGCGCACACAGTTTGATCAATTATCCCAGCGCCAGCGCTGCTGGAGGTTGCGCGGCCTGATCTGGACCTTCATGGCCGCTAACGCTAGCGCGGCCTATTTTCTTTACGCGCCCGGCGATTCCCTGGCGCAGACCGTTCTTGGCGTCTATTTGCTGGCCGTGTGCACCGTACTCATCTTCCACCATGTCTCCAGTCTGGACGAGACCCGTGTCCTGGTCGCCTTGTACATCGTGGCGCTGCCCACCGGCCTGAGGCTGGTTCTGGAAGGCATAGCCGAGGGACGGTCGATCAGCTGGATCCTCGGCATTTCCACCCTGCTGGTGCCGATCTTACTGATGCAGATCGCGAATATCCAGATGCGCCTAATGCATCAGCAGCTAATCGCCAGAGTTCAGGCAGAAAACGCCGTGCAGGCATTGAACGACGTCACCCTGGCAAAATCGCGTTTTTTCGCGGCGATAAGCCATGACCTGCGCCAGCCGGTGCATGCGATTGGACTGTATCTCGATGCCATCGAACCGGTGGTGGCACAAACCGGGCACGCAATCGCCCAGCAAGCCGTGGCCGGCATCAGTCTGTCCTGGCAATCACTGAATGCACTGCTGTCGCAAGTGCTGGATCTGGCGCGACTGGAAGCCAATATCGAGCAGGCCGATTTACAGCCGGTGGCACTCCAGCCCTTGCTCGACGAACTGCTGTTGCTGCATCGCTCACTCGCCGAAGAACGCCAGGTGCACCTGCGCGCACGCGTCACCCCGACGCAATATGTCCTTGCCGACCCGGTGATGTTGCGACGCGTACTGACAAATTTACTGGGCAATGCCCTGAAATATTCGCCCCCGGGTCGGGTGGTACTACTGGCCGTGCGTCCGGCAGGACGCTGCTGGCAGATACAGGTGCGCGATGCCGGTCAGGGTATCGCCGAAGACCAGCAAGAGCAGATTTTTTCCGAGTTTGTTCAACTCGACAACGACGCGCGTTCGCCGGCACAGGGATTTGGACTCGGCCTGGCCATCGCCAAGCGCTTAACCCTGCTACAACAGGGACAGATCGGGGTGCGTTCGCGTCCCGGACACGGTTGCTGCATGTCGGTAAGCTTGCTGCGACATGAGGACAGTGCCACGGCCGGTATCAGCCAGACCGGCGCAGCGTCGCGTGACTTCCTGTCGACCCGCACCCAGTTGTTCACGGGGCGCCGCATCTTACTGGTCGAGGACGACACACTGGTGGGCCAGGGCATGCTGCATCTACTGCAATCCTGGGGCGCCCAGGTCGAGTGGGCCGGCACGGCGGCATTGGCCTGGCAAGCGCGCGCGGCCTGCGAACTGATCCTTTGCGATGTCCGCCTGCCGGGTCAGGAATCCGGCATCATGCTGGCCCAGCGCTTGCAAGCCGAAGGGCGCAAGGTGATTCTCGTCAGTGGCGAGACCGACACGGCAACGCGACAGCTGGCTGCCAGATTCGGATTGATGTTGCTGACCAAACCGGTGGCACCGCTAGCCTTGCAGTCGGCACTCGAAGCGCTACTCGATCGCTGACCTTGCGGCGCTGGCTAGCAGTTGTTGCGCCAGAGCTGGCAACGCAGCGCTCCGCCGGGGCACTGCGCCCGGGCCGCGAGACTGGCGCGATCAGATTCCATCGCGGCTGTCTGGCCGGGCGGGAGCTCAGCTCATCTACCGGGGCGCCCCGCCACCGCGCGGGTCTTTCTCCTGCCACTTGGAAGCCCCCAGCAGGATCACGTGCAGTTGCTGCACAAAGTTTTCCTCCATCTCCCCTTCCAGCAGCGGCTGACCGGGCGGCAGATCCAGAATATCGGTGGCGGCCGCCAGCATCGTCATCACAATCAGACCACACACCATCTGCAGGCGCGGTGTCGACAGGTCGCGGTAACGACCCAGCGCGCGCAAATCCTGCGCCATCTCGTTGGTGAAGTGGGTCACGTCGGTGCGGATCGCCAGCCGCAGAATCCGGCTGCCGCCCGAGCGTTCCGTCGCAATGAACTGGAACTGCAGGCGGTTGGCCTTCACATACTCAAGATACACGCGCACCGAGCGGCGCAGAATCGAGCCGCGCGACACATCGATCTGGCGCGCTTCGCGCAGCAGGCGCCGCAGTGTAATCCCCGTTTCATCGACTAGCTCCAGTCCCAGTTCGTCGGTGTTACGGAAGTGGCGATAGAAAGCGTTCGGCACCACTCCCGCCTGACGGGCGATTTCGCGCAAGCCCAGACTGGTGAAACTGCGGCCCTCCCCCACCAGCATCAGCGCCGCTTGCAGCAACGCCTTGCGGGTGCCGGTCTTGCGCTCGGGCCGCGCAGTGCTCTCGTCGGATTCGTGCTCGCTCATGGTGTCCTTGTGTACAGATGTACCCCTATTTTACATGCTCAAAGCGGGAAGATGCGAGAGCGAACGGTCATACTTGCCTAATTACCAAGCAGACTGGACTTGACTTGATGTGTACAAGTGTCCACAATTATGGCGATTCTATTTATTTGCCATACCATGACGATACCAACCTCACTGGCGCGACTGGCGGACATGTTTGCCTACCCGCTGCGCCATTCTCACTACGTCGAGCTGGTCAACCCGCTCTGGACCACCCACAAACTGATGGCGCGGGTCGTTGCCGTGCAACAGGAAACCGCCGACTGCCGCACCCTGACCCTGCGTCCCGGCAGCGGCTGGCGCAGCCACCGCGCCGGCCAGTTCGTACGACTGGGCGTGCCGATCGACGGCCAGCGCCACACCCGCACCTATTCGATTTCCTCGGCCCCGAATCGCGCGGACGGCTGCATCACCGTCACCGTCAAAGCCGTGCCGGGCGGACGCGTGTCGCAACATCTGGTACAGCAAGTACAGGTCGGCGAATACCTGCCACTGGGCGAGCCGCAAGGCGAATTCGTGCTGCCCGAATCGATGCCGGTGCATCCGCTGTTCATTACTGGCGGCAGCGGCATCACGCCTATCATGAGCATGCTGCGCAACAGCGTGCAGGAACTGGAAGTCGTGCCAGACACCGTGCACCTGCATTACGCACCGCAGCAGCACGACGTCATCTTCGGCGCCGAACTCGCAACGCTCGCCGCCAGCCAGCCCCACTACCGTCTGGTGCGTGAATACACGCGCGACGGCGGTGCGCACTTCAGTGCCGCGCAACTGGAAGCGGCCTGCCCCGACTGGCGCGAACGCGAAGTCTGGGCTTGCGGTCCGGCCAGCCTGCTGGCGGACGTGGAAGCCCACTGGCGTAACGCTGGCCTTGCCGACAAACTGCATGTGGAGCGCTTCCACGCCCCGCTCGCACTGAACACCGACGCCGCCACTGCGGGGCGGGTGCGTTTCGCTGCCAGCAGCACTGACGCCGCCTCGGACGGCCTCAGCAGTCTGCTGCACATCGCCGAAACTGCCGGCCTGAATCCCCAACACGGCTGCCGCATGGGCATCTGCCACGGCTGCGACACCAAACTGGTCAGCGGCAGCGTGCGCGACCTGCGCAATGGCAGCCTGATCGCCGAACCGGGCGACACCGTACAGGTGTGCGTCTGCGCGGCCGTCGGCGACGTCGAACTGGCGCTTTAACGAACCAACGCAACTCCACGAGAATTCCATGCCTATTCCATCCCACCTTACTGCCACCGAAATCGCCGCCTTTGGCGAGCAGATCGAAGCGATCCGTAACGAAGTCATGGCCGACCGCGGCGCGCGCGATGCGCGCTATGTACGCCGTTTGCTGACCATCCACCGCTGCCTGGAAATCGGCGGCCGCCTCGGCATCTACGCCAGTCTGGCGCTGCTGCCGCAATGGGGCCACGCG
>JAIXXN010000072.1 GCA_027490725.1 Oxalobacteraceae bacterium
CGCTGTTTGAGCAGGGTCTGGCTATTGTTTTCGTTCTTGCTGGCCAGCGCCAGCCGCGCTTGCGCTTCATCGAGCGCAGCCTGCTGTTGTTGCAGGCGGGCGCGCAGATCGGCCTGATCGATGCGGGCCAGCACCTGACCGGCGGCCACGCTCATACCTTCCTGTACCGTGGTGAGTTCGACCACGCCCGAGACTTTGGATTTGATGGTGGCCGAACTGAGTGGCGCCAGCGAGCCCGACAGCGGCAGCTTGACGGCCAGTGCACGCGCGTCGATGGCGGCGATATCGCTGCCGGCCAGTTCCATGACGGGCGCCGCCGCTTTGCCGCCATCTTTGCCATCCTTGGCGACACTGGCCGGGGCTGGCGGCTTACCGTGCAGCACGGTCCAGCCAGCACCGCCAGCGGCCAGCACGATCACAATGGCCAGTGGCGCGCGCCAGCGCCGGGACGAACGGGTGGTAGGCAGGCTAGGGTGCAGGGTCTCGAGTTTCATTGTTGGCTTTTCCATAAAATGCTGCGGCGGGCGAAGCGCGTTGTTGCGCATCGTGCCACTTTATGAAAAAGCCAGCCCGGTCACCAGTGGCGTGCGACCAGCGGTAAAAATATCGCGCTGAACTGCAGAAAAGCGGGGCTGAAGTTGCGCACACCGCACACCGCACACTGCAGAATGGATGTGGCTCTCAGCGGGCTGGCGCGGCATCCAGTTGCAGCTGCACCAGTACCTGGCCATGGTCCGAGGCCCCCACGATGGCATCCGGCAGGTGTTCGCTGAAATAGCGCACCGCCTGCACCCGGCCGATCGCCAGCGGCGCATCAGGGTGGAAATGTTCCGACACCAGCACGTGGTCGATGGTCATGCGGCGCTCCTCGTGCAGGATGGTGTAGCCGTGCGCCGAGGCGGCCGGATCGGCCTGGATGCGGCGACTATCATAATAGCGACCGGCCGTAGCACTGCCGCCTTCGCCCATGATGATGCTGGTGGTGACGGCGTCGACGGTGTCGTTGAAGTCGCCCAGTACGATGCGCGGACGCGGTGTGCTGGCGTGTAGCTGGCACAGCAGGGCGCGTAGCGCGACCGCTTCCGTGCCGCGCCGGATCAGCGAGCGCAACTGAGCCTGGGCGTGGCACATGGGGTTGTCCTGCTGGTCATCGCTGGCGTAATCGGGGCGTTTCGATTTGAGGTGCACCACCAGCACGTCCAGCGTGCGTGCGTCCGGTAGTTGCAGGCTGACCTGCAGCAGCGCACGGGCGTAGCACAGGGCGTCGCGGCTACCGGCAGGCAGGGTCACGCCCGCCGGGAAGGCGCTATGGATGGTGGCAGGGGCGCTCAGCGGCAGGCGCGAAATCAGGGCCACCTGCGGCATCTGACGTGGCAGACCGGTGTGTGGATCGGGCGTGGTGCTGACGCCGGCCAGCGCTGCCTCGCGGTAGCGCTGGCTGTGCGCCAGTACGTCACGCATGGCTTGCAGGCAGAATACTTCCTGCAAGCCGATCACGTCGGCATCCAGACGGTCCAGCTGTTGCGCCGTCCAGTGCACTTTCGCGGCATAGTCGGCCTCCGTCAGCGGCGCCAGATTGTCATACAGTTTCGCGCCGGGCTGGGACAGATTGCAAACGTTGAATGTGGCAAAACGGATTTCCTGCGGCATAATGACAGCCTCCTG
Organism: Oxalobacteraceae bacterium; assembly: GCA_027490725.1. GTDB lineage: Bacteria > Pseudomonadota > Gammaproteobacteria > Burkholderiales > Burkholderiaceae_D > Rugamonas. Next base: position 1,666 of record JAIXXN010000072.1, read on the forward strand.
AGCTAACCCCGACTAACTGGCAGCGTATCACGCATGGCGAAAAAAGAGCATATCTCCGAGACCCCGGCAACGCAGTTTTTGCGCAAGCATGGCGTCACGTTCACGGAACATCCCTACGACTACGAGGAGCATGGCGGCACCAGCGTGTCGGCGCGCGAACTGGGCGTGGCCGAGCATGCCGTGGTGAAAACGCTGGTGATGGAAGACGAGAGCGCCAAACCGCTGATCGTGCTGATGCATGGCGACTGCAAAGTCTCGACCAAGAATCTGGCGCGCCAGATCGGCTGCAAGAAAGTCGATCCCTGCAAGCCGGAAGTAGCGCAGCGCCATACCGGCTTTCTGGTGGGCGGCACCAGTCCCTTTGGTACCCGGAAAGCCTTACCGGTGTTTGTCGAACAGAGCATACTCGACCTGCCGCAGATCTACATCAACGGTGGCCGGCGCGGCTATCTGGTGAGCATCGCGCCGCAGGAATTGCTGCGCGTGCTACAGGCACGTGCCGTGGAAGTGGCCTTGCCGGACTGACGCCGTAGCGCCGTCCGGCGGTGCGGGTCAGGCTGCCAGTTGCGGCGGACGTTTAGCGGCTTTGCGCGCCGAGTTTGGCTGTGACTGCAGCGCTGACTCGTGGCGCAGATTGAAAATGCTGACCACTTTCACCAGATGCTGCGCCTGCTCGCTCATGGAGCTGGCCGCTGCGGCAGCCTGTTCCACCAGCGCAGCGTTCTGCTGTGTGCTGCCATCGACACTGACAATATTCTCGCTGACGTGCTCGATGCCGGTGCGCTGGGCATGACTGGAGGCGGTAATGCGGTCCATGATGCTGGCCAGTTGCTGGATGTTGTCGAGGATGTCGCGCATATTGTGGCCGGCATGGGCCACCAGCTCGTTGCCGCTGTTCACCTTCTCGACCGAATCGTTGATCAGGTCTTTGATTTCCTTAGCGGCCGTGGCGCTGCGCTGGGCCAGATTGCGTACCTCGGTAGCCACCACTGCGAAACCGCGCCCCTGTTCGCCGGCACGGGCTGCTTCCACGGCGGCATTCAGGGCCAGAATATTGGTCTGGAAGGCGATGCCGTCGATGACGGCGATGATGTCGACAATTTTCTTCGACGAGCTGGCAATCGCGCCCATGGTGTCGACCACCTGTTCAACGATGTTGCCCCCTTCTGCTGCCACCCGAGAAGCGGACTGGGCCAGTTGATTGGCGTTGGCTGCATCGTCGGCGTTCTGCGCCACGGTGCTGGTCAGGGTGCCCATCGAGCTGGCAGTCTGCACCAGGGCATGGGCCTGCTGTTCGGTGCGTACCGACAGATCCTGATTGCCATGGGCGATTTCAGCGGAGGCCGTGGCGATGGTGTCGGCGCCTTCACGCACCCGGGTCACCACAGCGATCAGGGCGTCATTCATTTCGACCAGCGCCTGCTGCAGTTCGCCGATTTCGTCATGGCGCATGCGGATTCCGTCGGCACCGGACAGGTCGCCAGCGGCGACCCGTTTGGCCGCCTTGACGGCCCACAGCACTGGCGAAAGGATGTTCTGGATCATCTGGCGCACCATGAAGCCCAGCAGGCCAATGGTGATAATCGCCGCCACGCCGACCAGACGGTTTTTAGTTTTGGCGTGACTGGCGTCCTGCTCGACCATCGCTTCCAGTGCCTGTTCGGTTTCGGTATTGAGCTGTTCGAGTCCCTGTTTGGCGGCGTTCAGATCCTGTCGCAAGGGCATGATGGCAGCGATGCTGGCATCACGACTAAGGCTTTGCGACAAACGTCCCAGCGTCGTTGCCAGCGTTTCGAGGGTGGGCGTGGAGGCGCTGCCGCGCAGTTTTTCGATATCCGTACGGGTCGCGCTGAGCAGGCTCAGGCTTTTGTCGCTGAGTTTGCCCGTATCGACCGCGTCAGTGACGCCGTTCAGAAAATCCTTGTAGTTGGAGCTTGCCTGCAGGCTCGTGTGATAGGTGTTGAGCTCGGCTTTGACCCGTACCGGCAGATCGCTCACCGAGGTCACCAGGTAGAGCAGCAGTGCCGCCAGCGGAATCACGGCGAGGCCGAATTGCAGATACATCTGCTGCTTCAGTTTTAAATGGGCGAACATGTTTATTCCCTGGTATTGGCGGCGCTCGAAGCGAGTGCGCCTTGTAAAAATACGTTGATGTCGTCATCGTAGTGGCGCATGGTGCGCACGATATTGCCGCGCTCATCGAGTAATACGATGCCGAAATCATGTAGCAGATGTTCGTGGTAACGCCACACAGTGATGCCCAGATTGGCAGCCAGTGCGCGCGTATCGGCAACATTGCCGGACAGAATGCTCCAGTTGGAACGTTCCAGCTTGCGGGTTTTGCGCAAGTCGCGCCAGTCGGCCGGGGTATCCTGTTCCGGATCCAGACTGACGATGACGAATTGCAGCTGGGCCTTGTGGCGTTCGGCCAGCGCCTGCATCTGTTCCATGGCGAACACGCTGCTGGAACAGATTTTTTTACAGGCGCCATAGGCGAGCGTTAGCACTACCGGCTTGCCCTGATACTGGCTCAGCGCGACGCGCTTGCCATCGGTATCAACCCAGCGATACGGCAACTGATAGAGCAAGCCTGCAGCGTGTGCACTGGCCATGCACAGCATGGCCAGTAGTATCCCCGCCAGCCAGCGCGGCAGGCGGGTAGGGGTTGCGCGTTGCATGGCTTAGAACTTCTTGACCACTTTCACATCGGCGGGCGCCTTGCTGACATAGCCGACTGCGCCGGGCGTGCTTTTCACGGCAGCAATCACTTCGGCGTCGGTGGCTTTTACGGCTGGCGGATTCAAACCTTCGCGGAAGCCCTTCTTGGTCCAGATCGACGAATACTTGGCGCTATCGATCTGTACCACTTTGTCGAGAAAGTCTTTCTGCAGACTGGCGTTATCGAACACCACCAGCTTGACGCCGGATTCGATCTGCTTTTCACCGATGTAGGCGTCGCGCACGTCGCCGGCCGGCATGTTGAGTGCGCCGTGGCTGATCACGATGACGTCGCCGGCCATGGCCAGCGCCGGCAGGCTCAGTGCCATGGCCAGCAGCGTACGGGAGAAGGTGGAAATTACAGTCATGTCGGGCTCCTTAGAAACGAATCGCGACTTGGGCGCGTGCTTCGTGGTACTGGAATTCACCGGCTGGCTGAAGTTCCTTGGTACGGTTCAGTTCAAATTTGAGGGCAGTGGTATTGGTCAGGTTGTACTTCGCGCCGAGCACCTGACGCTGGTAGGAGCGACCGTTGACGTTGTTCAGGAAGTAGTTATCACCTTGATCCAGAACAGCTTTTTCCAGGCGTACAAACGGTGTCCACAGAGGGCTGAGGGCGTAGCCGAGGTGGGCATAGCCAGCCCAGCTGCTGTGGCTGCCGGTGTTACCGGACAGATCCTGATTGCGGAAACGGTAGTATTCGCTGATGAATTCCCAGTTGTCGCGATCCACGGCGGCAAACGCACCCAGCATGTTCAGACGGGTGCTGATAGGCGTGCCTTCTTCATCGACTTGCTGGCGCATCACATTGGTACCGATGGTCACACCATCGAGCACGCCACCGAAGGTGTAGCGCAGATTGGCGCCCACGGCCTTGTTATTGTTATCGTCTTTACCGGCGTTGTAATCGAGCGATTTGTCGCCCACGTCGCCCGTCAGGCGGCTACCGTTGCCGACAAATGCTTCGTAGTTGAGGCGGCCGCTGTCAATGCGGGTGGTCCCGGTGGCCATCACGCCCACCGTGTGCGACGGCAGGATGCCGCCCTGATCTTCAAACGCGATCAGGCGCGGACGCATGATGGACGGGGTAATCTGCGCACCGTGGTGGAAGGCGGTATTCCAGTAGCCATACGGGGTGTGGAAGCGGCCGGCCCACAGGGTCAGCTCGTCGCTGAAGGTGTAACCCATTTGCAGGCGCTCGACGTCGGTACCGACGGAGTTGCCTTTTTCATCGTATTCGAAGGCCAGTTCGATAATGGTTTTGACGCGGTCGCCCAGATCCGGGGTCAGATACAGGTCAAAGTTACCCAGCACGAAGCCGGACTTGCGGTTATCCAGTGGTTTGCTGGCATAGGCGTAGCCGACGTCGGCAAAGCCGTGCACCGGCAAGCCCACTTCGCGGCGTTTGGCGGAGGTATCGGCCACCTGCACCAGATTGCTTTCGACCTGTTCCAGACGGGCTTGCTGGGCGACCAGCGCGGCATTGGTGGCCTGGGCACTGGCGCTCGCTTCGGCGGCGACGGCCTGGGCCTTGCCTGCCGTAGCACTGGCTGGCGCTGCACCGGCTTCGACCTGCTGCAGACGGTTACTCAGCGCTTCGATCAGCGCCAGGCTCTTTTCCAGTTTCTTTTCCAGTTCGGTGATGCGGGCCTGCTCGCTAGGACCAGCCACGGCGGCGGCGGAAAAACACAGGCTGACAGCCAGTGCCAGCAGGCGGGGCGTCAAGGGACGGTTAGGGGTCGCAATCGATTGCATATTTTCTCTCTTATATTTAACAGGGCGCCCTATGGGCGCGATCCAGCTGCAGGTGACAGGTGGTGTTGCGGACGTAACAGGTTTTCCGCGTGATGGCGGTACAATTTCGAAATCTGCCGCGGTGTTTAGGCGGCCATGCAGGCTCAAATGGTTTGAACCGGGGTGTGCGCAAAAAAGTTGGCGCAGATCATTAATGCACTTTAACAACTAACTATATGTGATGCAAGTTACTTGCGAGTTTGGCGCTCTGGTCGTCCCGCTGCGGACGGTGTATATTCAGGCGCTTTGTGCGCGTTGCCGCACGCTTTGTGTTGCTTTTGAGGAAATGATGAATACAGTTTGGATGACCGTCGCCGCCTATCTACTGGGCTCGATTTCGTTTGCCGTGGTGGTGAGTAAGCTGTTCCGGCTTGCCGATCCGCGCACCTATGGTTCGAAAAATCCGGGTGCCACCAATGTGTTGCGAAGTGGCAACAAGGCCGCCGCGATTGTCACCCTGATCGGTGATGCTGCCAAAGGCTGGCTGGCGGTCTGGCTGGCGATCCATTTCCAGCATCAGCTGAATATCGGCGACATGACCATCGCGCTGGTCGCGATTGCCGTTTTCCTGGGCCACCTGTGGCCGGTGTTCTTCCGTTTCGTCGGCGGCAAAGGCGTGGCCACGGCGCTGGGCGTGCTGCTCGGCCTGAATCCATGGCTGGGACTGGCCACTCTGGTGACCTGGCTGGCGGTGGCCTATGCCTTCCGCTACTCCTCGCTGGCAGCACTGGTGGCTGCCCTGTTCGCGCCGTTTTATTACGGCCTGCTGTTCGGCGCCGATGCCCAGCTGCTGGCGGTGTTCGTGATGAGCGCTCTGCTAGCCTTCCGTCACAGCAAGAACATCAGCAATCTGCTGGCCGGTAAAGAGAGCCGCCTTGGCAGCAAAAGCAGCGCCGCCAAGAAAAAATAACCCAGCCCTGATGGAGTGAATGATGAGTAAGTCGCTGACGATAGATTTCGTTTCGGATGTTTCCTGTCCGTGGTGCGCGATCGGCCTGAAGTCGCTGGAACAGGCGCTGCACAATCTCGGCGATGCGGCCGAGGTGACGCTGACGCTGCAGCCGTTCGAGCTGAACCCGGCGATGGGGCCGGAGGGCCAGAATATCGATGAGCACCTGAGCGAGAAGTACGGTTCGACCCCCGAACAGCAGGAACAGGCGCGTGCCATGATCCGTGCCCGTGGCGCCGAAGTGGGTTTCGATTTTGCCATGGGCAAGCGCGACCGGATTTATAACACCTTTGACGCCCACCGTCTGCTGCACTGGGCCGAGGGCGAGGGCAAGCAGCTGGCGCTGAAAAATGCGCTGTTCGCCGCTTACTTTACGGAAGGGCAGGACCCCAGCTCGCACGCGGTGCTGCTGGCCGCGGCCGCCTCGGTCGGGCTCGATACGACGGCCGCCGCAGCGGTGCTGTCGTCGCAGCAGTTTGCCGAGGAAGTACGCACAGCCGAGCAGTTCTTCCAGCGCCACGGCATCAATTCTGTGCCGGCAGTGATTATCAACCAGCGCCATCTGATTTCGGGCGGCCAGCCGGCTGCCGTGTTCGAACAGGCTTTGCGCGAAATCATGGCACAAAGCTAAGCCTGTTTCGGCTAAACTGTCCGGATAGCATCACTGGTGGACGCTGTGCCATGGCGTCCGGTTGTCCTTCGTCGCCGTACAGGAAGCTCATGCAGGTCGCTGAAAACGTTACATCCCTCCCGCTGGCCCGCCCACAAACCGAACAGTTCCGGCTGGCTGCTTTGCAGCGCTATCAGCTGACGGACAGCAGCTCCGCGACGGATCCCGATCTCGATTTCCTGACTGCTCTGGCCGCGCAGCTATGCGGCATGCCGCTGGCCTGCCTGGCGCTGGTGGAGGGCGAACGGGTCTGGTTCAAAGCGGTGCACGGTGTGCCCACGCAAGCCTTGGCCCGCGATGACAGTTATTGTGCGCTGGCGGTGCTGGACGGCGGGATCACCGAATTTTCCGATGTGCTGCTGGACTACCGCACGGCGGGCATGCCGTGGACGCTGGATGCGCCCCGGGTACGCCATTACTGCGCCGCGCCGCTGTGTTCGCCGGATGGCTATCCGATCGGCACGCTGGCGGTGCTCAGTGAGCAGCCCGGCCAACTGAGCGAGGCGCAGCGCGCGACCTTGCAGCAACTGGCGCGTCAGGTGATGGCTGTGCTCGATCGCAATGCTGTCCAGGCCACGCTGGCCAGTGTGCTGCACGAGCGGGAATTGCTGGCAACCACCGATGACCTGACCGGCTTGCACAACCGCCGTTCCCTGCGGCAGAAACTGAAATTCGAAGTCGCCCGGGCGCGCCGCTTCCGTTCGCCGCTATCGGCCCTGATGCTCGAACTCGACCCCGCCGCGACGCTGCGGGCCGAGCGCGGTCATGCGGTGCTCGAGCAGGTACTGGCCAGTGTCGGCCAGCTGTTGCGCGACAACGTCAGGGTGATTGATGTGCCGAGCCGCTACAGCGAGACGCTGTTCTGCATCATGCTGCCGAATACGCCGCTCGATGGGGCACACATTCTGGCCCACAATTTGCGCCAGAAAATTGCCGCACAGGTGCACGCGCTGGCTGGCAGTAGCTTGCCCGTGACGGCCAGCGTCGGCATTGGTGCGCTCGACTTCATGGCCGTCAGCGAGGGCGAAGCCTTGCTACAGCAGGCCGAAACGTCGCTGGCGCAAGCGCGCCGGCTGGGCGGCGATAGCGTCGCGTATTGCGCGGCGTTGCCGGACAGCAGCGCGGTGCATGGATAATCTGACCCATAGCATCATCGGCGCCACCGTGGGCGCCGTGCTGCAGCGTAGTCTGCCCGCCGAAGCGACGCAGGAGGCGCAGCATGTGCGCCATCGTCTGCTGCTGGTGGCCACCGCGCTGGCCAGTAATTTCCCGGATCTAGATTTGCTGCTGTCGCCGCTGTTGCAGGCGCCGCTAGGCTATCTGTTACACCACCGCGGTTATACCCACACGGCCTTGCTGGCCTTGCCGCAAGGGCTGTTGCTGGCGGCGCTGATCTGGCTGTGCTGGCCGGCGGCGCGGGCCTTGCTGCGCACCAGTAGCATGGCGCGAGGTGCGCTGGGGCTGGGTATCGGGCTCGGTCTGGCCTTGCACCTGCTGATGGATTACTGCAATTCCTATGGTCTGCATCCGTGGTATCCCTTCGATGCACGCTGGTGGTATGGCGATATGGTGTTCATCGTCGAGCCGCTATTCTGGGTGGTGCTGGGCGTGCCGCTGGCGCTCATGATCGCCCGTCGCTGGCTACGCCTGGTCGTGCTGCTGGCGCTGGCAGCCGTGCTGCTGTTCTTTGCGCAGAAGGCACTGCTGGCGTGGCCTGCCGTACTGGTACTGGGGCTGCTCGGCGGCCTGTGTGCACTGGTACAGGGGCGGGCTGAGGCCGCGCAGTCGGGGCAAAGTCATCATCAAGGCCAAGGCCGAGGCCAAGGCCAAGGCCAAGGCCAAGGCCGAGGCCGAGGCCGTGCCGGTCTGCTGCTGGGACTGGCACTGAGTGGTGGGTTTCTCTTGCTGCAGAACTATGCGTCGCTGCAGGGCCGGCAGTTGCTGACGGCACTGTTGCAGCAGCAGGATCCGCGGGCACAGGTGGTGGATGTCGCGATGACGGCGTTTCCCTCCATGCCCTTGTGCTGGGCGTATGCCAGTGTCGAAAGCAATCCGCGGCAAGGCTATTACCGTTTGCGGCGTGGCGTGCTCAGTCTGGCACCGGCCGTGACGTGTCCGGCAGCGCTGGCGGCGGCCGAGCCGGCCCATCCGCTGTCACCCGCCGTGCAGGAGATTGCGCAGGTGCTGATTCCGCTGGCGGCCTTGCAAAAATTGAAAGATCAGAATTGTGCCGCTGAAGCATGGTTGCGCTTCGCGCGCCTGCCGGCGCTGGCGCTGGTCAGCGGTACGCTGGGCGATTACCGTTTCGCGGCCACGCCTAAGGGCAACTTCACCACCCTGGAAACGGCGCACACGGGCAAATGCCCGGTGGGCGTGCCGCAATGGGACTATCCGCGCCGCGATCTGCTTAGCGCCCCAACCAGCGGAATACTTTAGATTTAAAGTTGATTTGCGGAAAGCCGCATGTCTAGGCGCTTGCACGACTTTGGTGCTGTGCTGCCGCATGGCTGTGGCTTGTTCACCACAAAAGTGCCGGAATTTGCCGTTTTGACGCAATTTTGGGCAATGTTGCATGGCATGACAATTGCAATGCCTCCTGGAAAGTACGATCATCATTCCATATGGAGGCTTTATGAAAAATACAATTGAACAAAAAACCAACAACAATTTCAACCACGAATCGTCGGCAGACGAGCACCGTCGTCGTAGCGAACGCCTTGCGGCACGCGGTGTGCGGCTCGGCAAAGCCCATTTCCTGGTCCCGCTGGTAGGACTGGCAGTGCTGGCTTCGGTTGCTATGGTACAAGCCTAAATAAACCCGGGTCAGATCCTAAACCGGGGTCAGATCCGACATCCGGACACGGCCTGAACGGTGTAAGGGCCATCAAGGAGCTTCAACGCGAATGCGTCGCAAACGCCTTGCGTCCCGATTTTCAGGCAATCGTTTGTGGTGGGGGCGCGTCCTTGCGCTAGCGAGTGAGCGCTGAGAGCGTTGCGGCGCTGCCCGAGCGGGCAGCGCGCAGTGGCTAAATGACGCGCAGTTCTTCCAGCGGCCAGCGCGGCCGGACATTGAAGCCGTAGTCTTTCTTTGCTGCATCAGGATTGATCATCAGGCGCCGTGCGCCCGCAAACGCGATCATGGCGCCGTTATCGGTGCAGAATTCCAGCTCGGGATAGTAGACCTTGAATTTCTTCTGTGCGGCTGCCGCATTCAGGGCGCTGCGCAGCTGGCTGTTGGCGCCGACACCACCGGCAATCACCAGCCGCTTCAGGCCGGTATGGCGCAGGGCCGAGACGCATTTCGCTGTCAGCACATCGACGATGGCGTCGACGAAGCCGCGCGCAATATTGGCTTTGTCCTGCTCGCAGATATTCGCCACCACCTGCTGTTCGTGATTCTTGACCACCGTCAGCACGGCCGTTTTCAGGCCGGAGAAGCTGAAGTTGAAGTCCTTGCTGTGCAGCATAGGGCGCGGTAGCTTGTAGGCGGCCGGATCACCGTATTCGGCCAGACGGGAAATTGCCGGTCCACCGGGGTAGCCGAGACCGAGCAGCTTGGCGGATTTGTCGAACGCTTCGCCCGCCGCATCATCGAGCGTTTCGCCCAGCAGGGTGTACTGGCCCACGCCATCGACCCGCATCAGCTGGGTGTGACCACCCGAGACCAGCAGGGCAATAAACGGGAATTCCGGCGGTTCGGACGCGAGCAGCGGCGACAGCAGATGCCCTTCCAGATGGTGTACGCCCAGCACCGGCTTATCGATCGCCAGCCCCAGACTGCAGGCCACCGAAGCACCCACCAGCAATGCGCCAGCCAGACCGGGACCTTGCGTATAGGCAATCGCGTCGATCTGGTCCAGGCGTTTATCAGCCTGTTCCAGTGCCTGGATCAGCAGGGGCAGGGCGCGCCGGATGTGGTCGCGCGAAGCCAGTTCCGGCACCACACCACCATATTCTTCATGCATCGCCACCTGCGAATACAGAGCGTGCGAGAGCAGGCCGTGCTCGGTGTCGTAGAGCGCGAGGCCGGTTTCGTCACAGGAAGATTCAACGCCAAGAACGATCATGAAGTGTGCAGATGGGTAAGAGTAATCCGCCATTGTAATGGAAAGCCGGTGCAACCATGCACCACGGCAGTTCGCCGGCCGCACCGGGACCGGGCTAATTTTGCCATTCGGTCAGAGTTTTCCTGCCAAATCATGGCACCGCTTTTGCTTCTATAGGGGCATGGGGAGGGACTGTGCAATGGCGAGAGACGATGCAATGCCAAGACATTGGCAATTGATCTGCAAGATCAAGGATGTGCCGCTGAGCGGCGTGCGGCTGGTGCCGCGTGCGGCTGGTGCCGCGTGGACTGGCATGGCAGGAATTGCCCGGCGTGGCCTTGTTCCGTACGGATGAGGAGCAGGTGCATGCGGTGCTTGAGGCGGGCGACCAGCCACCGCGCGAGGGCACGGGCCGACGTTATAGCGTGCTACTCGACGAGGGACGCGTATATCTGGATCTGGAAGAATTGCGTGCCCCGGCCAGCCGGGCCGAGGCAGCGCTGGCCGGCACGGCGGGGGTGGCTACCCGCGTACTGGTCATGGCCTGAAGCTGCTGCTGAGGGACGTCCTAACGTGGTGTCACTTAAGGACGGTTTTTCAGCTGCTGGTGCGCCGCGCGCAGCATGGTGGCGGTGGTGTCCCAGTCGATGCAGGCATCGGTGACCGAGCAACCGTACTTCAGTTCGCACAGATCGGCAGGAATTTTCTGGTTGCCGGCAGCGATATTCGATTCGATCATCACGCCGACCAGCGACTGGTTGCCTTGCACGATCTGGTGGATCACGTCGGCCATCACCAGCGGTTGCAGTTCCGGCTTCTTGTAGCTGTTGGCGTGCGAGCAATCGACCACCAGATTGGCTGGCAGCTTGGCCTTGGCCAGTGCCTGTTCGGCAATCGCGATCGAAACGGAATCATAGTTAGGACGACCATCGCCGCCGCGCAGCACGACGTGGCCATAGGCATTGCCACGGGTACGTACGATGGCGACATTGCCTTCGGCATTGATGCCGAGGAAGGAGTGCGGGTGGGCCGAGGACAGAATCGCGTTGATGGCGATGCTGATGTCGCCGTCCGTGCCGTTCTTGAAGCCAACCGGGGTCGACAGGCCGGACGACATCTCGCGGTGGGTCTGTGATTCGGTGGTGCGAGCACCGATTGCCGTCCAGGCAATCAGGTCACCCAGGTATTGCGGCGAAATCGGGTCGAGTGCTTCGGTGGCGGTAGGCAGACCGAGTTCGCACACGTCGAGCAGGAACTGGCGGGCTTTTTCCATGCCGACGTTGACGCGGAAGGAGTCGTCCATGTCCGGATCGTTGATATAACCCTTCCAGCCGGTGGTGGTGCGCGGCTTCTCGAAATACACCCGCATCACCAGCAGCATGGTGTCGGCGACTTCGGCCTGCAGCGCCTGCAGACGGCGTGCATAGTCCAGACCGGCGACCGGGTCGTGGATCGAGCAGGGCCCGACCACTACGAACAGGCGTTTATCCTGACGGTCGATGATGTTGCGCAGCGCTTCGCGGCCCTTCATCACAGTGTCCGAGGCGAGGTCGGTGAGGGGCAGTTTGCGGTGCAGTTCTTGCGGCGACGGCATAGGCGCAAACGAGGTGACGTTGATGTTTTCGATATCTGGGGAAATCATGATTCTCTGGCTCAATTCATTTCGGGGGAGAGATAGTGTAGCCGAAATGCGGCGGACTGGTTTAAGCTGCTGCCATGACGATACACGCTGACACTCTCTTTCCGGCCGCTCCCATCATTAAGGAGATCGGCCGCGGCAAACATGGCGCGCGCAGCATGGGCCGCGACGACGCCCGCGAACTGTACCGTGCCATGCTCGATGGCCGGGTCGGTGAACTGGAACTGGGCGGGATTTTGCTGGCGCTGCGCATCAAGGGCGAATCGGTGCAGGAACTGGCCGGTTTCCTGGATGCGGCCGAAGCCTCGTTCGCGCCCCTGAATGCGCCGGTCGGGCCGTACGCCCCGGTGTGTCTGCCAAGCTACAACGGGGCCCGCAAAATGGCCAATCTGACGCCCTTGCTGGCCTTGCTGCTGGCGCGCGAAGGTGTGCCGGTGCTGGTGCATGGCGTGGCCACCGACACGGGGCGCGTGACCAGTGCCGAAGTGTTTGCGGCGCTCGGTGTGGCGCAGGCGGCCGATCATGCCGACGCCGAGCAGGCGCTGGCGCAAGGTAAAGTCGCACTGATTACTATCGACGTGCTGGCGCCCAAGCTGGCGTATCTGCTGTCCTTGCGGCGCCGCCTGGGGGTGCGCAACTCGACGCACACGCTGGTCAAGATCATGCAGCCGTTTGCCGGACCGGCCCTGCGGCTGGTGTCCTACACCCATCCGGAATATCTGGAACTGCTGGGCGAGTACTTTACAACGGCTGCGCTGCCGGAACGCGGTGACGCTTTCCTGATGCGCGGTACCGAAGGCGAGACGGTGGCCAATGCCAATAAGGCCCAGCAGATCGACTGGTTTCATGGCGGCTTGCGCAGCACACTGGTGCCGAAACAGACCCAGGTGGGCGAGCTGCCGGTGTTGCCGGCCGAGCGCGACGCTGAGACCACCGCCGGCTGGATCCGTGCCGTGCTGGCCGGCGAAGTGCCGGTGCCGCCGTCGATTGCCGAACAGGTGGCGCAATGCCTGCTGGTATCGCGCACTCTGCGTTCGCGCCAGCGCATCCAGGAGCCTATCGTCTAGGCTGGCGTTGGTGGCAGGGTGTCTGTCTCAAGTACAATACGCCTTTGGACGATAGGATAATTATGGCTAAGTTTGACGTAGTGGTAATCGGCGCCGGGGCAGCCGGGATGATGTGTGCAGCCACGGCAGCCCAGCGCGGACGGCGGGTGGTGCTGATTGATCACGCGAGCAAACTGGCCGAGAAAATCCGCATTTCCGGCGGCGGTCGTTGTAATTTCACCAATGTTAACGCCGGCCCGGCCAATTTCCTGTCCGAAAATCCCCATTTCTGCAAAAGCGCACTGTCGCGCTACACGCCGGCCGATTTTGTCGCGCTGGTAAAGAAATACCGCATCGCCTATCACGAGAAGCACCGTGGCCAGCTATTCTGCGACGATTCGGCCGAACAGATTATCGAGATGCTCAAGGAAGAATGCAGCCGCGCCGACGTGCACTGGCGTATGCCGTGTGCTGTGACGGCGCTCGAGCAGGGCGCCGAAGGCGGCTTTGTACTGCAGACCGAACAGGGCGAGATCGAAGCCGAGAGCGTGGTGATTGCCACCGGCGGCCTATCGATCCCGAAAATCGGCGCTACCGACTTCGGCTACCGTATTGCCGAGCAGTTTGGCTTGCGCATGGTGGAGCCACGTCCGGCACTGGTGCCACTGACCTTTGATGCCACCAGTTGGGCGCCGTTTGTGGAAATGGCCGGCATCGCGCTGGAAGTCGAGGTGGAAACCGGTTCCTTCAAGGGCCGTAAGCCGAGTGGCGGGCGGTTCCGGGAAGATCTGCTGTTCACCCACCGTGGTCTGTCCGGCCCGGCAATCCTGCAGATTTCCTCCTACTGGACGGCAGGCAGCCCGATCGTGATTAATCTGTTGCCGGATCTGGACCTGGCGGCGGCCTTGATCGAAGGCAAGAGCACCATCAAGAAGCAACTCGGCAATGTGCTGGCGCAATGGCTGCCGGCGCGGCTGGCCGAAGGCTTGCTGCACGCCCACGGTTTTGCCGCCGATGCCCGTCTGGCCGATATGCCGGACGCACAATTGCGCAAGCTGGGCGCCGCCATCAATCAGTGGACCCTGACCCCGAGTGGCTCGGAAGGCTACAAAAAAGCCGAAGTCACGCGCGGCGGTATCGACACCCGCGAACTGTCCCAGCAAACCATGATGGCCAGCCAAGTGCCGGGCCTGTTCTTCATAGGGGAAACCGTGGATGTGACGGGCTGGCTGGGTGGTTATAATTTCCAGTGGGCCTGGGCATCTGGTGTGGCAGCAGGGCAATCTGTCTGATATACTGCGCCCCCTAGTCCGCTTGGTGGCTTCCATTTTTCCGGAAAAGCTGCTATAGTCTCTTTCTCCCTATAACCTCAAACGGTTTGAATTTTTACATGACCACTATTCGCCTTAAAGAAAACGAGCCGTTCGAAGTCGCAATGCGTCGCTTCAAACGCACCATCGAAAAAACCGGTCTGCTGACCGAACTGCGCGCACGCGAGTTCTA
>JAIXXN010000028.1 GCA_027490725.1 Oxalobacteraceae bacterium
GTTGATGGCAAACAGGCCTACCACATTGGCAATATCTGCAATACCTGCACTTTCTTCTTTGAGCGGTTGGAAGGCGCAAACAAGAACATCAGCGCCGACGCTATTGCCGGAACTTTGCAACTTGGGATCGCCAGATTGGACGAGAGCGTTGTGGCGGCATTAACCAACATTTTACCGAACGAAAAATACCAGATGTTATTGCTGCGGGTGCTGCCACAGCAGGTCCAGTTAGGTGGTGCTGGCGACTATTTTAGCCACGAACAAATTGCGTTATGGGGTATGGATGGGTTTTGGGGCCTGCCACATTCACCTAAAATTCAATACTACCGCTTACCAGATATTGTGCTGTCCGCCACCGAGCGCCTGTTTCAGTTTGTAGTACCGATGTTTCCTGCTTCCTGGCTCAATAGCGGCCAAATTCAGGCCTATGTAAACGCGATTAGCGATGGATGCGAGCCTACGGCTGTCGCGTTGAGTATTTTGGATGTCAAAGCGCCGGCTGACTGCGAAGATGAATCCGCAGTCACCAGCCATTGGTGTTTAACTCACTATTTGCTTGATGGGCACCATAAAATGCAGGCATCAGCACAGCAACATGCCCCGATCACCTTGCTGTCATTTCTTGCCGTTGCGCAGGGCATTTCGTCGGACACCGACATCAGTCGATTGGTCTCGGTATTGGCCGAAGCGGCCCATTCAGGGGCTGCGGTCAGCAGGTAAGCAAGCGACCAACCACAAATCGCCATGTTTCTGGCACCATCACGAATGTACCCAATCTACCAGATGTACCGGCTCGCGCTGTTTCAGCCGGTATTCGTTCGGCGTGTCACCGGTCTGAGTTTTAAAGGCACGGGTGAAAGGTCCGACCGAGGCAAAGCCGCTTTCCAAACCAATCACTAACACTGACCAATGTTGTGCGGCGGGATCTGTTAGCAGGGATTTGGCGTGTTCTATCCGTAAGGTATTGATGAAGTTATTAAAATTGCTGGCGTGAAACTGGCTGCGGATCAGCCGGCTGACGCGGTATTCCGGCACTTGCAGCTGCTGGGCAATGTCGGTCAGGCGTAAATTGGCCTGCAGGTAGAGTTTTTCCTGAAACAGCAGCTGTTGCAGCTGCGTGATAAGCGCGATATCGGCCTGACTCAACGCAGTTGTGACCGTGTTGTCGCTGCTGGCTTCAGTTGGCAGGGCAGGTTGTGCCTGCAGTT
This sequence comes from Oxalobacteraceae bacterium, assembly GCA_027490725.1. Classification (GTDB taxonomy): domain Bacteria; phylum Pseudomonadota; class Gammaproteobacteria; order Burkholderiales; family Burkholderiaceae_D; genus Rugamonas. The sequence goes on from JAIXXN010000028.1 coordinate 1,209, forward strand.
GTAGCGTTAGGGCGCTCGATAGCGCCTGCGGTTTCGTTTCCGACTCATCAGCCCCGGCTGAGTCTGTGGTTGGTGCGGCAAAGCGTTGGCGGATCAACCATTGTGTCATGATCAGGATAGCCACAGCGGCGCCGGCACTTAAAACTTCCATCTGCAGTGCGGTGCCCTGCGCCGGCAACCAGATTTTGGCAATGATGGCGCATACGGCCACTGCGCTGCCGAAGGTAGCCAGAAATAGCTGGCGGTGCCGGCGTTCTGCACCTTGCGTCTGGGCATAGCCGCGGCAGGCTTCCCAGGCCGTTAACATCAAAATCGTCGAAGAGAATAAATTCAGCAGTTCGTTAACGACGACGCGGCTGGAGGCATACAGCGGCTGGGCGTCAGGCCAGAGTTGTTGCAGCAACAAAAGCCCTTGCGAGGCCACAATCAACAGCGCAATGGCGCCGGCCACCAGCACGTGTTGCCAGTTAATTGCGTCCTGTTTGCGAAACATCGCTCTGGACAATAACCAATAGCCGTTACAGGTCATGCAAATACCCATACCGACCAGATATTGATACAGGCCGAGGTCAGCGCCACCCAGCCGTTTAATCGCCATCAGACACACGGAGCCGCAAAACGCGGCAAATAGCAGATGCACCAGTTGTTTCTGCCGCACCAGCAACTGACTGCATAACAAAGCAAAACTAACGACGAGTAATAACAGATGAATGCTTTGGTACATGGTGCTCGTTCCGGAACCGGCAGAAGGTCGATGGTAACAGCTGGTTTTAGCGAGCGTCAAAGCAGAAGCTGCGGATTGTATGCGCGGTACTGTTACAAAAGGTAACGGCGGTTCAGTGGCTGCCAAAGCCCCGTGGAAACTGGCAAAAACCATAGGCCGAATTCCGAATCCGGCGCGATCAACGCAGGTTTTGCCGTCATGCTGCCTGAACATTTGTTGCTTCAGGAGTTTTTTATGATGACCTCATCGGTTCGAGAATCGTCGCCGACACCGCGTCGCGTCGACCGCGCTGCCGCCATGCTCAAAGGCAGTGTGTACGGCTGGTTTGTGCTGGCGCTGTGCGGCCAGTGGTTATTTGCTATCTACATCATGGCGCGCTATGGCTCGCCGCTGTTGAGCGGCGATTATCAAAGCGTCAATCAGGGCAATCATATCGGTGGTTACAAACCAGGCGAAGGTTTTTACAATCTGATTTATTTCGGCCATATCCTGCCGGTCGTGTTGCTCGGGCTTGGCGGCATTCTGCAGTTTGTGCCGCAGATCCGGCAGAAAATGCCCAAGTTGCACCGCTGGAATGGCCGGATGTTTATGACGCTGGGCTTGAGCGGCGCTATCACCGGGCTGTACTTAACCTGGGGCGCCGGCAACCGGCTCAGCGACCTCGGTGCTATTGGCATTACGCTGAACGGTGTGCTGATCCCGGTGGCGATTTTCTTCGCCTGGCGTTATGCCATCGCCCGCAATTTCAACGCGCATAAACGCTGGGCTGTGCATAGCTTTTTACTGGTGAACGGTGTCTGGAGTTTCCGCTTATATCTGTTTGGCTGGTATGTGTTGAACCAGGGACCACTGGGCAATAACAAAAAGCTCGACGGGCCGATGGATTTATTCTTCAGCTTTGCCTGCTATTTGCTGCCGATGGCCGTCGCCGAACTGGTGTTCTGGGCGCAGCGTCAGCGCAGTGCTGCGGTGAAATGGGCAGTGGCGGGCCTGATGCTGCTGGGGTGTGTGGTCACGCTTGGTGGCATTGCGGCCATCGGCGCAACCATTTGGTTGCCGACGATCACAGGCTGATGCTGTCTTTTGTCACCGGTTTTAGCTGGGGTTATGGCTGCGCTGAGCCGGTTCTGCTGCCGGCGAATTCAGCCCGCACCACCTGCAGGCGGCGGGTTAAGCGCCGGCCGCTGGCGTCGGTCAGCACTAATTCGTATTGGCCGGACGGCACTTTTATCGCCATCTGATGTGGGCTGTTCGTACGGCCTAAATACTGGCCGGCCAGATGCCAATCCAAGGTTTGCTGCGGGTCTTGGGTGACAGCGCGAAACACTGCCGCGCCGAGTTTGCCATCGCTTTGCAGAGGCAACATGATTGACCCTTGACTGACTGGCGCAATAATCGCGATTTGCTCTTCGTCGGATGATGCCGGCAACCCGGCTGCAGTGCACACCGGCCAGCGTGGCGGGGGTGGCGCGTAATCCGGATGTTGTTGCTGATAAAACCACGCCATCGCCAGTGGCAAAACCAGTCGCGTCTGCGGCTGGCTTTGCACGCCGGACACACAGCCTTGTGGTAGCTGGTAGCGACCGGTCGGATCTAACCACAGCTGACGCATATAGCCGGCGCCCAGCTGCAATTGCGCGGCTTTGGGTTTTTGCGTTAATTCGCTGTCACAGCCCAAGCGTTGCGGAAATCCATCCGCCTTACAGACATTGAGTTCGGTCAGCGCCGGCCAAGGCGTGCTTAACCAGTTGGCGCTGGGCAGTTGATGAAACAAATCAAATAACACCGGACCAGCACTCTGGCCACCGGTCAGCACCGGTGCGCTTTTGCCATCCGCATTGCCGGCCCAAACGCCAATGCTGTAGCGGCCGTTACTGCCAATAGCCCAGGCGTCACGCAGGCCAAAACTGGTGCCGGTTTTCCACGCGATAGTTTGCACTGCGCTGTAATCGCGCCAACTACCTTCGGAGTCTGGCCGTTCCACTTCAGTTAATGCCTGCAAAGTTAAGTAGGCGGCGCCAATGGAGTAGGGCAGTTGTAGCGCTGTGCGGTTTGGGGGTTGCAGTAAATACTGCAGCGGCGGGACTGTTACCGATTGTGCGCCGACGCTGTGTGTCATAGCGGCATACAGTTGAGTCAGTTCAGTTAGCCGCGTTTCGGCGCCGCCTAAAATCAGCGATAAACCATAGTGATCAGCACTTCGCGTCAGCGTGGTCAGGCCGCTTTGCAGCAGCAAATCTTTAAACTGGCTGACCCCAAAACTGGCCAATTGCCTTACTGCCGGCACATTCAGTGATTCCGCCAAGGCGCGGTTGGCTGCGACGGCGCCGCGAAACTGCAAATCAAAATTCGCCGGGCTGTAGCTACCGAATTGGCTGCGCACATCGGCCTGTAAAGTAGTGGGTAAAATCAAGCCAGCATCCAGTGAAGCCGCGTATAAAAATGGTTTGAGAATGCTGCCACTGGAACGCGGACTTTGGGCGATATCAACAAACCCGCCGGCTTGCGCATTCAGCGTTTGATTGCCGTGATAGGCCAGTACTTGCATTGTCTGATGGTCGACGATGACCATGGCGAGGTTGGCCACGTCTTGTTGGCTTAACAAACGCAAATGCCGCTGTAAGGCGCGTTGGGTTTGTTGTTGTAGTGTGCCGTCGATAGTGCTGTCGAAGCGGAATTGAGCCGGCTGTTGCTGCTGTAAATAGCGCAGCAAATGGGGGGCCTGATCCGGCCAGCCATCCGGCCGCGTTGGCAAGGGTTCGGCCAAGGCCAATTCCAGATCAATCGGGCTTAAGCGCCCGGCCTTGGCGAGCTGTTGCAGCAGCCGATTGCGTTTGTTGCGCAGTTCATCTTGCCGTTGCGAGGCCAGGCTGCTGCTACGTCGGCCGGGGAATAGGGCGCCAGGGTTATTCGGCAACACCGCCAGTAATGCGGCTTCAGACCAGCTCAGCGCCGCAGGCTCGCGGCCAAAATACCACCAGCTGGCAGCTTGCAGGCCAACAATATTGCCGCCAAAGGGCGCGTGGCTGGCATACATCACGAGCAGCTCATCTTTGGAATAATGCCATTCCAGCTGCAACGCCAGCCAAATCTCCCGGCCTTTTTGCCAAACCGTCCGGTTGGTTTTGCCATAGGCCAGCCGGGCCAGTTGCATGGTGATGGTGCTGGCGCCGCTGACAATCTGCTGTTGCCACAGGTTATCGCGGCTGGCCCGCAGGATGGCTGCGGGGTTAATGCCCGGATGTTGATAAAAATAGCGGTCTTCAAATTGCAGCAGCGCATCGCGATAGCGCGCCGGAATGGTGTCGCCCTGATAAAACAAACGCCATTGTTCGTCGCGCGCCAACTGCACATCAATCAACTGGCCGGTGCGGTCATACAAGGCAACCGACCAGTCCGGTTGCTGCAGCCGGGCCGGCCAATCTGGCCATTGCAGGCCCGCTAGCAGTGCCAGTGCGGCTGCGAATAAGACTGCGGCATAGTGGCGGCGGCGCAGCCGGTTCAGGGCTTAATCTCCACCCACAGCCCGCTAATACGGCTTTGTATTTGCGGTTTATACATCGATTGCACCGACCAGGCCGGCAGATAAAACCGCCCGGCATAGGTGGCATTTAACGTCGCTTTTAATACCACTCTGGCGCCGGTTTTACCTGCAGCGGCTAAATCCAGATAGGTGTAAAGCCTGTCGTCGCCGGTTTTTTGATAACTGACGGCGGCGCTTTGCGCTTCTTCGGCCAGCATCGCCGAGCGCAGCTCAAAACCGGCGGCAAATACTTGGGTCAGCGCTAACTGCGACAGTGCATCTGGACCGGTATTTTCCACGCTGACCCAGGCGACAAAATCAGTGCCTTGCTTGAGCGTGCTGATATCGATGGGCTGGCCGGCCAAATCGGTGTAGTGACTGGTTAGACGCAGCCCTTGACTGATGGCTTGTTCTGAACCGGCCGGCGGAATACCTTCGCGCAGCAGGCTGACAAATAAGGGGGCTGTGCCGGTATTGCTCACTTTAAACTGCTCGGCTGAATACTCCGGCAACGCCAGACTATAGCCGGGCTGACTGAGGGCAATATCCAGTGGTTGGTCTTTTTCGATCAGCGTCAGCCGCCGTTCGCTGCCATTGCTGGCGCCACTGCTACTTAACAACTCGGTGAGGATTTGCCCGCCTAAGGCTTGTTCCAGCGTGGCGCCGGTCGACAAGTCAATGTCAGTCAGTACATCCTGCGCCTGCTGCATGGCGGCCGCGGTCTGACCGGCAGTAAACAAGGTTTGGATCCGCACCAGCCGCTGTACCAGTTGGCTGCCAATTGGTAGCTGCGATTGTTGCGTGCCGGTGAGGGTTGGGGCATCCATCAACTCACGAGCGGCAGCCTGTTGCCCTTGCTCCAGAAACGCCTGTGCCAGATACAATCGCGCTAACACTAGCGGGTTGTTAGCTGGTTGCGAAGCCGGCGTGGTGCCGCTGCTAGGCGGCTGCTGCAGGATGTCACGCAGCCGGTTCATCGCGCCCTGATCGGCTTGTTCAGCTTGCGCCAGCAGTGACAAACGTAACCCTTGCAAGGTTAAGTCATCGTCGCTGCGCCCATCGAATTGATTGGCCCGTTTCTTCTGGTAGTTCAGCCAATTGGCATAGGCCGGCTGCGGCAGTTGATAGCCCTGGCTTTTGGCTTTTTGCATAAAATAACCGGCATATAAATCTGCCCATTCGACGTAATAACCGCCATCGCGCCAATAAGCAAACCGGCCGTCGCTTAACTGGTAACCGGCTAAGAATTGCAGTTGCTGATTAATCGCCAGGGTCATTTTGTCGAGCTCGGCCGGGCTAAAGCTTTGATACCGTCCGGCGAACAACAGCGGCAGCACTCTGGACGTGGTTTGTTCCACGCAGCCATGCGGATATTGCGCCAGCGCGTTTAAGTACGCGGTCAGGTTGAAATTATTTAAGCCCAGCACGCTAAACCACTGTGCATTGCTGCCGGCGATGCCAAAGCGCTCCGCTTTGGGTTGCCAGCTTTCCCCCGGCGCTAACAGTTGCGCCAGCACGCGTTGTTCCGGTGCGTTGGGGAGCCGGATTGGCAGATGGATCACCTCTTGGCTGTGCAGTTGGCCATTACTGGCCTGAACGGTCAGCGTTGCAATGCCGCTGCTGTCTTTGGCTTTGAGGCGTAACAGCACGGTTTGCTCACCGGGGCCACTGAAGGTCGCGCTTTGGCTGGCTTCGAGCAGACTCAGTTTGTCATCGGCGCTGGCGCTGACTTTGACTGTGGTGGCTTGTTTGCCTTGCCAAAACAAGGTAACTGGCAAGCTGAATTCATCGCCTGGGCCGACCAGTCGGGGTGCCGTGGTCAGTAAATCTAAATCCTGTTGAATTTTCACCGCGGCTTCAGTTTGGCCATAGGCATAGCCGTTGCCAGCGACCAGCATGGCGCGCACTGCGCCAATATATGGCGGCAGTTTGATTTGATGTTCAGCACTGGCGCCGGCGGCTAAGGTGAAGGGGCCGAAGGTTTGCGCCAGCGGTTTAAAGCGTTGCATGCGTTTGTTGTCACGCTTGGCGATAAGCTCGGAGCCGCCAACCGCGAGTAACCGGCTCAAATCACTGGCGTAGGCGCCAACCACATCATCAAATAAATCCCAGGTTCGCACGCCAAGCGCTTCCCGGCGGTAAAACGCACTATGCGGGGTTGGTGTTTTAAAGTCAGTAATGCCGAGTAAGCCTTCGTCGACCAGCGCTAGGGTGTAAGTCATGGCTTGGCCTTGTTGCTCCCGCACTGTTACCGTAAAGCTGCTTTCCGGCGCGACTTCTGCCGGTAAGGTCAGCTCCGGCTTTAAGATTGATGCCGGATCTTTCACCGGCAAATTCACCACGCCGTAACTGCGCAGCGGTAAGTCTGATGGCCGGTTGGCGTGCGGTAAAATCTGACTGACATGGGCATACACATTCGGCACCATGCGCTTGTCCAGCGCAATGCTGAGGTGATTTTGGCCAGCCTCCAGCGTGTACCAGCGTTTGTCGATCAGCTGGCTGCCATTTTCCAACGTTAACAGCACCTGGCGTTTGGTGCCGGCCGGCAAATTGATGTTGGCGCTGTCGCCAACCTGATATTCTTCTTTGTCGGCACTGATGCCTAAACGCGTCGCGCTGTCGCGGCCTTGCTGTTCACTCCAGCCCCAACCAATGTAAAAAATCTGGCTGGAACAGTGGGCGGCTGTGATGCTACCGGTCGAGTTATCACAGACTACCATCCGGTAGCGACCTTGCTCGTACTCAGCGGCATTGAGGTTAAAGCTGGCCATCCCGGCCGCATCAGTGGTTAACTCGCGGCGCGAGATCTCCTGATCATCGGCATCGCTGGCATAGTTGTACTGGCTGTCATTGCTGTCCCACCACCAACTCCAGCGCAGTTTAAACAGTTGCACCACCAGCGGTTGGCCCGGTTGCTTTTTGCCCTGATTGTCGACCAATACCGTGTTGACCGCCATGCTGGCATTATCGGCCAGCGGTTCGTCTTGGTATTGCGCCGGCAGCGACAGCCCGGCATACCGCGGATAGGGATGCAGTAAGCTTTCTTTGTATTGGGTACTGAATTGGCCGCTGGGTTCAAACACCCGCAGCAAAAATAGTGCTCTGAGTGCGCCGGGCGCGGCAGTATTGAGCGCCGGTTTATGGCTGAAATCGGCTTCTCCAGTTGGGCCTAATTTGCCCTGCCAAATCAGGCTTTTTTGCGAATTAAACTGGCGGCGCGCATCGTCAAACATATAGCCTTGCAGGCCGTCAAATTCGGTGGGCGCTGTGCTTAATTTTAATTCGATATCGGCTTTGAGGCCTTCGGCGCTGGCTCCACTTAACCACTGCGCACTCAGTTTCATCGGGTTGTCACCGACGTTTAACACCGGCGGCAATGCCAAACTCAGTTTGAGCCGGTTCGGCAGGATATTCTCGACTTTGAGCACAGTATCGAAGTAGTTATCTGCCACTTTGGCGATAGCGGTGTAGTTGCCGGTTGGCGCTTCAGCTGCGGTGGCGAGGTCAAACCGATAAAAACCGCTGCCGACCGGCTTGGCCGTCACGCTGCTGATTTTCTGCCCTTTGGGCGAGAAAAAATCCAAGCTGATCGGGAAGTCAGCCGGAATTTGTTTCGCCTTGTCTTGCACGATTAAATTCAAATAGATGTTGTCACCTGGTCGCCAAACATTGCGTTCGGCATAGAAAAACGCTTTGACGCCACTGATGCTGGTGACACCGCCGGTGTCGAACTGGTTGGTTGGCAACGGCGCATTGCCGGGCACTTTCAGATAACCGGTGTCGCCGTCTTTTTCTGCTTTGATAAAAAAGCTCTCGCCTTCCGGCTTGATGCTGACCATGCCGTTGGCGTCGGTCTGGCCTTTGCCAATCAGTTGTTGTTGGTAATTCAATGCGCTGATCTGCACGCCGCCAAGTGGTAAGCCTTGATCCAGCGCTGTGCTGAACACGTGCAGCTGGCCATCCTGCCCAGTTTTGGCGATGAGGCCGAGGTTGGAGGCGATAAAGGTTTTTGCGCTGCTGCGGTCATAGCGGTAAAACGCGTCATTACACGGATTGTTACGTTGGTCCCAATCGTAATCGCCTCTGATTTGATAAAACTTCCACAAGCGCCATGGGATCTCGCTTTCTTTGTCATACCCGTCATAACTCAGGCGGGTCAGCGGCGTCAGTGGTTCGTCAGCCAACTTTTGATCACAAGGGTACAGGCTATGTTGTGGCAACACCCGAGCTTCGATGCTCAACACACTGCCGCGGTATTGGCCGACCAAATCGGTGACGTCCAGCTGCCAGACCGCCGTCGTGTCGCGGATAGCATCTTTCAGGGGCAGCGTGCGCTCGGCGATGTATCGGCCCAGCCCTTGCTGCGTCCACTGATTGGTCAACAGATTTTCGTTGGTATCACGCAGCAGTTGCGGAATATTGTCTGGAAAGATGCGGAAGATGCGCAGTTGCACTGCACTGACGTTGGTGGCTTCCACCGGGATCAGCAGGCGCTCAGCCTGCGGCAAGATGTAACCATTGCCGATGAATTTGACCTCGGGCAACAAAGCGCTGACTTGTAACTCATGCTGGTAAATGCTGCCAAGTGCCTGACCTTTGGCCGATTTCAGGGTGTCGGCCAGCCAAAGCTTCACCACACCACTGAGCTTATTGGCCGGGAAAATATCCAACCGATTGCCGTGAATGCGGGCACGGACGTCCTGATCATTTAATTTCACCAGCCCAAACAGCTCTTGATTGGCCAACGGTTGGCTGAAATTGACGCTAAAGCGCTGCCCATCCTGATCATCAAAACGGGTTGATAATACCGACAAACGTTCGGGTTCGGGTAAAGTCAGCACGCGCTCGGCGGCAAATTCGCTGGCGCTGAGTTGATGTTTCCAGCGCAGGCGAAAACTACCTGGCCCCTGACTCAGCCCTGTCGCAGTCACCTGCCAACGTCTGGGGGTAAGTTGTTTAAACTCCAGCTTGGCATCTTTGGCGCTGCTTTGATCCAGCACCAACAGCTGCGCGAGCGCTGCGGCGGTTAAATCATCAGTGCTACTGACTTCGAGCACATAATTGATTTGCTCGGCATCAATCTGAAAGCCTTGTTCCTGTAACGCCAGCCGCTGCTGGATCGCTTGAATTTGACTACTAAAATCGCCTTGCAGGGCGACCAACCCTGAGCTGGCCAAGCCTTGGCCGGACAAAGTTAACGTGACTGCCGCCGCTGAAGTGAGTGGTTTTATCGGGGTCAGCTGCAAGGTTTTTTGGTCAAGCCATACCGGGGTAAATAAGTTGGCCGGGGTTGAGCTAAACATGGCTTCGGCCGGTTTGCCAACCAAACTGCTTGGCACCACAGCTTGGTTAAAGCGATAGCTTAATTGCGCGTCGGCAGAGACTTCGCCGGTGGGGTATTCCAGCAACAGTTTTTCTAGTTGGGGCAGCGGGGCTTTGGCGGTTGTGACTGCCGGTGGCGGCGTGTCTGATGACGGCCGCAGAAAAAATACCGTGGCGGCTACGAGTACAGCAACACCAACAATTGCGCCAAAAATTGCGGAAACATGTTTCACCATCAGAGCTATCCTTTGCGGTCTGTGTGTGCCAGGGCGTGAGCTGCAGGATAGCAGAAGAGGCTTGAGTCTTTAAAGACTAACTGCTCGGTGCTTCAGGGCGATAAACATCGCCCTATGCCGAGCGCTAACACCGATGGTTCGTTTTATTTATTTAACGCTTCATGCGCATGTTCGCCGCGATGCAACTGGTCGTGAACCGCGTGATTATGCGGCAGGTACTGCGGCAGCAGTGAGCCGATAATCATGCCGGCAAGGCTGGCGAGGAAGCCGGCAAATTGCGGCGCTAGCAACGGGTCTGCTGGCCCGAATAAGCTCAAGCCAATCCAGACCGTTAAACCCGCCCCAATCGCGCAAAGCGCACCCTGATTACTGGCGCGACGCCAATACACACCAAAAGCCAAGGGTACAAAGGCGGTCACCAGCGTGACTTGGTAGGCACTTTCGACCATGGCAAAAATCGACGCATCACTGTGCAGGGCATAAGCGAGCACCGCGCAGCAAAAGGTGCAAAAAAAGGACGGCAGCTGCCGTCCTTTTTTTGCACCTTTTGCTGCGCGGTGCTCGCTTATGCCCTGCACAGTGATGCGTCGATTTTTGCCATGGTCGAAAGTGCCTACCAAGTCACGCTGGTGACCGCCTTTGTACCCTTGGCTTTTGGTGTGTATTGGCGTCGCGCCAGTAATCAGGGTGCGCTTTGCGCGATTGGGGCGGGTTTAACGGTCTGGATTGGCTTGAGCTTATTCGGGCCAGCAGACCCGTTGCTAGCGCCGCAATTTGCCGGCTTCCTCGCCAGCCTTGCCGGCATGATTATCGGCTCACTGCTGCCGCAGTACCTGCCGCATAATCACGCGGTTCACGACCAGTTGCATCGCGGCGAACATGCGCATGAAGCGTTAAATAAATAAAACGAACCATCGGTGTTAGCGCTCGGCATAGGGCGATGTTTATCGCCCTGAAGCACCGAGCAGTTAGTCTTTAAAGACTCAAGCCTCTTCTGCTATCCTGCAGCTCACGCCCTGGCACACACAGACCGCAAAGGATAGCTCTGATGGTGAAACATGTTTCCGCAATTTTTGGCGCAATTGTTGGTGTTGCTGTACTCGTAGCCGCCACGGTATTTTTTCTGCGGCCGTCATCAGACACGCCGCCACCGGCAGTCACAACCGCCAAAGCCCCGCTGCCCCAACTAGAAAAACTGTTGCTGGAATACCCCACCGGCGAAGTCTCTGCCGACGCGCAATTAAGCTATCGCTTTAACCAAGCTGTGGTGCCAAGCAGTTTGGTTGGCAAACCGGCCGAAGCCATGTTTAGCTCAACCCCGGCCAACTTATTTACCCCGGTATGGCTTGACCAAAAAACCTTGCAGCTGACCCCGATAAAACCACTCACTTCAGCGGCGGCAGTCACGTTAACTTTGTCCGGCCAAGGCTTGGCCAGCTCAGGGTTGGTCGCCCTGCAAGGCGATTTTAGTAGTCAAATTCAAGCGATCCAGCAGCGGCTGGCGTTACAGGAACAAGGCTTTCAGATTGATGCCGAGCAAATCAATTATGTGCTCGAAGTCAGTAGCACTGATGATTTAACCGCCGCAGCGCTCGCGCAGCTGTTGGTGCTGGATCAAAGCAGCGCCAAAGATGCCAAGCTGGAGTTTAAACAACTTACCCCCAGACGTTGGCAGGTGACTGCGACAGGGCTGAGTCAGGGGCCAGGTAGTTTTCGCCTGCGCTGGAAACATCAACTCAGCGCCAGCGAATTTGCCGCCGAGCGCGTGCTGACTTTACCCGAACCCGAACGTTTGTCGGTATTATCAACCCGTTTTGATGATCAGGATGGGCAGCGCTTTAGCGTCAATTTCAGCCAACCGTTGGCCAATCAAGAGCTGTTTGGGCTGGTGAAATTAAATGATCAGGACGTCCGTGCCCGCATTCACGGCAATCGGTTGGATATTTTCCCGGCCAATAAGCTCAGTGGTGTGGTGAAGCTTTGGCTGGCCGACACCCTGAAATCGGCCAAAGGTCAGGCACTTGGCAGCATTTACCAGCATGAGTTACAAGTCAGCGCTTTGTTGCCCGAGGTCAAATTCATCGGCAATGGTTACATCTTGCCGCAGGCTGAGCGCCTGCTGATCCCGGTGGAAGCCACCAACGTCAGTGCAGTGCAACTGCGCATCTTCCGCATCTTTCCAGACAATATTCCGCAACTGCTGCGTGATACCAACGAAAATCTGTTGACCAATCAGTGGACGCAGCAAGGGCTGGGCCGATACATCGCCGAGCGCACGCTGCCCCTGAAAGATGCTATCCGCGACACGACGGCGGTCTGGCAGCTGGACGTCACCGATTTGGTCGGCCAATACCGCGGCAGTGTGTTGAGCATCGAAGCTCGGGTGTTGCCACAACATAGCCTGTACCCTTGTGATCAAAAGTTGGCTGACGAACCACTGACGCCGCTGACCCGCCTGAGTTATGACGGGTATGACAAAGAAAGCGAGATCCCATGGCGCTTGTGGAAGTTTTATCAAATCAGAGGCGATTACGATTGGGACCAACGTAACAATCCGTGTAATGACGCGTTTTACCGCTATGACCGCAGCAGCGCAAAAACCTTTATCGCCTCCAACCTCGGCCTCATCGCCAAAACTGGGCAGGATGGCCAGCTGCACGTGTTCAGCACAGCGCTGGATCAAGGCTTACCACTTGGCGGCGTGCAGATCAGCGCATTGAATTACCAACAACAACTGATTGGCAAAGGCCAGACCGACGCCAACGGCATGGTCAGCATCAAGCCGGAAGGCGAGAGCTTTTTTATCAAAGCAGAAAAAGACGGCGACACCGGTTATCTGAAAGTGCCCGGCAATGCGCCGTTGCCAACCAACCAGTTCGACACCGGCGGTGTCACCAGCATCAGTGGCGTCAAAGCGTTTTTCTATGCCGAACGCAATGTTTGGCGACCAGGTGACAACATCTATTTGAATTTAATCGTGCAAGACAAGGCGAAACAAATTCCGGCTGACTTCCCGATCAGCTTGGATTTTTTCTCGCCCAAAGGGCAGAAAATCAGCAGCGTGACGGCCAAGCCGGTCGGCAGCGGTTTTTATCGGTTTGACCTCGCCACCGCAGCTGAAGCGCCAACCGGCAACTACACCGCTATCGCCAAAGTGGCAGATAACTACTTCGATACTGTGCTCAAAGTCGAGAATATCCTGCCGAACCGGCTCAAACTGAGTTTGGCATTGCCGCCGGTGTTAAACGTCGGTGACAACCCGATGAAACTGAGTGCGCAGTGGTTAAGTGGAGCCAGCGCCGAAGGCCTCAAAGCCGATATCGAATTAAAATTAAGCACAGCGCCCACCGAATTTGACGGCCTGCAAGGCTATATGTTTGACGATGCGCGCCGCCAGTTTAATTCGCAAAAAAGCCTGATTTGGCAGGGCAAATTAGGCCCAACTGGAGAAGCCGATTTCAGCCATAAACCGGCGCTCAATACTGCCGCGCCCGGCGCACTCAGAGCACTATTTTTGCTGCGGGTGTTTGAACCCAGCGGCCAATTCAGTACCCAATACAAAGAAAGCTTACTGCATCCCTATCCGCGGTATGCCGGGCTGTCGCTGCCGGCGCAATACCAAGACGAACCGCTGGCCGATAATGCCAGCATGGCGGTCAACACGGTATTGGTCGACAATCAGGGCAAAAAGCAACCGGGCCAACCGCTGGTGGTGCAACTGTTTAAACTGCGCTGGAGTTGGTGGTGGGACAGCAATGACAGCCAGTACAACTATGCCAGCGATGCCGATGATCAGGAGATCTCGCGCCGCGAGTTAACCACTGATGCGGCCGGGATGGCCAGCTTTAACCTCAATGCCGCTGAGTACGAGCAAGGTCGCTACCGGATGGTAGTCTGTGATAACTCGACCGGTAGCATCACAGCCGCCCACTGTTCCAGCCAGATTTTTTACATTGGTTGGGGCTGGAGTGAACAGCAAGGCCGCGACAGCGCGACGCGTTTAGGCATCAGTGCCGACAAAGAAGAATATCAGGTTGGCGACAGCGCCAACATCAATTTGCCGGCCGGCACCAAACGCCAGGTGCTGTTAACGTTGGAAAATGGCAGCCAGCTGATCGACAAACGCTGGTACACGCTGGAGGCTGGCCAAAATCACCTCAGCATTGCGCTGGACAAGCGCATGGTGCCGAATGTGTATGCCCATGTCAGTCAGATTTTACCGCACGCCAACCGGCCATCAGACTTACCGCTGCGCAGTTACGGCGTGGTGAATTTGCCGGTGAAAGATCCGGCATCAATCTTAAAGCCGGAGCTGACCTTACCGGCAGAAGTCGCGCCGGAAAGCAGCTTTACGGTAACAGTGCGGGAGCAACAAGGCCAAGCCATGACTTACACCCTAGCGCTGGTCGACGAAGGCTTACTCGGCATTACTGACTTTAAAACACCAACCCCGCATAGTGCGTTTTACCGCCGGGAAGCGCTTGGCGTGCGAACCTGGGATTTATTTGATGATGTGGTTGGCGCCTACGCCAGTGATTTGAGCCGGTTACTCGCGGTTGGCGGCTCCGAGCTTATCGCCAAGCGTGACAACAAACGCATGCAACGCTTTAAACCGCTGGCGCAAACCTTCGGCCCCTTCACCTTAGCCGCCGGCGCCAGTGCTGAACATCAAATCAAACTGCCGCCATATATTGGCGCAGTGCGCGCCATGCTGGTCGCTGGCAACGGCTATGCCTATGGCCAAACTGAAGCCGCGGTGAAAATTCAACAGGATTTAGATTTACTGACCACGGCACCCCGACTGGTCGGCCCAGGCGATGAATTCAGCTTGCCAGTTACCTTGTTTTGGCAAGGCAAACAAGCCACCACAGTCAAAGTCAGCGCCAGCGCCGATGACAAACTGAGTCTGCTCGAAGCCAGCCAAAGCGCGACCTTCAGTGGCCCCGGTGAGCAAACCGTGCTGTTACGCCTCAAAGCCAAAGACAGCAGCGGCATTGCAACGCTGACCGTTCAGGCCAGTAATGGCCAACTGCACAGCCAAGAGGTGATCCATCTGCCAATCCGGCTCCCCAACGCACCGGAACAACGCGTGCTGGCGCAACTGTTAGCGCCGGGGGAAAGCTGGCAACCCAAAGCGGAGCGCTTTGGCATCGCCGGCAGCAATGCACAGTGGTTTAGCGTGCTGGGCTTAAATAATTTCAACCTGACCGCGTACTTAAACGCGCTGGCGCAATATCCGCATGGCTGCGTGGAACAAACCACGTCCAGAGTGCTGCCGCTGTTGTTCGCCGGACGGTATCAAAGCTTTAGCCCGGCCGAGCTCGACAAAATGACCCTGGCGATTAATCAGCAACTGCAATTCTTAGCCGGTTACCAGTTAAGCGACGGCCGGTTTGCTTATTGGCGCGATGGCGGTTATTACGTCGAATGGGCAGATTTATATGCCGGTTATTTTATGCAAAAAGCCAAAAGCCAGGGCTATCAACTGCCGCAGCCGGCCTATGCCAATTGGCTGAACTACCAGAAGAAACGGGCCAATCAATTCGATGGGCGCAGCGACGATGACTTAACCTTGCAAGGGTTACGTTTGTCACTGCTGGCGCAAGCTGAACAAGCCGATCAGGGCGCGATGAACCGGCTGCGTGACATCCTGCAGCAGCCGCCTAGCAGCGGCACCACGCCGGCTTCGCAACCAGCTAACAACCCGCTAGTGTTAGCGCGATTGTATCTGGCACAGGCGTTTCTGGAGCAAGGGCAACAGGCTGCCGCTCGTGAGTTGATGGATGCCCCAACCCTCACCGGCACGCAACAATCGCAGCTACCAATTGGCAGCCAACTGGTACAGCGGCTGGTGCGGATCCAAACCTTGTTTACTGCCGGTCAGACCGCGGCCGCCATGCAGCAGGCGCAGGATGTACTGACTGACATTGACTTGTCGACCGGCGCCACGCTGGAACAAGCCTTAGGCGGGCAAATCCTCACCGAGTTGTTAAGTAGCAGTGGCGCCAGCAATGGCAGCGAACGGCGGCTGACGCTGATCGAAAAAGACCAACCACTGGATATTGCCCTCAGTCAGCCCGGCTATAGTCTGGCGTTGCCGGAGTATTCAGCCGAGCAGTTTAAAGTGAGCAATACCGGCACAGCCCCCTTATTTGTCAGCCTGCTGCGCGAAGGTATTCCGCCGGCCGGTTCAGAACAAGCCATCAGTCAAGGGCTGCGTCTAACCAGTCACTACACCGATTTGGCCGGCCAGCCCATCGATATCAGCACGCTCAAGCAAGGCACTGATTTTGTCGCCTGGGTCAGCGTGGAAAATACCGGTCCAGATGCACTGTCGCAGTTAGCGCTGACCCAAGTATTTGCCGCCGGTTTTGAGCTGCGCTCGGCGATGCTGGCCGAAGAAGCGCAAAGCGCCGCCGTCAGTTATCAAAAAACCGGCGACGACAGGCTTTACACCTATCTGGATTTAGCCGCTGCAGGTAAAACCGGCGCCAGAGTGGTATTAAAAGCGACGTTAAATGCCACCTATGCCGGGCGGTTTTATCTGCCGGCCTGGTCGGTGCAATCGATGTATAAACCGCAAATACAAAGCCGTATTAGCGGGCTGTGGGTGGAGATTAAGCCCTGAACCGGCTGCGCCGCCGCCACTATGCCGCAGTCTTATTCGCAGCCGCACTGGCACTGCTAGCGGGCCTGCAATGGCCAGATTGGCCGGCCCGGCTGCAGCAACCGGACTGGTCGGTTGCCTTGTATGACCGCACCGGCCAGTTGATTGATGTGCAGTTGGCGCGCGACGAACAATGGCGTTTGTTTTATCAGGGCGACACCATTCCGGCGCGCTATCGCGATGCGCTGCTGCAATTTGAAGACCGCTATTTTTATCAACATCCGGGCATTAACCCCGCAGCCATCCTGCGGGCCAGCCGCGATAACCTGTGGCAACAGCAGATTGTCAGCGGCGCCAGCACCATCACCATGCAACTGGCCCGGCTGGCCTATGGCAAAACCAACCGGACGGTTTGGCAAAAAGGCCGGGAGATTTGGCTGGCGTTGCAGCTGGAATGGCATTATTCCAAAGATGAGCTGCTCGTGATGTATGCCAGCCACGCGCCCTTTGGCGGCAATATTGTTGGCCTGCAAGCTGCCAGCTGGTGGTATTTTGGCCGCGAGCCTGCGGCGCTGAGCTGGTCTGAAGCCGCATTACTGGCGGTGTTGCCGAATAACCCTGGCGCCCTATTCCCCGGCCGACGTAGCAGCAGCCTGGCCTCGCAACGGCAAGATGAACTGCGCAACAAACGCAATCGGCTGCTGCAACAGCTCGCCAAGGCCGGGCGCTTAAGCCCGATTGATCTGGAATTGGCCTTGGCCGAACCCTTGCCAACGCGGCCGGATGGCTGGCCGGATCAGGCCCCCCATTTGCTGCGCTATTTACAGCAGCAACAGCCGGCTCAATTCCGCTTCGACAGCACTATCGACGGCACACTACAACAACAAACCCAACGCGCCTTACAGCGGCATTTGCGTTTGTTAAGCCAACAAGACGTGGCCAACCTCGCCATGGTCATCGTCGACCATCAGACAATGCAAGTACTGGCCTATCACGGCAATCAAACGCTGAATGCGCAAGCCGGCGGGTTTGTTGATATCGCCCAAAGTCCGCGTTCCAGTGGCAGCATTCTCAAACCATTTTTATACGCGGCTTCACTGGATGCTGGCTTGATTTTACCCACTACTTTACAGGCCGATGTGCGCAGCCAATTCGGTAGCTACAGCCCGGCGAATTTTGATTTGCAGTTTCGCGGCGCCGTCGCAGCCAACCGCGCCTTGGCGGAATCACTGAATGTGCCGGCAGTAAGGCAATTGGCCAGTTTTGGGGTCAGCCAGTTTAAAGATTTGCTGCTGCAAAGCGGCCTGACCACGCTGACGCGAAGTGCTGATCACTATGGTTTATCGCTGATTTTAGGCGGCGCCGAAACGCGGCTAACTGAACTGACTCAACTGTATGCCGCTATGACACACAGCGTCGGCGCACAATCGGTAACAGTCCCGCCGCTGCAGTATTTACTGCAACCCCCAAACCGCACAGCGCTACAACTGCCCTACTCCATTGGCGCCGCCTACTTAACTTTGCAGGCATTAACTGAAGTGGAACGGCCAGACTCCGAAGGTAGTTGGCGCGATTACAGCGCAGTGCAAACTATCGCGTGGAAAACCGGCACCAGTTTTGGCCTGCGTGACGCCTGGGCTATTGGCAGTAACGGCCGCTACAGCATTGGCGTTTGGGCCGGCAATGCGGATGGCAAAAGCGCACCGGTGCTGACCGGTGGCCAGAGTGCTGGTCCGGTGTTATTTGATTTGTTTCATCAACTGCCCAGCGCCAACTGGTTAAGCACGCCTTGGCCGGCGCTGACCGAACTCAATGTCTGTAAGGCGGATGGATTTCCGCAACGCTTGGGCTGTGACAGCGAATTAACGCAAAAACCCAAAGCCGCGCAATTGCAGCTGGGCGCCGGCTATATGCGTCAGCTGTGGTTAGATCCGACCGGTCGCTACCAGCTACCACAAGGCTGTGTGTCCGGCGTGCAAAGCCAGCCGCAGACGCGACTGGTTTTGCCACTGGCGATGGCGTGGTTTTATCAGCAACAACATCCGGATTACGCGCCACCCCCGCCACGCTGGCCGGTGTGCACTGCAGCCGGGTTGCCGGCATCATCCGACGAAGAGCAAATCGCGATTATTGCGCCAGTCAGTCAAGGGTCAATCATGTTGCCTCTGCAAAGCGATGGCAAACTCGGCGCGGCAGTGTTTCGCGCTGTCACCCAAGACCCGCAGCAAACCTTGGATTGGCATCTGGCCGGCCAGTATTTAGGCCGTACGAACAGCCCACATCAGATGGCGATAAAAGTGCCGTCCGGCCAATACGAATTAGTGCTGACCGACGCCAGCGGCCGGCGCTTAACCCGCCGCCTGCAGGTGGTGCGGGCTGAATTCGCCGGCAGCAGAACCGGCTCAGCGCAGCCATAACCCCAGCTAAAACCGGTGACAAAAGACAGCATCAGCCTGTGATCGTCGGCAACCAAATGGTTGCGCCGATGGCCGCAATGCCACCAAGCGTGACCACACACCCCAGCAGCATCAGGCCCGCCACTGCCCATTTCACCGCAGCACTGCGCTGACGCTGCGCCCAGAACACCAGTTCGGCGACGGCCATCGGCAGCAAATAGCAGGCAAAGCTGAAGAATAAATCCATCGGCCCGTCGAGCTTTTTGTTATTGCCCAGTGGTCCCTGGTTCAACACATACCAGCCAAACAGATATAAGCGGAAACTCCAGACACCGTTCACCAGTAAAAAGCTATGCACAGCCCAGCGTTTATGCGCGTTGAAATTGCGGGCGATGGCATAACGCCAGGCGAAGAAAATCGCCACCGGGATCAGCACACCGTTCAGCGTAATGCCAATAGCACCGAGGTCGCTGAGCCGGTTGCCGGCGCCCCAGGTTAAGTACAGCCCGGTGATAGCGCCGCTCAAGCCCAGCGTCATAAACATCCGGCCATTCCAGCGGTGCAACTTGGGCATTTTCTGCCGGATCTGCGGCACAAACTGCAGAATGCCGCCAAGCCCGAGCAACACGACCGGCAGGATATGGCCGAAATAAATCAGATTGTAAAAACCTTCGCCTGGTTTGTAACCACCGATATGATTGCCCTGATTGACGCTTTGATAATCGCCGCTCAACAGCGGCGAGCCATAGCGCGCCATGATGTAGATAGCAAATAACCACTGGCCGCACAGCGCCAGCACAAACCAGCCGTACACACTGCCTTTGAGCATGGCGGCAGCGCGGTCGACGCGACGCGGTGTCGGCGACGATTCTCGAACCGATGAGGTCATCATAAAAAACTCCTGAAGCAACAAATGTTCAGGCAGCATGACGGCAAAACCTGCGTTGATCGCGCCGGATTCGGAATTCGGCCTATGGTTTTTGCCAGTTTCCACGGGGCTTTGGCAGCCACTGAACCGCCGTTACCTTTTGTAACAGTACCGCGCATACAATCCGCAGCTTCTGCTTTGACGCTCGCTAAAACCAGCTGTTACCATCGACCTTCTGCCGGTTCCGGAACGAGCACCATGTACCAAAGCATTCATCTGTTATTACTCGTCGTTAGTTTTGCTTTGTTATGCAGTCAGTTGCTGGTGCGGCAGAAACAACTGGTGCATCTGCTATTTGCCGCGTTTTGCGGCTCCGTGTGTCTGATGGCGATTAAACGGCTGGGTGGCGCTGACCTCGGCCTGTATCAATATCTGGTCGGTATGGGTATTTGCATGACCTGTAACGGCTATTGGTTATTGTCCAGAGCGATGTTTCGCAAACAGGACGCAATTAACTGGCAACACGTGCTGGTGGCCGGCGCCATTGCGCTGTTGATTGTGGCCTCGCAAGGGCTTTTGTTGCTGCAACAACTCTGGCCTGACGCCCAGCCGCTGTATGCCTCCAGCCGCGTCGTCGTTAACGAACTGCTGAATTTATTCTCTTCGACGATTTTGATGTTAACGGCCTGGGAAGCCTGCCGCGGCTATGCCCAGACGCAAGGTGCAGAACGCCGGCACCGCCAGCTATTTCTGGCTACCTTCGGCAGCGCAGTGGCCGTATGCGCCATCATTGCCAAAATCTGGTTGCCGGCGCAGGGCACCGCACTGCAGATGGAAGTTTTAAGTGCCGGCGCCGCTGTGGCTATCCTGATCATGACACAATGGTTGATCCGCCAACGCTTTGCCGCACCAACCACAGACTCAGCCGGGGCTGATGAGTCGGAAACGAAACCGCAGGCGCTATCGAGCGCCCTAACGCTACAACTGCAGGCACAACCTGCCCTGCCAACTGAAGCCAGCAGCGACAACACGGTCACAACTGCGTTGAGTCAGGCCGATATCGCGCTTATCACGCAGCTGCAACAGCTGCTGTTTCAGGAAAAACTCTACCTGCAGGCCAATTTACGCCTGACCGACATTGCCCAGCAGCTGCAAGTGCCGGAATACCGCGTCAGCCGGCTGATCCGCAGCCAGTTTCACGCCAGCAATTTTAATAACTTCATCAATACCTTACGGATAGAACACGCCAAATCCCTGCTAACAGATCCCGCCGCACAACATTGGTCAGTGTTAGTGATTGGTTTGGAAAGCGGCTTTGCCTCGGTCGGACCTTTCACCCGTGCCTTTAAAACTCAGACCGGTGACACGCCGAACGAATACCGGCTGAAACAGCGCGAGCCGGTACATCTGGTAGATTGGGTACATTCGTGATGGTGCCAGAAACATGGCGATTTGTGGTTGGTCGCTTGCTTACCTGCTGACCGCAGCCCCTGAATGGGCCGCTTCGGCCAATACCGAGACCAATCGACTGATGTCGGTGTCCGACGAAATGCCCTGCGCAACGGCAAGAAATGACAGCAAGGTGATCGGGGCATGTTGCTGTGCTGATGCCTGCATTTTATGGTGCCCATCAAGCAAATAGTGAGTTAAACACCAATGGCTGGTGACTGCGGATTCATCTTCGCAGTCAGCCGGCGCTTTGACATCCAAAATACTCAACGCGACAGCCGTAGGCTCGCATCCATCGCTAATCGCGTTTACATAGGCCTGAATTTGGCCGCTATTGAGCCAGGAAGCAGGAAACATCGGTACTACAAACTGAAACAGGCGCTCGGTGGCGGACAGCACAATATCTGGTAAGCGGTAGTATTGAATTTTAGGTGAATGTGGCAGGCCCCAAAACCCATCCATACCCCATAACGCAATTTGTTCGTGGCTAAAATAGTCGCCAGCACCACCTAACTGGACCTGCTGTGGCAGCACCCGCAGCAATAACATCTGGTATTTTTCGTTCGGTAAAATGTTGGTTAATGCCGCCACAACGCTCTCGTCCAATCTGGCGATCCCAAGTTGCAAAGTTCCGGCAATAGCGTCGGCGCTGATGTTCTTGTTTGCGCCTTCCAACCGCTCAAAGAAGAAAGTGCAGGTATTGCAGATATTGCCAATGTGGTAGGCCTGTTTGCCATCAAC
>JAIXXN010000036.1 GCA_027490725.1 Oxalobacteraceae bacterium
ACCGCCGAAGCGATCGATGCGCAGGGCTATTTCCATACCGGCGATGCCGGTCTGTTCGACGCCGACGGCCATTTGAAAATCATCGACCGCGCTGCCGATGTGGGCAAAATGCACAGCGGCGCGATGTTCGCGCCCAACTACATCGAGAACAAACTCAAGTTCTTCCCCTTCATCAAAGAGGCGGTGGCGTTTGGCGACCAGCGCGAGCAGGTATGCGCCTTCATCAACATCGACATGGAAGCGGTCGGTAACTGGGCCGAGCGCCGTTCGCTGTCCTATTCCGGCTATACCGATCTGGCGGCGCACCCGCAAGTGTATGAAATGATCCGCGAGTGCATCGAACAGGTCAATGCCGATCTGGCTGCCGAACCGATGATGGGCGACACCCAGATCCACCGCTATCTGGTGCTGCACAAGGAGCTCGATCCCGATGACGACGAATTGACCCGCACCCGCAAAGTGCGCCGCAAATTCGTCGCTGAAAAATATGCCGTGCTGATTTCGGCGCTGTATAGCGGGCTGCCATCGCAATACATCGAGACGCAGGTCAAATTCGAGGATGGCCGCACCGGCATGGTGGCGGCCGATCTGAAGATCGCCAACTGCAAAACCTACCCGGCCGTGCAGGCTGCGGCCTAATAGCGCATGACCAAGGAAGCCATCATGCTGATGAATGAACCTGACACCCGCTTCAATGCAGGGCAGCCCGGGCTGGAGCCCGGCATGGGCCGCAAAACCGGACCGGTAATTCTCGACCTGCAGAATATCTCGCTGTCATTCGGCGGCGTACGCGCACTGACCGACATTTCCTTCAATGTGAAGCAGCACGAAATCCGCGCCATCATCGGCCCGAACGGCGCCGGTAAAAGCTCGATGCTGAACGTGATCAACGGTGTCTACCGCCCGCAGCAGGGCGAAATCATCTATCGCGGCGAACACCGCAAGAATATGGACTGCCATGCGGCGGCCAAATCCGGTATTGCCCGCACCTTCCAGAATATCGCCCTGTTCAAGGGCATGACGGTGCTCGACAACATCATGACGGGTCGTAACCTGAAGATGAAATCGAACTTCCTGATGCAGGCGCTGTACTGGGGACCGGCGCGCCGCGAGGAGATCGAACACCGCGTCAAAGCCGAAGAGATCATCGACTTTCTGGAAATTCAGGCGATCCGCAAAACCCCGGTGGGCCGCCTGCCGTATGGTCTGCAGAAGCGTGTGGAACTGGGCCGCGCGCTGGCAGCCGAGCCGGAAATCCTGCTGCTCGACGAGCCGATGGCTGGCATGAACGTAGAAGAAAAGCAGGACATGTGCCGCTTCATTCTCGACGTGAACGACCAGTTCGGTACCACCATCGTCCTGATCGAACACGATATGGGGGTGGTGATGGATATCTCGGATCGCGTCGTGGTGCTCGACTACGGCAAGAAAATCGGTGACGGCACACCCGATGAAGTGCGCAGCAATCAGGACGTGATCAATGCCTACCTCGGAGTCGCCGAATGAATCTGAATTTTTTCTTTGAAGTGCTGATCGGCGGCCTGCTGTCCGGCGTGATGTATGCGCTGGTAGCCATCGGCTTTGTGCTGATCTACAAAGCCTCCGGCGTGTTCAATTTTGCGCAGGGCGCGATGGTGTTCTTCGCCGCCCTGACCTGCGTCGGCATGGTCGACCAGTTCGGCATTCCGCTGTGGCTGGCGGTGCCGCTGACGGTGGTGGTGATGATATTGCTCGGTATCGCCATCGAACGGGTGGTACTGCGCCCGCTGGTCAACCAGCCGGAAATCACCCTGTTCATGGCCACCATCGGGCTGGCCTTCTTCATCGAAGGTCTGGCCCAGCTGATGTGGGGCTCGCAGGTGCACAAGCTGGAACTGCCGATCGAAGATATCCCCTCCGAGTACCTGATGGAGAAATTCAATATTCTGGTCTCGCAGTTCGACATCATGGCCGCCGGTGTGTGCGCCCTGCTGGTCACTTCGCTGGCCCTGCTGTTCTCGCGCACCAAAGTCGGCCGCGCCCTGCGCGCCGTGGCGGATGACCATCAGGCCGCGCTGGCCGTGGGCATCCCGCTGCAACGCATCTGGGCAGTGCTGTGGGCAGTTGCCGGAGTGGTGGCACTGGTCGCCGGCATGCTGTGGGGCGCCCGGAACGGCGTGCAGTTCGCGCTCACCTTCGTGGCCCTGAAAGCCTTGCCGGTGCTGATCCTGGGTGGTTTCACCTCGATGCCCGGAGCGATCGTCGGTGGCCTGATCATTGGCGCGTCCGAAAAAATGGCCGAGGTGTATATCGGCCCGCTGGTCGGCGGCGGCATCGAGGGCTGGTTCCCTTACGTGCTGGCCCTGCTGTTCCTGCTGGTACGGCCGGAAGGCCTGTTCGGCGAAAAAATCATCCGCAGAATCTGAGAAGGTAAAGGTAAACACCATGCTCTACCGCGAAGCAGGACAATTTAAAACCAGTTATCAGGCCGACAGCCAGATCTTCCCGATTCTGCAGGATCGTCTCGCCCTGTTCGCCTTGCTGGTGGTCGGCATCGTCATCGTGCCGCTGATCGCCTCGCCCTACACGCTGTCGGCGATTCTGATCCCCTTTCTGATCTTCTCGCTGGCCGCGCTGGGCCTGAACATTCTGACCGGCTATGCCGGCCAGCTGTCGCTGGGCACGGCCGCCTTCATGGCGGTGGGCGCCTTCGCCTCGTATAACTTCATCGCCCGCCTGCCCGGCCTGCCGATCCTGCTGGCCTTCGTGCTCGGTGGCCTGAGCGCCGCCACGGTGGGTATCGCCTTCGGCCTGCCGTCGCTGCGCATCCGCGGCTTCTATCTGGCTGCCTCCACGCTGGCCACCCAGTTCTTCGTGGTGTGGTGCCTGACCAAAATCCCCTACCTGACCAACTACAGCAGTTCCGGCGTCATCACGGCGCAGCAAATCGTCATCTTCGGCTACGCCTTCGATACCCCGGCAGCCAAATACCTGCTGGTGCTGGCGGTGGTCGCGCTGATGGCACTGCTGGCCAAGAATATGATCCGCTCCAACGTGGGCCGCTCGTGGATGGCGGTGCGCGACATGGACGTGGCGGCCGAAGTCATCGGCTTCCGCCTGATGCGCACCAAGCTGCTGGCGTTTGCCGTCAGCTCGTTCTACTGCGGCGTTGCTGGCGCCCTGTATGCGTATGCCTATCTGGGCACGGTGGAACCGGAAGCCTACAACCTCGATCTGTCATTCCGCATTCTGTTCATGGTGATTATCGGCGGCGTCGGCTCGGTGCTGGGCTCCTTCCTCGGCGCGGCCTTCATCGTGCTGCTGCCAGTATTCCTCAATATCGTCGCGCACAGCTTCGCGCTGCCGACCAGCGTGGCATCGAATCTGGAGCTGATGGTATTCGGCGCCCTGATTATCTTTTTCCTGATCGTCGAGCCTCACGGCCTGGCGCGCTTGTGGCAAATCGCAAAAGAGAAACTGCGACTGTGGCCTTTCCCGCACTGATCGCACACCAACCCTGAAACCAGAGGAGACAATAATGAAACGCATCGCATCTGTAGTACTCGGACTGACGCTGGCATCGGCATGGACCAGCAGCGCCTGGGCGCAAGACCAGTATGTGGCACTGCCCTCGTATCGCGTCGGCCCTTATGCCGCCGGTGGTTCCGGCTTCTACGGCGGGGCCATCGACTACTTCAATCTGGTCAATCTGTCCGGTGGTGTGAACGGCGTGAAGATTTCGTGGGAAGAGTGCGAGACCGAATACAACCCGTCGCGCGGCGTGGAATGCTACGAGCGCCTGAAAACCAAAAATGGCGGCGCCACCATGGTGGAACCACTGTCGACCGGTGTCGCCTACGGCGTGCTGGATCGCCTGCCGACCGACAAAATCCCGATGACCACCATCGGCTACGGCCGTTCCGATGCCGCTAACGGCAAAGTGTTCCCGTATGTGTTCCCGCTGATTACCAGCTACTGGAATCAGGCTGCCGCGATGATCAAATATCTCGGCGATAAAAACGGCGGGATGGAGAAGCTCAAGGGCAAAAAAATCGTCCACCTGTACCACGATTCGGCCTTCGGCAAAGAACCAATGCCGGTGCTAGAAGCGCTGTCCAAACAGTACGGCTTTGAACTGATCAAGATCCCAGTCACGCCACCCGGCACCGAGCAGCAATCGCAGTGGCTGCAGATCCGTCAGGCCAATCCCGACCACGTGATTCTGTGGGGCTGGGGCGCGATGAATGCGGTCGCCATCAAGACCGCGCAGCGCAACGGCTTCCCGCGTGAAAAAATGCTGGGCGTGTGGTGGGCTGGTTCGGAAGAAGACACCGTACCAACCGGCGACGCGGCCAAAGGCTATAGCGCGATGACCTTCAACACGCCCGGTAGCTACCCGCTGATGGACGAGATCCAGAAAAAACTCTACGACGCCGGCAAGGGCAATCTGGCCGACCGTAGC
Organism: Oxalobacteraceae bacterium; assembly: GCA_027490725.1. GTDB lineage: Bacteria > Pseudomonadota > Gammaproteobacteria > Burkholderiales > Burkholderiaceae_D > Rugamonas. The sequence continues at coordinate 4,442 of JAIXXN010000036.1, forward strand.
CGCATCGGTTCGGTGTACCACATGCGTGGCGTGAGCGCGGCGATTCTGTGGGTGGAAGCGATGCGCACTGCGCAGGAAAAATTTGGCAAGGGTAAAGCCGTCACCGGCGAGCAGATGCGCTGGGGCCTGGAACACCTGAACGTTGACGAAGCACGCCAGAAAGCCATTGGCGCGCTGGGCATGCTGCCAGTGGTGAAGACCAGCTGCGATGACCACGAAGGTTCGGGCGCGGTCAAAGTCCAGCAGTGGGATGGCAAGAAGTGGAATGCCATTACGCCAAACTGGGTGGTCGGCGACAAGGCACTGACCCGCAAACTGCTCGAGGAAAGCTCGGCAGCCTATGCGGCCGAGAAGAAAATCACGCCAAGCTGCGCTAAATGATGAACCCAACCAGTCACGCAAACGCCGCGCCGCCAGAGATGGCCGCGGCGGCAGCGGCGCCCTACCTGTCCGTGAATAACGTGGAAGTGATTTACGACCACGTGATTCTGGTGCTGAAGGGCGTGTCGCTGCAGGTCCCGCAGGGCAAAATTGTCGCCCTGCTGGGCGCCAATGGTGCGGGCAAATCGACCACCCTGAAAACCATCTCGACCCTGCTGCGCGGCGAGCGCGGTGACGTGACCAAGGGCGAGGTGCAGTTCAAGGGCGAACGCATCGACCAGCTCACCCCGAATGAACTGGTGCGGCGCGGCCTGTCGCAGGTGATGGAGGGGCGCCACTGTTTCGGCCACCTGAGCATCGAAGAAAACCTGCTGACCGGCGCCTACACGCGGCAAGCCTCGCGGGCAGAACTGAAGCAGTCGCTGGAGAAGGTGTATCACTACTTCCCGCGTCTGCGCGAACGGCGCAGCAGTCAGGCCGGATATACCTCCGGTGGCGAACAGCAGATGTGCGCGATTGGCAGGGCTCTGATGGCCAAGCCGTCCATGATTCTGCTCGATGAACCATCGATGGGCATCGCACCGCAGATCGTCGAAGAGATCTTCGGCATCGTCAAGGACTTGAACAGCAAGGAGAACGTGTCCTTCCTGCTGGCCGAGCAGAACACCAGCATCGCGCTGCGTTACGCCGATTTCGGCTACATCCTCGAAAACGGCCGGGTGGTAATGGAAGGTGCTGCGGCCGAGCTATCCGCCAACGAAGACGTCAAGGAATTCTATCTGGGCGTTTCCGGTGCGGGTCGCAAGAGCTTCCGCGATATGAAGTTCTACCGCCGCCGCAAACGCTGGCTGGCCTAGTCCCAAGGAACCTGACATGACCGACCATTTCGAACCACTCGACAGTCTGGAACTGCGTCCACCGGCGCAGCGCGAGCGCGAGCTGATGGCACGTTTGCCGCAACTGGTGGCGCGCGCCAAAGCCGCCAGCGGCTGGGCGCGCATCCTGGAGCAGGTCAACCCGGCGCAGATCGATAGCCGCGCGGCGCTGGCCACCCTGCCCGTCACGCGCAAATCCGATCTGCACGGCTTACAGCAGCAGAACGCGCCGTTCGGCGGCCTGAATACCACCCCGGTCCGACAGCTGGCGCGGATCTTCATGTCCCCCGGGCCGATTTTTGATCCGGAAGGCCGTGGTAGCGACTGGTGGCGCTTCGCCCGTCCCCTGTATGCCACCGGTGTCAGACCGGGTGGCTTGCTGCAGAACTGCTTCTCGTATCACTTTACGCCAGCGGCCTTCATGGTCGAAGGGGGCGCCGCAAAAATCGGCTGCGCGGTGATTCCGGCCGGTAGCGGCCAGACCGAAATGCAGGTGCAGGCGATTAGCAAGCTGCGGCCCGATACCTATGTGGGTACGCCGTCCTTCCTGAAGATCATCATCGAAAAAGCGCTGGAAATGGGCGCCGACATCAGCAGCCTGAAACAGGCCATGGTGGGTGCAGAAGCGCTGCCGGAAACGCTGCGCCAGTGGTTTGTGGCGCATGGCGTGCCGCGTGTGCTGCAGATGTATGCCTCGGCCGATATCGGCAACATCGCCTACGAAACCTGCAGCGGTGGCGAGCGCGACCCCGGCATGCTGCTCGACGAAGACATCATTCTGGAAATCGTCCGCCCCGGTAGTGGTGATCCGGTGGCACCGGGCGAAATCGGTGAAGTGGTGGTCACGGTATTCAATCCTGACTATCCGCTGATCCGCTTTGCCACCGGCGATCTGTCAGCGGTGCTGCCTGATGCACCGGCCACCGCCTGCGGCCGTACCAACACCCGCATTCGCGGCTGGCTGGGGCGCGCCGATCAGACCACCAAAGTACGCGCCATGTTCGTCCATCCTTCGCAGGTGCATGCGGTAACCCGCCGCCATCCGGAAATCGTCAAGGCACGGCTGGTGGTGTCGGGGCAGATGGCGCAGGATGTGATGACCTTGCAGTGTGAAGTAGCCGATCCGGCCAGCGCGACCAGCAGCGGCAGCGCTACTGCCATCGTCGAATCGATCCGCGATCTGACCAAATTGCGTGGCGAGGTGGTGTTTGTTGCCGTCGGCAGCCTGCCCAATGATGGCAAAGTGATCGCCGACGTGCGCGATTACAGCTAGGGTCTGCGCGGACTTCAGTGGCCGGCGGCGCTGTGGTGGAAATCCAACGTCGGCGCCGGCCTGCGACAGATGGCGGATAATACGGCTCTGATTATCCGTTTTTGAAAAGACCTAGCGATCATGCAAGCCTTCAACCACAACCGCGCCCGCGCACTGCTGCAGAATGCCGAAGAACTGTTCAGCAAGGACGATGTGGACAACGCCGTCAAGGCGATGGCCGCCACCCTGAACCAGCGCTACGACCGCCCCGATGAGGAAACCTTCCCGCTGGTACTGGGCGTGATGGGTGGTGCCGTGGTCTTCACCGGCAACCTGCTGCCGCAACTGACCTTCCCGCTCGAATTCGACTACATCCATGTCAGCCGCTACGGCGATGAGGATCAGGGTGGTCAGGTGGTATGGAAAGTGGTGCCGCGCTCGAACGTCGCGGGACGTACCGTCATCGTGCTCGACGACATTCTGGACGAAGGTGAAACGCTGGCCCACGTCAAACAGCGCTTGCTGGACATGGGCGCCGCCGAAGTCATACTGGCCGTATTTGCCGATAAAGCCATCGGCAAGAGCAAACCGGTCAAGGCCGATATCGTCGGCATCACCATCCCCAACCGCTTCGTGGTCGGTTTCGGCATGGATGCCTACGGCTACTGGCGCAATCTGCCAGGTTTGTGGGCGATCCAGACCGAATCGTGATCTGATCCGGAGCGCCCTGCACTGCCCTAGCCTTACAGCGCCAGCCGCGCACGCGCGGCGTCGTATTCGCTCTTCAGACGTGCCACCATCTCAGCGGTGGTCGGCACGTCGTCCATCAGGCCCACGCCCTGTCCTGCCCCCCAGATATCGCGCCATGCCTTGGCACTGCCGGAGCCGAAATTCATCGCGCTCTTGTCGGCCTGCGGCAAAGCGTCCGGATCGAGACCGGCCGCTTCGATGGATTTTTTCAGATAGTTACCGTGCACGCCTGTGAACAGGTTGGAATAGATGATGTCGGCCGCCGACGATTCGACGATGGCGTTGCGGTAGTCATCGCTGACATTCGATTCCTTGGTCGCCAGCCAGCGCGAGCCGATGTAGGCAAAGTCGGCGCCCATCGCCTGCGCTGCCAGAATCGCGTCACCGGAAGCGATCGAGCCGGACAAGGCAATCGGGCCTTTGAAGAATTTACGCACTTCGCCCACCAGCGCGAATGGCGACAGGGTGCCAGCGTGGCCACCGGCGCCAGCGGCCACCAGAATCAGACCATCGACACCGGCTTCCAGTGCCTTTTGCGCGTGACGGATCGAAATCACGTCATGCAGCACGATGCCGCCATAGCTGTGGATCGCGTCCAGCATCTCTTTCGGTGGCGCGCGCAGCGAGGAAATGATGATCGGTACCTGATGTTTCACGCAAACTTCCACGTCATGCGCGAGCCGGTCGTTCGACTGGTGCACGATCTGGTTGACGGCGATCGGGCCGACGCGTTTATCCGGATTGGCCGCCTGATACTCGGCCAGTTCTTTTTTCAGATCCGTCAGCCAGACGTCGAGCAGTTCGGCCGGGCGCGCGTTGAGCGCCGGGAAGGAACCGACGATGCCGGCCTTGCACTGGGCCGCGACCAGCGCCGGACCACTGGCGATGAACATCGGGGAAGCAATCACAGGAAGGGAAAGATTTTGCAACGCTGCTGGCAGGGCCATGGCGAACTCGCTCACGAAAAGTTGATCGGACTTAAGGTTTTTCTAGCGGTCGATTATAGAGCAGAAAATAGTACGATCGTGCCAAAGTAGGCAAAAACCTCTACAATTCGTGATTAAGTAAGTACTCACCCTCAATCTTTGCCGCACCAGCTATCACTAGTTGCTGAACAGCCCATGCGGCTAGGGCTTGCGGGGTCTGCTGTAAATGGTTGCGGTTGGCGGCCGCAAAGACTGGCATCGCCAGCAAGAGCGTGGCGACCTCGTCCAGCGCAATCCGCTGGCGTTCCAGCAGCAGGAATTTAAGCAGTACCTTGAGGGCGTTCTGGGCATTGCGCAGCGGATCGGCCGACAGGTAGGCCAGCCGGCTGCGTGCCCGTTGCAGCGCGCCGGCGACATCGGTGAACGGCCGGCCATGACCGGGCACCACCAGCCGCACATCAAGGCCGGCAATCAGGTCCAGCGTGGCGGCGGCTTCGGCAAAGCCGGAAGCACCATCCAGTTCAGGGAAGATCACGCCAAAACCGTTTTCCCACAGCGCATCGGCCGACAGCAGCAGCCGGTGCTGCGGACAGTAGAAAATCACGGAAGCAGGGTCATGGCCGGGCGCGCCCAGCACCTGCCATGTCATGCCGGCCAGCGTCAGTTCATCACCGGGCACCAGCGTGCCATCGAAGCTAAAGCGGTCGCAGCGCTGGCCGGTGGCCTTGAAACTCAGGGCATCAACATCCCAGCGCCGCACCTTATCGGCCTCGGCCAGCGGGATGGCGGTATGGCTACCGTAATGCGCTTGCAATATGGCATTGCCACCGCAGTGGTCGGAATGCAGGTGACTATTCAGGATGCGGTCGAGCGGACGCTCACCGAGCGCATGGCGCACCAGCGCCAGCGTCTGTTCGGCATGGCTGACATAGCCGCTATCGATCAGAACGGATTGTTCGGAACTTACCAGCAGCACATTATTCGAGGACAGCCAGCCGCGCTGGAATACCCGGATGCTGTCTGGCAGTCCGGTCATGCGTAGTCGGCCGGCAAGCTGGCACGGCGCCCGGGCAACTCGGCCCAGACCGCGCGTTTGTAATCATCATCGGCCTTGGACCAGGCAATGATTTCCGGAATGGTACGCAGGCAGCCGAGGCAATACTGGCGGTCCTGATCCATTTTGCACAGGCTGACGCAGGGCGAGCCGACGGGGGTGCCGACCGGAATGTTTTCTACAGGTATGTGGGCAGTTTCACTCATAGCGTCATTATGCCCCGATAGTGCTTGCTATGCAGCGTTTCAGTCCTATACTACCATCCATATAGATGGTTATTAGATGGTGATTGGACAGGAATATGGCAAAGCAGGAAATCAAACTGAAAACCGCCGAGGCGGAAAAGATCACCATCAATCTCGGCCCCATCGATCTGGGGCAGATCGACCTGCTAGTGCAAGAGGGCTTTTATGCCAACCGTACCGATCTGATCCGCACCGCCATCCGCAATCAACTCGGTCAGCATGCCGACGTGGTGAAACAGATGGTAGCCCGCAAGAGTCTGGTACTGGGCATGCAGCATTATTCGCGCGCTGATCTGGAAGCGCTACAGGCCGCCGGACAGCGGCTCCACATCCACGTACTGGGACTGGCCAGCATTGCCAGCGACGTTTCGGTCGAACTGGCACTGGCCACCATTGAATCAATCTTCGTGCTGGGCTCTCTGCATGCCAGCGCCGTTCTGAAAAGCGCGCTGGCTCCGCGCATCCGCTAAAGGAACATCTGATGAAATACCCTCTGTTTTCGCAGTTGCGCGACAACGCGCAGAAACTCTTCAACCGCAATGCCCGTCAGGCCGTCGAACAGGCCATGGAAAACCTGCGCCAGCACCAGAGCATGCCCAAGATCGACCTGCACTCGCTGCTGCAACCGGCGCCCGTCAAACCCGTTCCCGGTGACGCCCGCTTCGTCAGCGGCAGTTACGCCAACCATGCGGGCAGCCGCCAGTACAAGCTGTATGTGCCGTCCAGCTATCACGGTCAGGCCATGCCGCTACTGGTGATGCTGCATGGCTGTACGCAGGATCCGGACGATTTCGCGGCCGGGACGCAAATGAACCAGTTAGCCGAAGAGCAGCAGTATTTCGTGCTGTATCCGGCCCAGAGTCAGGCCGCCAATCAGGCCAAGTGCTGGAACTGGTTCAGCGCCATCGACCAGCAGCGCGGTCAGGGGGAACCCTCGATCATCGCCGGCATGACCGAACAGGTGATGGCGCAATATCCCGTCGTTGCGGAGCAGGTGTATGTGGCCGGTCTGTCGGCCGGTGGCGCCATGGCGGTGATTGTCGGCACCCTGTATCCGGACCTGTTTGCGGCGGTGGGCGTGCATTCGGGGCTGCCGTATGGCTCGGCTCAGGATCTGCCGACAGCCCTGACGGCCATGAAGCGCGGCGCCAGCAGCATGACGCTGGCCAGTGCACCGGCAGCGCAACCGATCATCGTGTTCCACGGCGATAGCGACACCACCGTCAACCCGCGCAATGGCGAACAGGTGATGGCGCAGCGCCTCTCGCCGCAACAAGGCCAGGCCAATATCCTCTCGGGCGACGTACCGAACGGGCACCGCTACACCCGCACCACCCACACCGGCGCCGATGGCAAACCGCTGGGCGAACACTGGCTGGTGCACGGCGCCGGTCACGCATGGTCGGGCGGCAGTGCCGATGGCAGTTATACGGATGCGCGCGGGCCTAACGCCAGCCGCGAAATGCTGCGTTTCTTCCGTACCGTCAGATAAGGTCGGCGGGACGCTGCTTCTGCTGTGCGGCGATTTCCGCGCGCAGACAGTCGGGGCACCAGCAGCCGGCCGCACCGGCTTGCGGCACGGGCAGTAACGCTGGTAAAGCGGTACACCAGCACGCTGTCGCCGGATCTGCGGCAGCGGCGCTGCTAGAGTTCGCAGCGCTACCAGCATCCGCCATGGCGCAGTGGAAAGTGGCGCCGCAGCGCGTGCACTGGCTCATCGGATTAGTCGGCGCTATCGTCGGGGAAGCCGCGCATCGCGCTGCGCAGCAGGCCCATCTGGCCATTGAAGCGGGTACAGGCATCGCACACCATCAGGTGCACACGCAGACGGCTACGCTCGACAAACGATAGTTCGCGATCCATGCCCTCCGACACCAGCCGGTGTGCTTCACGGCAGGTCGGTTTCAGTCCGGTTTTGTCAGGGTTATTCATGCTCGGCTCGATTCTCGGCTGGACTCATTGAGGGACCCGCTGGCCGAACCAGTTCAGATCCAGACATTCGCGCAGTCGCACGCGGGCACGGTACAGCAGCACCCAGGCATTGGCCGAAGTAATCGTCAATTCCTTACAGATTTCTTCGGTCTCCAGCTCCAGCCACTCGCGCATCATGAACACCCGCGCCGTTTGCGCCGGCAGTTTTTCCAGACATAGCTCGAGAGTACGGAAGAAATCCTTCTGGGTCAGCGTCGCATCCGGGTCGCCCCATGCGGTGGGGGCCGTCACGGTGTGGCCATTGGCCAGAAACAGGGCGTCGATCAGGTCATCGTCGGACTGCTGCGGCTCGGCGTCGAGCTGGCGCTCGCGGGTCGAGGAACGCAGGCAGTCGATGATTTTGAACTTGAGTATGCCCGTCACATAGGTGCGCAGCGAGGAGGCGCCGGTGAACCGTTCGGGTTTTTCCAGCACGGCGATCAGGGCATCCTGCACCGCATCTTCAGCCAGGGCCTGATTCCTAATTTGCAATTGTGCAAATCGAACAAGCAGGGGGCGCATCACCTCGAGTTGCCGGTGTAGGGTGTCTTGGGGGTTCATATGCTGGCCAGCGTAGCGGATGATCTTCGAAAATACAACCAGATAGCCCTATAATGCGTGGTCTACTGCCGCTGCAGGCTGTAAAATTGCACAAAATTTTTTTCCGGACTCGCCATGACCCAACTGACCAACCTGAACTTAGGCATGACTGATGACCTGACTGCGGTTTCGCCGCAGATCAAGGCGCAGATTCTGGCTGAGGCCCTGCCCTATATTCGCAATTTCCATGGCAAGACCATCGTCATCAAATACGGCGGCAATGCGATGACCGACGAACGCCTGAAACACGGCTTCGCGCGCGACGTGATTCTGCTCAAGCTGGTGGGTATGAATCCGGTAGTGGTGCACGGTGGTGGTCCGCAAATCGACAACGCACTGAAAAAAATCGGCAAGCAAGGCACCTTCGTGCAGGGCATGCGCATCACCGACGAAGAAACCATGGAAGTGGTGGAGTGGGTGCTGGGCGGCGAAGTGCAGCAGGACATCGTGATGCTGATTAATCACTACGGCGGCCAGGCTGTCGGCCTGACCGGTAAAGACGGTGGTCTGATCCGCGCCCGCAAAATGGCCATGCCGGACAAGGAAAATCCGGGGCAGTACCTCGACATCGGCTTCGTCGGCGAGATCGACGCGATCAATCCGGCGGTGGTGAAAGCCCTGCAGGATGACGCTTTCATTCCGATTATTTCGCCGATCGGCTTCGGTCAGGATGGTCAGGCCTACAACATCAACGCCGACGTCGTCGCTGGCAAAATCGCGGAAATCCTGAAAGCGGAAAAGCTGATCATGATGACCAACATCGCCGGTGTACAGGATAAACAGGGCAATCTGGTGACCGACCTGTCGGCGCGCGAGATCGACGAGATGTTCGAAGACGGTACGATTTCGGGCGGTATGCTGCCTAAAATTTCATCGGCACTCGACGCAGCCAAGTCCGGCGTGAACACGGTGCACATCATTGATGGCCGAATTGAACACTCTTTATTGCTCGAAGTCTTGACCGAACAGGCTTTTGGCACTATGATCCGGTCTCACTAAAAATTTGACGGTGCAACAAACGTCATCGATTTAGTGCACCGTCATACCAGTACGCCCTTTTAGCTCAGTGGTAGAGCACTCCCTTGGTAAGGGAGAGGCCACGTGTTCAATCCACGTAAAGGGCACCATCTGCATTACCCTCCCCCACCTGTTTTAGCTTCCCCTTAGTCAGCTTCCCGGCCAGACCCTCGTCTAGTACAGCCTTTGCACGCGCAAACCACGCTGACGCAGCAATTCCGGCACGCTTTGCTTGCCTACCAGATGCAGGATGCCGATCGCCGCAACCGCATGATTGGCCTGGCCCATCAGACGCTGCATGCCATCGGCCAGCGCCGGATTACGCCCTTCCAGCAAGACTGTCTGCACGAAACGCCCCGAATAACTGTCATCCTGCTCGGCCTTGCTGGCCAGCGCATCGAGCGCCGCCACATCGGCCTTGCGCCATGCCTCACCAATCGCGCGCGCCTGACTGGCCTGATCGCGGGCCTCGATACCGGCAATCACTTCCTGTAAAAAAATCAGCTGCTGCGCATCGCTCATGCCGTCGAACAGTGCCATCTGGCTCTCGGCCGACTCCAGTTCCAGCACCTTCTTGCCGCGCTGGTGGGCCTGGCGCGACAGATAGGCATCCACCGCCAGCGCCGTGTCGTAGCCCTGTACAGAAAATTCGCTCACCGTCAGCAAACTCGCCAGCAGCCATGGTTTCATCGTCGTCACACTGCTCGCTTCGATGTGATACTGGCGCAGCAAACGATCGAGACGCATCCGCCAAGGCGCCGGCAGCGTCGCACTGGCCGCTTTGCCGCGCGCCTGCATGCCATAGCGCTGCACCATGCGGGCCAGCGTCTGCGGATCACCAAGCGGATCGATTTCCAGCGCCAGCACCGGCGCCTGCTCCAGCAAAGCGCTGAGTTGCGGTTCAAGCGGATAGAAATCCGCTGCGCCGACGTGTATGGTGCCAAACAGGTAGAGTGTGCGCTCGCCCTGTTCGATTTTGAACAGCGCGCCCTGTTTGCCTGCCGTGGTTTGCGCCTGCACCCAGGCGGGCGAGACCAGCAGCGCGAGCAAACTGCAGAACATCACTATAATCTGGCGCAGCATGACTTCCTCTTGAGGCACTCCGAAGTGAACATTATTACCCGCAACGACACGGTGTGGCTATTCGATCTCGATAACACGCTGCACAATGCCTCGCACGCGATCTTCCCGGCCATCATGGCGCGCATGAATACCTACATTGCGCGCGTGCTGGGCGATGGCAAACAGCCGGCCAGCGCGGCGCAGGTCGATGCGGCGCGCACCCTGTACTGGCGGCGTTACGGCGTGACCATGCTGGGACTGGTGAAGCACCACAACGTCGATGCCGCGCACTTTCTGCACGAAACCCACAATCTCGACCAGCTGCACAGCATGATCCGCGCCGAAAAAGGCCTGCGCGATCTGTTGCGCCGTCTGCCCGGCCGTAAAATCCTGCTGACCAATGCACCGCATCGCTATTCCTCGCTAGTGCTGCGCCATTTAGGCTTGCAACGCCAGTTCAGCCACCACGTGGCGGTGGAGGCGATGACCGTGCACCGCAAGATGCGTCCGAAGCCATCGCGTCTGCTGCTGCGCAATCTGCTGCGGCGCCACCAGTTGCGCCCCGGCCGCTGCGTGCTGGTCGAAGATACGCTGGCCAATCTGCGCACTGCCCACCAGTTAGGCATCCGTACGGCATGGGTCACGCAATACCTGACGGCCCAGGATACCGCCGGCATGGCGCACCAGCAAAAGCGCTTAATTCGCCCCGCTTATGTCGATGTCAAAGTAAAATCTGTCAGACAGCTGCCAGCCCGACTGCACCATTTGCGCTAAACCATTTGCGATAACACCGCCGCTAGCAGAGCACCCGACCTTCGACTACTCACACCGCGAGATCACATGGCAAGCACACCGCCGGGCCAACGCCGCATGCAGATACTGCAAGCGCTGGCCGAGATGCTGGAACAACCCAAGGGCGAACGGATTACCACCGCTGCGCTGGCGCGCAAGCTGGAGTTTTCCGAGGCGGCGCTGTACCGCCACTTCGCCAGCAAAGCGCAGATGTTCGAGGGGCTGATCGAATTTATCGAATCGACCGTTTTCAGTCTGATCAACCGCATCACCGAACAGCAGAATGATGGCCTGCTGCAGACCCGCGACATGCTCGGCATGCTGCTGAATTTTTCAGCACAGAACCCCGGCATGACCCGCGTCCTGACGGGCGAGGCACTGGTCAATGAGGACGAACGCCTGCAACTGCGCATGAACCAGTTTTTCGACCGCGTCGAACTGGCATTGAAACAGTCGCTGCGCATCGCCGCCAGCGAAGGACAGACCCGCGAAGCCGATGTCGCGGCGCGCGCCAGCATGTTGTTGTGCTTCGTGATCGGCCGCTGGCACCGTTACGCCAAGAGTGGCTTCAAGAATAACCCAACCCAGGATGCACCGCTGCAGATTGCCCTGCTGCTGACCTCAGTTTGAACATGAATGTAGAAGTATTCGCGCTGCTGGACGACGCCAGCCCGCAAGGTGCCACGCGCGCCACCAGCAACTCACGCCTGTACACCGGCCATCTGGCCACCCTGCACTGCTCTGACATCGCACAGTGGCCGCAGCTGCTGGAACAGATGCAGAGCGCGCTGACGCAAGGCGCTTACGCGGTCACCGTCTGCCACTACGAACTGGGCGAACAGCTGCTGCAACTCGATGGCGTGCCTGCCACCGCCCCGGGCGGATCGCCGCAACTGGCGCAAGTGCTGCTGTTCTCGCGTTGCGAGCTGCTAGCGCCGGAACAGGTGCAAGCATGGCTGGCGGCGCGCAGCGCCAGCAGCGGCAACGGCCATGCTGCTGCAGAGACCAGCACGGCAAAGCAGCCTGCCGGCATCGCCAACATCCAGCCGAATATCGACCAGCCAGCGTTCAGCGCGGCACTGGCACGCATCCATGCCTATATCGAAGCGGGCGACACCTATCAGGTCAACTACACCTACCGGCTACGTTTCGATGCGTACGGCAGCATCTATGCGCTGTATGCACGCCTGCGCGCGCGTCAGCCGGTGCCGTATGGCGCACTGCTGCAACTGGACGATGGCAGCGCCATCCTGTCGCTATCACCGGAACTATTCGTGCGCCATCAGCAGGGCGTGCTGACGGCGCGCCCCATGAAAGGCACGGCCCCGGCCACTACGGACGACGGCGAAAACCACGCGCGCGCCAGCGCACTGGCAGCCGATCCGAAAAACCGCGCCGAAAATCTGATGATCGTCGACCTGCTGCGCAACGACGTCGCGCGCATCGCCTGCACCGGCAGCGTCAAGGTACCGGCACTGTTCGATGTCCAGCGCTACAGCAGCGTGTTGCAGATGACCTCGACCATCACGGCGCAACTGCGCGACGACGCGACGCTGGCCGAGATTTTCGCGGCACTCTACCCTTGCGGTTCGATCACCGGTGCCCCCAAGCGACGCACCATGGAGATCATCCGCGAACTGGAACCCGATCCGCGCGGCATCTACACTGGCGCCATCGGCTGGTTCGACCCGCGCAGCGATGGCAAGGTGGGCGACTTCTGCATGTCGGTACCAATCCGCACGCTGGCCCTGCAGGCACCCGATGCCCAACTGGGGATACGTCGCGGTGAAATGGGGGTCGGCGCCGGAATTGTGTTCGACAGCGACGCGGCGGAAGAATTCGCCGAGTGCCAGCTCAAGGCACGCTTCCTGACCGGCCTGCAGAGCGAGTTCGAGATTTTCGAGACCATGCTGGCCAGCCAGCACGACGGAGCACAGCACCCGTCGCGCCATCTGGCACGGCTGGCCGCTTCGGCACAGTACTTCGGCTATCCATGGGACGCGGCAGCGGCGCACGCCGCGCTGACGCAAGCCTGCGCCAGCATGGATGCGCAGCAGCCGTACCGCCTGCGTCTGGCCCTGAATGCCAGCGGCGCCTTCTCGGTGCAGCAGGCCGCCATGACGCCGCTCACCACCCCGCTACGGGTACTGCTGGCGCCCGATGCCACCAGCGCCAGCGATCTGTTCCTGCGTCACAAAACCAGCATCCGCAACCGCTACGACGCGGCCTGGCGTGCTGCCGAAGCACAGGGCGCCTTCGATATGCTGTTCTTCAACGAGCGCGGCGAACTCACCGAAGGTGGGCGCAGCAATGTGCTGGTGCAGCTCAACGGACGCTGGCTGACCCCGGCGCTATCGTGCGGCCTGTTGCCGGGCGTGATGCGCGCCGTGCTGCTCGACGATCCGCAGTGGCAGATCGAAGAAGCCGTCATCACGCGCGACATGCTGGCGAAGGCCGATGCCATCATGCTGTGCAACGCACTGCGCGGAGTGCTGCCTGCCGTACTGCCTGCCGGACTGGCAAGCTAGCGTACTTCTACAGATCGATCATCATCTCGAAGCCGCCGTAAATCATGCGCTTGCCATCGAAGGGCATGTTCTTCGGATCCATAAAATGGGCGATACGGGGATCCTGCATCACCTTGCCATTGATGGCATCGCGCTCGGCGCGCGAGGCGTACACGATCCACGAAAACACCACGGCTTCGCCTTCGCGCAAGTCCACGCTGAGCGGGAAGGAAGTCACCTTCCCCGGCGGTACATCGTCACCCACGCATTCGCGAAATTCCAGCGCGCCGTATTCCTTCCACACCGCGCCACACTGGCGTGACATCTCGAGATAAGCCTGCAGGTTTTCCTTAGGCAGCGGAATCACAAACCCATCAACGTAAGCCATGGCACTCTCCTTCCCCGTTAAGGATTCCAGAGTAGCCAGAAACGGCACGCATCACAAGCGCCACACCGCAGGCGCGGGCCGGGTTTGTCTGCTTCGCACCTGAGGCGGTAGGGAGCCGCCCGCTTATTCGGGCGCTTCCACCTTGTAGCCCTTTGCCTGCAGGCGCGCAATCAGTCCAGTTGGCGACAAGATGTCCTGCATGCGCAGGATGGCAAAGGTGGTGGTATTGCTTGCCAATGCCTTCTCGGCATTGCCGATCCAGAGCTCTTGCGACTTGACGCGCGCATCACGCAGATCGGGGCGGGACTGGAATGCGACGCTGCCTTCGATGGCGGCGCGGCAGGCGCCCTCATGGTCGGCATAGTCCAGTTTGCGGATCATTTCAATATCGCCGATCGCCCAGGCATTGGCGCGCGCGCGCATATGGTCGATATCGGCTTCCAGCCGCGTTAAGGTGGTCGTGAAACAGGCCGCGTCGTCCAGACCGGATCTGGTGAATTCCTTGAGAAGCTGATTGGCATCGGACAAGTCGACTTCCACCGTGGCTGGCGTGACCTTAATCTTGTACTGCTTCACGAGTTTGCCAATGGCAGGCCCCACTTCGTCCTTGCTCGACAGGCCAATGTGCCACAGCCCGGATGAGTACAGCGAGTTCGCGGCAAAGATGGGCCGGTAACGCTCCACATCCGCATCCTTGCTCATGTACTTTTCCTTGAGCGCCGACCAGCGTTGGTAGGTCTCCGGCGGCACCACATCCTTGAGCATGGCGCCGTCCGGGTTCTTTTCGAGGTTCCAGATCGACGGCAGTGACGCGGCCAGTTTAATACCGCCCCAAATACCTACCTTGGCCGACGCATTGGGTTCAGTCAGGTATTCCTGCGACTTGGCCAGCACGGCTTCCACCTCGTGCGAGCGCCATTCCATTTTCTTGGGCAGCGGGCCGTATTTGCCAAACACCCAGAGCACATGATCGTCTTTCGAGACTTTCCACATGCCGGGACCTGGACGCTGCCCAACGATCAGGACTGGCTCGGTTTCTACCGCGGGCGCGGGCGCGTCTTCCTGCGCCAAAGCGGCGCCCACGGCAAAGAAGAACGCCATGGCGGTAATGACTTGCTTGATTTTCATAAAGAGTCTCTTTGACTATCAATAATAGTTACAAAAACCACACAGTCCGAAGTATAAAACTAGAACCCATAACTCAGTCCCAGTGCAGCCTTTTCCTGAGTCCCCTTGCCAGTGTTTCCGAAGTAGTCGTATTCGAGCTTGACGGACAGGTTCTTGGTGATGCCGTAACTAGTCCCAAAGCCAAACATTGGGCGAACCGTACTGACCGTTTCGGTTGGGTAGCTGTAACGGTTGCGGGCCAAGCCTAACTTCCCGAACAAGCCAAAGCCGTCACTCAGTTGCATGCGGCCTGTCACCGCAGTATAGGCAACACTCGTGCTGAGCTGACTTTCCAATTTGCTGCCAGGGCTAGGGTCAGCCATCTTCCAGACGCCAAAGTCACCGTAACCCGCTTCGATACCTAGTTGCTCTGTCCAGTTATAGCCACCCGTAATCAGGTATGCGCTCGGGCTATTGTAGTTACGCACCTGCTTTGCGTTGGCAAAATCGGCGTACGCCTCGCCGGGCGTGGCGCGTGCAAGGCCCAGGTAGAAGTCGTCTGCGCTGGCTGCCGCGCAGGTGAACATGGCAAACAAGGTGATGAACATTTTCATGCCGGCCTCTTGGCTGTGATTGAATGCCGCAGCATAGATGCTGTTTGCTAAAATTGTATTTATTGAAACGAATTATTACATCGACGAATCAGAACTCGATCGGCAGCATGGACGCTCGCGGTTTAGTGACAATTTGCGGACATTGCCTACGCTTGAGTTGCTATGCTCTATGGCCGCCACTGACGGAACCCGGCTGCCAAGCGCTGCCGTTCGAAATAAGATAGCTCCCCACAACATAAGGAAGAAAATGTACAGACGATTAGCGATGGTGTTGATGCTCGGAGGAGTGGCCGCCTCGCCCCAATTTGCAGTAGCCCAGACAGCGGACGGCAGCGACAAGGTGCAAATCGAACGGGTCATTGAAACCTTCCGCGCCGCGATCGTCAACAAGGACGAGACCGCATTTCTCCGGCTATTTCTGAAAGAGGACATCACCTGGACTGGTGTCACCACCGACGCCAGTATCGAAAGGCTGTACGCAAACCGGCCCAAACCTGAGATGGAGCGGCCTTTTAAATTCTTCAGCAGCAGTCCGCGCAAATTTATCAGTTTTGTTGTCACGGATAAGGAAAAAATCGACGAGACCGTATCGAACATTCGCATCGACAGCGACGGCGACGTCGGTCAGGTCTGGTTCGACTACAACTTTGTCAGGGGTAGCTATAAGGAAAATTGGGGCAAGGAAAGCTGGCAGATGGTGCGCACCAGCGATGGCTGGAAAATCGCGGGAGTGGTATGGTCGCAGGAGCTGAATCCGACACCACCGCCCGCAGCTGGGTTGCAGTAGACAGCGTGCCGCCATGAGAAATTTTTTGTTTGCCTGCGCTTACCGCTCATGCCATCGGCTTTGAATCGGGCTCGGGCATTTTAATTGTTTGCGGGCGCAGTCTTTGAAATAGTATCGTTCAAGCGCCTCTATCGACGCCCGCACGCGCTTTGACCACAACCAATTGCAGACGTTCATGTGTGAAGGAAAACATGACTATTTTTTATAGGCCTGGCGTATCAATAACGCCAAGCACATGGTCCAAATACGAGCGCAATTTTCAGCTCGCGTTTGTGGTTTTCTCCGGCATTACCGTGTTGGTAGGCACCTTAGCGATCATAGCAACGGGGGGAGTGGCAAGCCTATGGTTGCGTAATCCCGTGATGTGGGGCATGGCGGTCGTGCTTTGTGCTGGATTACGAAAGCGTCGCATGCCACCACCAAAGGTGGCAGCAGCGATGATTGCTGCGCTGGCACTTAGCATCTTAGTGGGACCTAGTCAGGCCGGCGTACATCGCTGGCTTGCCGTGGGTTCTGTACAAGTAAACGTTGCTGCGCTTGTGATGCCATGTGCCATCTTGCTAATAGACCGTGGAATCCGCATTGCAGGGCAGCCTGGATACGCGATTGCAGCGGCAGTAGTGGCGCTTGTGCTTGCTTGGCAACCTGATATGTCCCAGTTGACGGCTTTAATCGCAGCGGCCGTCATGTGGGCCGTCGCACAGCGCAGATTACGGTCGCTGGTTTGGATTGGAGTCATGGCAGTCATTACCTTGCTGATCTGTGCCAACAGGCCGGATCCACTCGAGTCTGTGCCTCACGTCGAAGGTATTTTCCATCTGGCTGCAGAAGTTTCTCCCATTCTGGCTTTCTGCGGTGGAATCTGTCTATTGCTTACTGCCCTCAGTCCGTTGGCTCTTACTAACGACGTGAACAAGCGTCCGGCTGCGATAGGGTTGGCAGCGTATTTCTTGGTGTCGGGCTTCGCTTGCTTGTACGGCGCATTCCCCGTGCCACTGGCAGGCTATGGCATCAGCTTCATTCTCGGCTGGTTAATTGGTGCTACATTTCTTGTAATGAGGTGAAGCTAGCACTCGACGGCCGTGGCCGGCCAGGACCGGCCATTCATGGCCGAACAAGAGCCACATTCGCTACCAACAATATTTCAGAGGAACACGTGGCCTTTTTTGAAGAACTACAACGTCCACTTCACCTTTGCGGTGTCAATGTCGGACTGGACGATACCCTTGAATTGGTCGTTCGACACGCAGTTAGCCAGCCGGGTGACTCGGTAATTGGGCGTGATGGTTGGGACATAATGTCTTACCCGACCAAAGTGGAGCCATCCGAGACTTTTCGCATATCCTTCCGTTCGTTTGTGACGTTCAGCGTAAGACGAGAGCATTTGTTCACTCCTGATGCTGATGCTGAATTTGAAGGGGCACAGTTCATCCGATTCAAAAAATCTCGGTATCTCGAATTCGTTACGAATACAAGCTACGGCGAGGATGTTCATCCTGGGAGTAACTATCACTATGGCCTTTATTGCCTAAACCAACTTGTAGATATCATCTCCAAAGAGGCACCCTATGTGGCGTTCCTTGGTAAGACGGCATATTGAGAGAGTGTCGCTTTCGGCCAGCAGCGGTCGCTGGCGAAGCTTGGGGGCACTGTAGATTTGGCGGTATAGATACATGAATTGCGATATCTTAAAAGAGGTGTTCCAAGGCACATTGTCAAAGGCGGATGCCGATGACGTGTTGGACGGAATTTTGGATTCTGGCCAGGCGTCGAGCGCAGAGGCGTTGCTTGGCCTGTCAAGAATTGAATGGACGGCACATTGTCACGGGGCGCTGTGGACAGAAATTGCGAAGTGGCGCAATTATGCTTGGCCAACAGAATGTACGTCATGTGGTGGTGAAATCCATGTCGAAGAATTTGGATGGCGAGTTATCGAGCTAAACGGTGCCTCCTGTTTAAAACATATCCGCTGTCGAATTGATTAGCGT
>JAIXXN010000003.1 GCA_027490725.1 Oxalobacteraceae bacterium
ATGACCATAGCAAGTTGGTCCCACCCCTTCCCATCCCGAACAGGACCGTGAAACAACTCTGCGCCGATGATAGTGCTGCAACCAGTGTGAAAGTAGGTTATCGTCAGGCTAGTTATATAGAAAAGCCCCTTCTAGTGATCTAGTTGGGGCTTTTTTGCGTCTTCGGGGCGCGTTCAGCACGGCACTGCCGTGCTTCACCCCCCACCAGCCAGAACGCGCTCAAGATCGCGCTCTGTGCAGGTGGGGGATTTTTTTCGTCTATACATTTGAATTGTCCTTTAGAATGACTTGCATAGCGTAAGGGCACTTCTATGGCAATGTATGTCGTAAGGTTAATCTCACTGTTGAGTTTGATATGGACATGCGTATCGCTGGCCCATGCTGCGCCTTTGAGCCTGCGCTTCGAGCATCTCGGGGTGGAACAGGGCTTAACCCAGGAAACCGTCACAACCATTCTGCAGGATAAGCACGGGTATCTCTGGCTCGGCACGCAGGCCGGTTTGAACCGTTACGACGGCTATCGCATCACCGCATTTAAGAACAATCCCGCCGATCCTGCCAGTTTGCAGGATAACTATATCCAGGCACTGTATGAGGATAGCGACGGCGCTATCTGGGTCGGTAGCCGCGGAGGACTGGATCGCTACGATCCCGCTACCCGGACCTTTACCCATCTGCTGGGGCGTCAGCGTAGTGTGTCGGTGAGTGCCATTGTGAGCGATGGTAAACAGGGCTTGTGGCTGGCGAGCGCCAATGGCTTGCAGCATTATGATTTGCGCACTGGGCAGCTGCGGGCGTTTCGCCACGCTGCAGATCAGACCAGCAGCATTATTCATGATCGCGTGAATGCACTGGCGCTTGACCGGCATGGCCATCTCTGGCTGGGAACCGATGCGGGTCTAGATCTGCTGCCAGCCGGTAGCAGCGAGTTTCAACATATCATCAGTGGCAATGGCACCGATCCGGCGTTGCTGATTCAGACGCTGACCATCGGTGCCGATGGCGTGCTCTGGGCGGGGAGTAAAAATGGTTTGCTGGCGTGGCGCCTGCAGGGGAGTAGCGCCACTCGTATCAAGCTGGCGCCCGACGCGGATTTACATGACGAACGGATCGAGACGCTGCTGATCGATCATGAAGGCGTGTTGTGGGTAGGCACATATACCAATGGACTGAAGCGACGCAATCTGCAGACCGGGGGCTTCTTCAGCTACCGCCATGTCGGGCAGGACCGCCATAGTCTCGGGGATAATCAGGTCAATTCGCTGTATCAGGATCGTACCGGCACACTCTGGATCGGCAACTGGTACAGCGGTCTTGATCGGGTAGATTTGCGCAGCGGAGGATTCGATCATTACTCGGAACAGTCCGGTGTATTGCCCAGCCTAAGTAATAACAAGGTGCGTTCAATCACTGCGGCCGGGACGAATCAGATCTGGATGGCGACCGCGAATGGCCTGACGCTGGTAGACCTCGCCAACGGGCGCAGCCAGGCGTTCTATTACGATGAGCATAATCCTGCGACGCTACCCAGTAACGAGGTGCTGACACTCGATATCGATCGACGCGGACGGCTGTGGGCCGGTACTAGTAATGGGCTAGCCTGGCGGGACGCCGCCACTGGTCGCTTTACGCGGGTGACACTCGATACCCGGCCGGAATCGCGTATCCTTCAGAAGGTGCTCGCGGCACGCGATGGCCATATCTGGGCGGCGACGCGTGGCGGGCTGCACCGCATCGATGGCAATACCGGGGGCGTGACGACCTGGCACCATTCACCTGAAAATCCGGATGTGCTCGATGGCCGTATCTATGCTTTGCTGGAAGACCGGCATGGCAAGATCTGGATCGGTACCCAGAATGGTCTGGACTGTTTCGATCCTGTCAGCGGAAAATTCCGTAACTACCGCCATCGCGCCGGCGACGCGGACAGTCTGATTCATTCGCGGGTTCACTATCTTTACGAGGACGCCAAAGGTCGTCTGTGGATAGGCACTGCAGCAGGCCTCTCGGTGGCCGAGCAGGGGGCGGATGGTCAACTGCATTTCCGCACTGTGCCGATGACGACTGCCCACGCGGCGGATCCCATTGGTGGAATTCTGGGCGATGAGCAGGGACGCTTGTGGATCAGTACAACCTCCGGGCTGACCGTGCTCGATCCCGCCAGCGGCGCGTTTCGCGAGTACAGCGCAAAGGATGGCCTGATCAACGGTTCCTACTTTATCGGATCGGCCTACAAAGGCCCTGACGGCATACTGTTTTTCGGTGGACTCGGTGGTGTGACGGCGTTCCGGCCTACGCGCATCCACGGCAATCCGGATGCGCCGGTGGTGGCAGTGACGGATTTTCTGATTTTTAACCGGTCGCTGCTGAACGATGCGCCGGATAATAGGACGCTGCTCCCGTCTGCGCTGCTGGACGGTAAAGCCGTGACGCTCGACTATCGCGATACCGTGTTCTCGATTGAATTCGCGGCACTGCATTATGCCGACCCGGCACGTAACCAGTATGCCTACCAGCTGGAAGGTTTTGATCCGCAATGGCTGACGGTCGATGCCAGCAAGCGTTACGTCACCTACACCAATCTCGATCCCGGTCGCTATGTGTTCCGGGTAAAGGCTGCCAATAAGGACGGTGTCTGGAATAGTGTGCCGACTACGCTGGAGATCATCATCGCGCCACCGGTCTGGAAGACCTGGTGGTTCCGGCTTGGTGCGCTTGCGATACTGCTGGGCGGTCTCTATCTGTTCTTCCGCTACCGCATGCGTATGCTGGTGCAGCAGAAGCACGTACTCGAGGCGACGGTGAGCAGCCGCACGCGCGAACTGGTACAGCAGAAGGAATCGGTGGAGCGACAGAAACGCGAAGTCGAACACCAGAAGGAAAGCGTGGAGATCGCGCACCGGAATATTTCGCTACTGTCTGAAATTGGCCGGGCAATTACTGCGAATCTGGACAGCGAAGCGATTATGCAGATGCTGTATCAGCAGGTCCATGCGCTGATGGACGCTAGTGTGTTCGGGATCGGTATCTATCGCCCTGAACAGCAGCTGATCGAGTACCCGTTTGCGATGGAAAAGGGCAAGCGTTACGCGCCCTACGCGCGCAGTATGCGGGAGCCTAACCAGCTGGCAGTGTGGTGCATCAACCATGGTAAAGAAGTCTTCATCAATGATCTGGAGCTGGAGTACGGCCTGTATATCGCCCACCTCGATCACGTCTCCAGCGCGGAGGATATGGGGACGCTGGAAGATGGCTCGCTGCCTACCGCACCGCGTTCGATGATCTATGTGCCCATCATGGTGGGGGGCGAAGTGCGTGGCACGATCACCGTGCATAGCTATCGTGATCATGCCTACCAGCGTATCGATGTGGATATGCTGACCACACTGGCCTCGTATGTGGGCGTGGCGTTTGCGAATGCCGATTCCTACCGTAAGCTGATCGACACCCAGCAGCAACTGGTCGAGCAGGAAAAGCTGGCCGCGCTGGGTGCGCTGGTAGCGGGGGTTGCGCACGAACTGAATACGCCGATCGGTAATAGTCTGGTGGTAGCCAGTACGCTGGAAGATAAGACCGAGGAGATCGCGCAGCGCCAGCAGCACAACACCTTGCGTCGCTCGGATCTGCAGCATTTTATTGAGGCGGCGCGCGAAGCCTCAACGCTGCTGATGCGCAGCCTGCGCAGCGCGGCAGAACTGGTGAACAGTTTTAAACAGGTAGCGGTGGATCAGGCCAGTGCCAAACGGCGGCCGTTCAATCTGCTGCAGGCCAGTCAGGAAATTGTCACCACCATGAAAAACCAGATCCGCAAGGCGGGTCACACCATTCGGCTCGATATGCCGGATGACATACTGATGGACAGCTTCCCCGGTCCTTACGGGCAGGTGATTATCAACCTGATTAACAATACCCTGCTGCACGCCTTCGACGAGCGCACCGGTGGTGAAATCCGATTGTGGGCAGTACGTCTGGGAACCGACCGGGTACGCATCGCGTTTCAGGATGACGGCAAAGGTATCGCACCCGAGCATCAGCTGCGGATCTTCGATCCCTTCTTTACCACCAAGCTGGGTCAGGGCGGTAATGGGCTGGGTCTGAGCATCACCTATAACATCGTCACCTCGCTGCTGGACGGCACGATACGGGTCGATAGTGCAATCGATCTGGGTACCCGCTTCACCATGGATCTGCCGCTAGTAGCCAGCAAATCGGGCGACTAGCAGCCGAGCGGCGTACTTAGTTCAGTTTGAATGAGGTGAAATAGGTGTCGATCTGCTCGGCGGGCAGCTTCTGTCCGCGTTCCAGTATGATCACCTGATAGACGCGCTGATCGCGCGCGATAAGTCTGCCGATCAGTCGCGCCGGCTGGCCGCGCTGGCTGCCCTCTGCCTCGAACTCCAGCACTGACTGCAAGCCGGTGCTGTGGTCTTTGCTGCTGCGCAGCGTGCCACCGATATTGTTGACCAGTGCCAGTTGCATGGCCTGCAAGGCAGGCATGGCGGGTGCGCCATCCGGCAGCTTTGCGCTACCGACGGCGAACACCACACCATCGACTTCGGCGGCGGTCATCGTCATGTCCAGCTTCAGCGTATCGAGCGTGACGGCGCGGGTCTGGCTGGCCGGCTTGCCGGGGAAGAGTACCGTGTAGGGCGCTTCCGTACTGCGGTAGTCGCGCCAGTCATATTGAGGGCTGCAGCCTGCCAGCGTGGTTGCCATTAGTACGGCCAGCAGTGTGGTCCGGGTCGAACGAGAGATCATGGTTAGTCTTTCTTGGTCTTTTTATCCTGCAGGGCTTTCCACGCATCGATGTGTGGCGCATGGCGCAAGATACGCGAGGCCGGATCGATCGTCACGCGAGCATGTGGTGGCAATTGCAGCTCGCCTTTGCCATCCTTCATAGCCAGTCGTTCGATGCGCTCGTTGACGCGCACTTCCAGCGGCATGGGGAAGGCGCCGCCATCTTTCAACTGCCATTGCAGGATCAGGCGATCACCGATGCGCTGTTCGATCAGTTCCGGCAAGGCGGCATGGTAAAGATAGGCGTCGAAGAACCAGCCCAGATCCTGACCACTGATCTGATTGCACAAGGCGATGAATTCTTTGCTGCTGCTGTAGCGGGGCTCGAATTTTCCGGGCAGGGGCTGGTCGGTGCCGTACACCATGCGGCGCGTGGCCGCGAAGAAGGCGTCATCGCCAATCAGGTTGCGCAAGGTATGCAGAATCAGCGAACCCTTGGTATAGATGTCGTTGCCCGGTCCGCCGCGCGTGGCGTCATACACTTCCTCGATGCGCTGGGTTTTGCCGCTGACTACCGGCGCCTTGTTCAGCAGGGACTTGCGATGGTTGAACAGCTCGAACTGGAATTCACGTTCGCCGCGCAGGTGCTGCAGGTACAGCGGCTGCATATAGCTGCCGAAGCCTTCGTGCAGCCACATATCATCCCAGTCCGCGTTGGTCATCTGGTTGCCGAACCATTCGTGCGACAGTTCATGATGCAGCAGCCAGTCGTAGCCGAGCGGCGACTTGGTGTAGCCGTTGCCGTAAGCGTTGATGGTCTGGTGCTCCATGCCCAGATGCGGAGTTTCGACCACGCCCATTTTCTCGTCGCCGAATGGATAGGGGCCAATACGGCTTTCGAAGAAGTCCAGCATGGGCGCGAATTCCGCAAACAGTTCCCTGGCCTGTGCTTCATGCCCTTTCAGGTACCACATGCGCAGCGGGATGCGGTTGCCGTACCTACTGTCGTAGTCGGCAGCGAGCATTTCGTATGGGCCGATATTGAGGGCAATGCCGTAGGTGCTAGGGTGCTTGGCGCGCCAGTGATAGGTGCGCCAGCCGTCTGCTTCGTCCATGCCCTGTGCGACGCCGTTACCCGCCACCACCAGCGGTGCGGGAACGCTGATGTGCAAATCCATCAGCTTCGGTTTGCCTTGCGGATGATCGATGCAGGGCCAGAACAGATCGCAGCCTTCGCCTTCCACCGTGGTGCTGATCCACGGCTGGCCATCGGCAGTTTTACTCCACATGAAAGCGCCATCCCATGGCGCGTGCTTGGCGACGTGCGGCACGCCGTGGTATCGCACGCGCACGGTGGTGCGGGCACCGGCTGCGAGCGGGGTCGGCAAGGTCAGATACAGGCGGCCTTCCGGATTGCTGATGGCCGACGGCGCCAGCACCACGCCGTCGATACTGGCTTCGTCGATCGGCAGGTTGCGGTCCAGTTCCAGCGCGATGCGGGTAAGCGCGGCGCTGGTGGTAAAGGTCAGCGCCGCATCACCGCGGATGCTTTGCGTGGCCGGATCGACGCGCAAGGCCAGATCGGCGTGCTCGAAACGCAGTGCCAGTTGTTCTGCGCTGCGCGGACTGCCGGAGTTGGCCGTGAAATCGGTCAGGGTAGTGGGGGCGGTGGCGCAGCCAGCCAGCAGCGCGCCAGCAGCAAGAATCAGGGGAAGACGTTTCATCGCTCAGGAAAGGTTGGTCTAGGCAGCAAACAATATAGCAGCAAGGCTGGCGGAGAAGTGATGCTTGCTGGCCGCTTGCGCAGAATTTAGCATGGCAGATCGCGTTCGCGCAGGGCGCGCCGGTACTGGATGGCTTCCTGCAGGTGGGGTGTGCGGATCTTTTCGCTGGCCGCCAGATCGGCGATGGTGCGCGCTACGCGCAGGATGTGGTGATAGGCGCGTCCGGTCCACTGGAACTGGTCCATGCTCTGATGCAGGATGGTTTTGCTACGCGGCTCGAGGCGGCAGAACTGTTCCAGCTCGCGCGGCGTGAGTGCCTGATTGCGTTTGCCCTGGCGTTGCCATTGGCGGTCGGCCGCCGCCTGCACACGCACGGCGATACAGGCGCTGGTTTCGCCGCTGGCGGTATCGGCCAGCGCGAGCGGATCCACCGGCCCAACTTCCATCTGGATATCGATGCGATCGAGTAGCGGACCGGAGATGCGGCGCTGATAGCGACCGATCTGGTCGGGCGTGCAGTGGCAGCGGCCATTGCTATGACCGGCGTAGCCGCAAGGGCAGGGATTCATCGCGGCGATCAGCTGGAAGCGCGCCGGGAAGTCGGCCTGCCGGGCGGCGCGCGAAATGGTGATGTGGCCGGACTCCAGCGGTTCGCGCAGCACATCGAGCACGCGCTGCTCGAACTCCGGCAGTTCATCGAGAAACAGCACGCCGTGATGTGCCAGCGAGATTTCGCCGGGACGCGGCAGGCTGCCGCCGCCGACTAGCGCGACGCCCGATGCGGTGTGATGCGGCGCGCGAAACGGACGTTGCTTCCATAGGTCGCAGCGGAAGTTGCCGCTCAGGGACAGCACCGCGGCGGCCTGCAGCGCTTCGTCGTCGCTCATGTCTGGCAGTAGGCCGGGAAAGCGCACCGCCAGCATGGTCTTGCCAGCGCCGGGCGGTCCGACCAGCAGTACGCTGTGATTTCCTGCTGCCGCCACTTCCAGTCCGCGCTTGACGCTGAACTGGCCTTTGACATCGGCAAAGTCGGGATAGGGGCGTAGCTGGCGGCGCGCCGGTGCGACGTGGCGCACCAGCATGGCGTCGCTACTGTGAGCCGCGAAGTGGCGACACACCTGCAGCAGTGTGGCGGCCGGATAGATAGCGGCATCGGCGACCAGCGCCGCTTCGTCGGCATTGTCGACCGGCAGAATCAGCCCGCACTGCCCGCCATAGCGGCGACTGGCGATGGCCATGGCGAGCGTGCCACGGATCGGGCGCAACGCGCCGGACAGCGACAGTTCGCCGGCGAATTCGTATTCGGCCAGATGGCGCGCCGGGACCTGGCCGGAGGCGGCCAGAATGCCGAGCGCGATCGGCAAATCGAAGCGCCCCGATTCCTTGGGCAGATCAGCCGGTGCCAGATTGACGGTGATGCGCTGGGCAGGGAAGCTAAAGCCGCCATTCTGGATGGCGGCGCGCACGCGGTCCTTGGATTCTTTGACTTCGGTATCGGCCAGACCGACGATGGTGAAGGTGGGTAGCCCATTCGCCAGATGCACTTCCACGCTGACTTCCTGCGCTTCCATGCCGGCGAGGGCGCGGCTCTTTAGAACGGCTAGGCTCATGGCTGGGGACTCGGGCGAGGGTTGCGGAAATTGTCAGCCTAGGCTGAACGGCGCCACTTGCCTTGCGCCAGCCCAAACGGACGGGGCAATCGCTGATCCGCTGTATGGGAATGTTTTAGCGTACCCAGCCGCTATCCGGTGGTGGGCAGTTGACGCGCACCCAGTTGCCGCCGCTGCGCGTGGCAGTGGCGTAGCTCGGTGTGCCGCTGGTGTAGCAGGTGCTGCGATTGCCGCGCGTGATGCGGGAATACATGGTGCCGTCGGGTGACGTGTAGTGGTCGCTCATCTCGGACCTTGCGCCGACGAACGCTCCTTCAATGCCGCGCGCAAGACGTGCCGACAGGCTTCCTGGTGACTGAGCAGGTACCGCGCTGGCGCCATTCAGGACCTCTTTATCGATGCGCTGCAGATCGCGTCTGGCTTGCGCCATGATGGCGGCGGCATCCGGGGCGACGGTGCGGATCGCCGCGGGCTCGGGAGTGTTGATCGATTGCACTGGCGTCGCGTTGCTGTCTGCCAGCGGGGGCAGGTCAGGCGGTAGCGAACTAGGCAGCTGGCGTGACCGGGTAGGCGTCGGCAGGGCGCTCGCCGGTGTGCGCAGCGGGTTTGGATCGGGTAGTGTGGCCGGGGACAGATACAGCAGTTCTTGCGGACGGTGTAGCGCTGGCCGTGTGCGCCCAGCGTGCGTCGGATGAAATAGCAGCAGCATGGTGATGCCGTGAATCAGTGCTGCGATGCCCAGTCGCCCCAGTTTTTGCCGCATGTAGTGAATTTCTCAACTGTATATTTCTTGCAATTGTACAGGCAGGATGTGACGCAGACAGAAGATGGGCAGGCGGGTTTAGCTCAGGGTGGTGCTGGCCAGCAGCGTGGCGGGGGAGTTGGGGCGGGGCGCCCCGTCAGGGCGCCCGGTCGGGATGCGATCAGTTACCGGCTTTGGCTTCCAGTTCAGCCAGTCGGGCTTCCAGCGCCTCCAGCTTGGCGCGGGTTTTGGCCAGTACTTGCGCCTGAATGTCGAATTCTTCGCGGGTTACCAGATCGAGCTTGGCGAAGCCCTGCGTCATCATGGACTTGACGTTCTTTTCAATGTCCTTGGCTGGCGAGTTTTCGATAGCCTGGCTGACTTTGCTTTGCAGGTCGTTAAAAAAAGTATTCATATCCATAATTTTCCTCGGTGGTGTAGCTTGTCATCGCACCAATGCGGTGCGCGGTGGGTATTAATGTGGTGCGAATCTTGTGTTTCAGACTAGCACCATGGTGGAAATTCTCACGGTTTACGCGGACTTCCCAAGTTTGGCGCGTTATCAGCCACATTTTGAGGCATCTCAAAAGCTGGCACGCAATCTGCTAAAGAAGCTATGAACGCTGTTCACCGCTTCGAACAAACAGGATTTTAAACCGCAACTGCCTTCTAAGTTCAACTACACAAGGAAAAACTACTATGAAAACCCTGAGCAAGAACTTCACCCTGATCGCTGCGTTGACCTTAGCATTCGCCTCCATGAGCGCCTCGCTGGCGCATGCCGAGGAAGCGACACCCGCTGCCGAAGCAAAACCGGACAATGAAGTAACGTTTAACGCGGCCATTGTCAGCGACTACCGCTATCGCGGCGTATCGCAAACCCGTCTGAAACCTGCACTGCAGGGCGGCGCGGACTATATCAATAATCCGACCGGCTTCTACGCCGGTACCTGGTTGTCCACCATCAAGTGGACCAAGGACGCAGGCGGTTCTGGCGATGTTGAATGGGATCTGTATGCTGGTAAGCGTGGCGAGATCGTCAAGGATGTGAGCTATGACGTCGGCGGCCTGTACTACTTCTACCCATCGAATGGTCTGCACCCTAGCGCTAACACTTTCGAACTCTACGGTCAGGTCGGTTATGGCCCGTTCACGGTCAAATACTCGCAATCGACCACCAATCTGTTCGGCTTCGCTGACAGTAAAAACAGTGGCTATCTGGACGGTAGCGCCAACTTCGAAGTGGCCGAAGGCCTGGTCCTGAACCTGCACGCTGGTCACCAGAACGTCAAAAACAACGGCGCGGCCAGCTACACCGACTACAAAGTCGGCCTGACCAAAGATTTCGGTGTAGTGAGTGCATCGCTGGCGGCTATCTATGCCGATTCCGACGCGTACACCGCAAAAGGTAAGAATCTGGGCAAGAAAGCCCTGGTTCTGTCCATTTCCAAAACCTTCTAAGCGAGGCCTGAATGAAACTGATTACTGCCATCATCAAGCCGTTTAAGCTCGACGAGGTCCGCGAGGCTTTGTCGGCCATCAACGTGCAAGGTATTACCGTGACCGAAGTCAAAGGCTTCGGCCGCCAGAAAGGTCACACCGAGCTATATCGCGGTGCGGAATATGTGGTCGATTTCCTGCCAAAGACCAAAATCGAAGCGGCCGTCGATGACGCCGTGGTCGAGCAGGCGATTGAAGCGATCGAAGGCGCAGCCCGCACCGGCAAAATCGGTGACGGCAAGATCTTCGTGTACAACCTGGAACAAGTTATCCGTATCCGTACCGGCGAAACCGGCAACGACGCTCTTTAAGGGGAAGCTAGATGAAGAAATATGTGACGACCTGGCTGGCTGGTGCCGCCGTTCTATGCGCGCTGTCGGCGCCCGTGTTTGCCGAGGATGCCAAACCGGCAGCGTCGGCCCCGGTAGCGTCCGCTGTTGCAGCGCCTGCTGCTAGCGCACCGGAAGCACCGGCTGTGGCCGCTGCACCGGCAGCTGCTGCTGCAGCGCCTGCTGCCGCGCCGGCCGAAGCCGCCGCTGCGCCAGCGCCTACCCCGAACAAGGGTGATACCGCCTGGCTGATGGTTTCGACCATTCTGGTGGTGATGATGTCGATCCCTGGCCTGGCGCTGTTCTACGGCGGTCTGGTCCGTTCGAAAAACATGCTGTCGATCCTGCTGCAAGTGTTCACCATCTTCTCGCTGATCATTGTGCTGTGGTGCGTCTATGGTTACTCGCTGGCCTTTACCGAAGGCAATGCCTTCATCGGTAAATTTGATCGCGCCTTCCTGAGCGGCATCTGGGATCCGGCCAAAGCTTCGTTCACGACCGCTGCGACCTTCAGCAAAGGCGTGGTGATTCCCGAGTTCGTGTACGTGGTGTTCCAGGCGTCGTTCGCCGCTATTACCTGCGGCCTGATCGTCGGTTCCTTCGCAGAGCGCGCCAAGTTCAGCGCTGTGCTGGCCTTCGTGGTGCTGTGGTTCACCTTCTCCTACCTGCCAGTGGCACACATGGTCTGGTTCTGGACTGGTCCTGATGCGATCAAAGATGCCGCAACCGCTGCCACCGAAGGCGCCAAAGCCGGCTTCCTGTTCCAGAAAGGTGCTCTGGACTTCGCTGGTGGTACCGTGGTGCACATCAACGCCGCAGTGGCCGGCCTGGTGGGTGCTTACATGATGGGCAAACGTGTTGGTTACGGCCGTGAAGCCATGGCGCCGCACTCGCTGACCATGACCATGATCGGCGCTTCGCTGCTGTGGGTGGGCTGGTTCGGTTTCAATGCCGGTTCGGCTCTGGAAGCAAACGATGTGGCTGCTCTGGCCTTCGTCAACACCCTGCTGGCAACCGCTGCCGCCACCATGTCGTGGTTGTTCGGTGAATGGATCGTTAAAGGCAAACCTTCGATGCTGGGCGCCGCTTCGGGTGCTGTGGCTGGTCTGGTTGCCATCACCCCGGCTTGCGGTTTCGTCGGTCCGATGGGCGCACTGGTCATCGGTCTGCTGTCGGGCGTGGTCTGCCTGTGGGGTGTGAATGGTCTGAAACGCCTGCTGGGCGCTGACGACTCGCTGGACGTGTTCGGTGTGCACGGCGTCGGTGGTATTCTGGGCGCGCTGCTGACCGGTGTGTTCGCTGCACCTTCGCTGGGCGGTCAAGGCATCTTCGACTACGTTGCGAACAAAATGTCGGCTGATCCGTACTCGATTATCGGTCAGGTCACCACCCAGGCGACCGCCGTTGGTACCACTATTCTGTGGTCGGGTATCGTTTCGCTGATCGCCTACAAACTGGTGGACATCGTGATCGGTCTGCGTGTACCGGAAGAAGAGGAACGCGAAGGTCTGGACATCACCAGCCATGGCGAATCCGCTTACCACGCTTAATTTTCATGCAATACCGGGCCCGCTACGGCGGGCCCCCGAGAGCGCCCCTGTGTGGGCGCTTTTTTTATTTCCCGTCTTTAAATTAAGGTTTTTACCCCGATATGGTGCATCTGCACGGTAATATCGACGTTCCGCGTGTCTGGAGGGGCATCCTCCCGCATCATTTAAGGAAGTAAGCATGGTTCCCCATCTCGTCACGGCGCTCACTGGCCCGCTACTAGACCTCGAAGAAAAAATTCTGGCGGCAACGCCAGCCATTGAACGCTGGTTCCGGCTGGAGTGGCAGGAACATACGCCGCCGTTCTATTGCTCGGTCGATCTGCGCAACGCCGGCTACAAGCTGGCGCCCGTCGATACCAATCTGTTCCCCGGCGGATTCCACCATCTGGCCACGGAAATGCTGCCGCTGTCGGTGCAGGCTGCCATGGCCGCGATCGATAAATACTGTCCGGATGCCCGCAATCTGCTGGTGATTCCGGAAATGAACCAGCGTCATCCGTCCTATCTGCAGAACGTGGCGCGGCTGATGCAGATTTTCCGCCAGACGGGGCT
Organism: Oxalobacteraceae bacterium; assembly: GCA_027490725.1. Lineage (GTDB taxonomy): Bacteria > Pseudomonadota > Gammaproteobacteria > Burkholderiales > Burkholderiaceae_D > Rugamonas. Next base: position 12,745 of record JAIXXN010000003.1, read on the forward strand.
GCACGTGCGGCTCGGTTCCTGGTCGCCGGAGATTACCGAACCGACGCCGCTGCCTTTGCCTGATGGCAATATGCTGGTGATCGAACCGCTGGTGCGCTCGGCCAACGGGCGCCGGGTGGGGCTGAAAGACTTCGATCCGTGCACGATTTTGCTGAATAACGATCTGTCGGCCGGCATCCCCGAGATTTTGCAGAATATCCACGAGCAGAGCCTGCTGCCACCGCTGCATGCCGGCTGGGCGCTGCGTCGCAAGAGCAATCACATGAATGCCTATGATGAGGTGGCCAAGAAGTTCGGCAAGCTGATCGGGGTGGATCCGTGGATGCTGAATCCCTTCCACGCTAAATGTGATGCGGTGAATTTCCGCACCGGCGAGGGCTATGACTGTCTGGCCGCCAACGTGGATGGCTTGTTGTCCAAGATCAAAAAGAAATACAAGGAATACGGTATCAAGGACCAGAAACCGTTCGTGATCGTCAAGCCCGATGCCGGCACCTATGGCACCAGCGTGCTGACGATCAAGGATTCCAGTGAAATCAAGGATTTGAGCCAGGAACAGCGCGACCGTATGATTGTCGTCAAGGATGGCCGCGAAGTGACCGACTTCATCATTCAGGAAGGCGTACCGACCTTCGAGAGCATCAAGGACGATGTGGCCGAACCGGTGGTCTACATGATTGATCGCTATGTGGTGGGTGGCTTCTATCGCGTGCATGCGGAAAAGGGCAAGGATCAGAATCTGAAAGCGCCCGGTTCGCAGTATGTGCCGCTGGCGTTTGCCCAGCAGCATGCAGTGCCGGATCTGAAGGCCAAGCCGGGCACGGCAGCGCCGAACCGTTTCTATGTGTATGGTGTGGTGGCGCGACTGGCGTTGCTGGCGGCTTCGCTGGAAATGGAACGCACCGATCCGAATCCGGAAGTCTACTAATCCTGTTTCCCCTCTTTGGATGTTCCCATGAAAATTGCTTTTCTCGCCGATCCGCTGGCCAGTTTTAAGACCTACAAGGATTCCACCTACGCCATGATGGTGGAAGCGGCGCGCCGCGGCCACACCGTGTACGCCTTCGAACAGCGCGATATGGCGCTGGAAAACGGCCGCGTGACGGCGCGCGTGGCGCAACTGACCCTCACCGGTGACGCCAGCGACTGGTATCGCGCGGCAGCGCCCGAGGAATGCGATCTGGGCCAGTTCGACGCGATTATCCAGCGCAAGGATCCGCCGTTCGACATGGAGTACATCTACGGCACCTATTTGCTGGAGCTGGCCGAGCGGCAGGGCGCGCGCGTGTTCAACAAGCCTTCGGCGATCCGCGACCACAATGAAAAACTGTCGATTGCCCAGTTCAGCCAGTTCACCACACCAACTCTGGTAACGTCCGATGAGGCGCGCATCCGCGCTTTCCAGAAGCTGCATGGCGACATTATTCTCAAGCCGCTCGATGGCATGGGTGGCTCCGGCATCTTCCGCGTTACGGCCGACGGCATGAATCTCGGCTCGATCATCGAAACCCTGACCGCGCTGGGCAGCCAGACCATCATGGTGCAGCGCTACATCCCCGAGATCGTCAAAGGCGATAAGCGGATTCTGGTCATCGGTGGCAAACCGGTGCCGTTTGCATTGGCGCGCATCCCCCAGAATGGCGAAGTACGCGGTAATCTGGCCGCCGGCGGCGTTGGCGTAGCGCAACCCCTGACGCAGCGGGATTATGAAATTGCCAATACGCTGGGGCCGATACTGGCCGCGCGGGGCCTGTTGCTGGTAGGATTAGATGTGATTGGTGAGAACCTGACGGAAGTCAATGTCACCAGTCCAACCTGTTTCCAGGAAATTACGGCGCAGACCGGCTTCCAGGTGGCTGCGATGTTCATAGACGCTGTAGAAGTGGCGGTGGAAGCTGCCCAAGTACCGGATTCTGCAACGAAAAATTAACAATACCGCCGGACGGTCGTAAAAAGTTCCGGCGTTCACTGGCGGTTTAAGAATATGGTTGGCATACTGCTTATGACACACGCGCCGCTGGGGCAGGCTTTTATTGCCGCCTGTGCACACGTGTTCCGTGGTCCCGCCGAGCTGATGGAGGCCATCGACGTGGTGGCCGACCAGGACCTCGGCGAAGTGCAGGCGCTGGCCGCTGCCGCCATCAAACGGCTCGATCAGGGCGATGGCGTGCTGGTCATGACCGACGTGAAGGGCGGCACCCCCGCCAATTGCTGCAACTGTCTGGCTGATGCTGGCCGGGTGGAAGTGATTGCCGGGATCAGCCTGCCGATGTTGCTGCGTGCCATTACCTACCGGCGCGAGGCACTCGACGTGGTGGTGGAAATGGCGCTGGCGGGTGCCCAGAGCGGTGCGGTGCGGGTGGATAACCGGCTGCGCGTCGGCTCGGTCTGAGGCGGAAATTTGGTGGCCGTTGCGGCGCTGTGCAGACAGCGGGCGGCGGTGGTGTTTGCGGTGCGCATTTCTGATTGAGACAAAATAAAAATGATTCAGCAAGAACTCGAAATTATCAACAAGCTTGGTTTGCATGCGCGTGCCTCTGCCAAATTCACCCAGCTGGCAGCAAAACATAAGAGTGACGTCTGGCTGACCCGCAATGCGCGTCGCGTCAATGCCAAGTCCATCATGGGCGTGATGATGCTGGCGGCCGGCAAGGGCGCCAAAGTTCTGCTGGAAGCCGATGGCGCCGACGAGAGCGATTGCATCGCGGCCCTGACGGCGCTGGTCAATGACAAATTTGGCGAAGGCGAGTAATGCCGGGGGACCGTAGCCGCTTACGTAGTCCGGGCGGAGCGCCAGTCGCTTCGTTCACCCTGCATGGCATCCCCGTGTCGCGCGGGATCGCCATCGGCCGCGCCCACAAGCTGGCGCCGGCCGCCCTCGATGTGCAGCACTATCTGGTGGCCGAAGAGCTGCTGGAAGCGGAAGTGCGGCGTTTGCAGGAAGCGCTGGCACAGGTACACCGCGAGCTGCAGACACTCTGGAACGAACTCCCCAAGGACGCCCCCACCGAGCTGGGCGCGTTCATCGATGTGCATGCACTGATTCTGTCGGACCCGATGATTTCGGAAGAGCCGCTGGACATCATCCGCACCCGCCATTACAACGCCGAATGGGCGCTGCTGACCCAGATTGATGAATTGTCGGCGCAGTTCGACGAAATCGAAGATCCCTATCTGCGCGAGCGCAAGGCCGATATCCAGCAGGTCGCAGAGCGCGTGCTGAAAGTGTTGCTGGGCACCGCACAGACCTTGCCGGTCAGCGGTGATGACGACTTCCAGGCCCAGATGATCATCGTCGCGCACGATATTTCGCCGGCCGACATGCTGCAATTCCGCGACCGCTCGTTTATCGGTTTCGTCACCGATGTGGGCGGGCAGAACTCGCACACGGCGATTGTGGCGCGCAGTCTGGACATTCCGGCGGCGGTCGGCATGGCCGGCGCCTCCACCCTGATCGAGCAGGATGACTGGCTGATTATCGACGGCGATGCCGGCGTGGTGATCGCCAATCCGAGTGCGCTGGTGCTGGAACAGTACCGTGAGCGTCAGGCGGTGGCAGCGCGGGCCCGCAAAAAACTCGGCAAACTGAAAAAAACCCCGGCCATCACCAAGGATGGCACCCAGATTACCCTGCTGGCCAATATCGAACTGCCGGATGACTGTGCCGCAGCGATGGAGGCAGGCGCAAACGGTGTCGGTCTGTTCCGCTCGGAGTTCCTGTTCATGGGGCGCGATAGCCGGATTCCTTCCGAGGACGAACAGTTCGAGCAGTACAAGCGCGCGGTGCAGGCCATGAAGGGCCGGCCGGTTACCATCCGGACCCTTGATATCGGCGCCGACAAGCCGCTCGATCAGAGCGAGCAGACCGCGCTCAATCCGGCGCTGGGACTGCGGGCGATCCGCTACTGTCTGGCCGAACCACAGATTTTCCTGACCCAGTTACGTGCCATCCTGCGCGCTTCGGCCTTCGGCAAGGTGCGTATCCTGATTCCGATGCTGGCGCATGCCTTCGAAATCGACCAGTCGCTGGCGATGATCGAACAGGCCAAGGCCGCCTTGCGCGAGCGCGGCGAGAAATTCGATGAAGACGTCGATGTCGGTGCCATGATCGAAATCCCTGCGGCGGCACTGGCTTTGCCGATGTTCGTCAAGCGCATGGACTTCCTGTCGATCGGCACGAATGACCTGATTCAGTACACCCTGGCGATCGACCGGGTTGATTATGAGGTCGCACACCTTTACAATCCCCTCCATCCGGCGGTGCTGCAATTGATCTCGATGACGATTGCAGCCGGGCATAAAGCCGGAATCGATGTAGCGGTGTGCGGTGAAATGGCGGGGGATGTAAAACTTACCCGTCTGCTGCTCGGCATGGGGTTGCGCGAATTTTCGATGCACCCGGCACAACTACTGTCGGTCAAGCAGGAAATCCTGAACAGCGATCTTGCGCGCATCATGCCGCAAACCCGCAAGATCATGCGCTCCATGGAACCCGATGTAATTGCAGACGCGGTCGAACAATTGCAGTTGATGTAGCCAAGGGGCTACCCAGACGGCGGAACCCATCCTCGCGGTTCCGCCTTGAATCATGGCCCGTGGGGCCGCCCCCTAAAAAACACTGAATCACATGTCATCCTTAGGATACGTATCTCCGCAAACCATGCATTTTGCGCAGCCATTGCTGCTGCAGAGTGGCGCCTCGCTGCGCGACTACATGCTGATGTATGAGACCTATGGCACCTTAAATGCCGACAAATCCAACGCGGTACTGGTGTGCCACGCACTGAACGCCTCCCACCATGTGGCGGGTGAATATGAAGGTCAGCCGAAAAGTCAGGGCTGGTGGGACAATATGGTCGGTCCGGGCAAGCCGCTCGATACCGATAAATTCTTCGTCATCGGGATTAATAACCTCGGTTCCTGCTTCGGCTCGACCGGTCCGATGCACACCAATCCGGCCACAGGAAAACCCTACGGCGCTGCTTTCCCGGTGGTCACGGTGGAAGACTGGGTGGCGGCACAGGCGCGTCTCGCCGACGCGCTGGGTATCGAGCAGTTTGCTGCCGTGATGGGCGGTTCGCTGGGCGGCATGCAGGCGCTGGCCTGGTCCATCATGTATCCGGAACGCCTGCGTCACTGCGTGGTGATTGCTTCGACGGCCAAGCTGTCGGCGCAGAATATCGCGTTTAACGATGTGGCACGGCAGGCGATTCTGTCCGACCCGGATTACCATGGCGGCGACTTCTACGAGCATGGCGTGGTGCCGAAAAACGGGCTGCGCGTGGCGCGCATGGTCGGTCACATCACATATCTGTCGGACGACGACATGGCCGAAAAGTTCGGCCGCAAGCTGCGCGATGGCGATGCCGAGGGCGATTACAAATTCGGCTTCGGTGTGGACTTCGAAATCGAATCCTACCTGCGCTATCAGGGTGATAAATTCAGCGAGTACTTCGACGCTAACACCTATCTGCTGATTACCAAGGCGCTCGATTACTTCGATCCGGCGCGTCTGCATGGCGGTGATCTGGCACGCACGCTAGCGGTTACCAAAGCTAAATTCTTCCTCGCTTCCTTCACCACCGACTGGCGTTTCTCGCCCGAGCGTAGTCAGGAAATTGTCCGCGCGCTAATTAGTAACCGGCGTCAGGTCACCTATGCCGAAATCGATGCGCCGCATGGCCACGATGCCTTCCTGCTGGAAGATTCGCGCTATATGAATATGGTGCGTGCCTACTACGGGCAGGTGTGGGACGAGATCGGGGGACGCCAATGAATTTCAATGATTTGAGTAGTGCACGGCCGGATCTGGCCTTTATCGCCCACTGGGTCGCACCCGGCGCACATGTGCTGGATGTGGGGTGCGGCGATGGCGTGATGATGGATTATCTGCAGAGCGACAAGCAGTGCAGCGGTTACGGCATCGAGATCGCCGACGATAAAGTACTGGAAAGTACCCAGCGCGGCGTACGGGTGATCCAGCAGGATATGGAAAAGGGGCTGGCGCTGTTTGGCGATAACAGCTTCGATACGGTGCTGTGCCTGTCCTCGCTGCAAATGATGAAGCAGGTCGAGCCACTGTTGCGCGACATCGTGCGGGTCGGCAAAGAAGCCATTGTTTCCTTCCCCAACTTCGCCTACTGGCCGCACCGCGTGGCGCTGCTGAAAGGGCGCATGCCGGTATCGGAATCGCTGCCTTACGAATGGTATGACACGCCCAACGTGCGCTGTGCCACGATCAACGATTTCCGTGATCTGGCCGAGGACTGCGGACTGGAAGTGATGGAGTGCGTGGCGCTGGCGGAGGGGCATCGGGTGAATTTCCTGCCTAACCTGCGCGGCGATCTGGCGGTATTCCGCTTGCGTAGAAAGGTGTAGTACACATGAACAGTCCGGAACTGCAGGCCGCAGCGCGTCCGTGGTACAGCTATTTCAACCGCCGCACGGTCGCCATTCTGTTCTTCGGTTTCAGTTCCGGTCTGCCGCTGTACACGCTGATCTATCTGATGCAGGCTTGGCTGGCCAAGTCCGGCCTGGATGTGAAATCACTGGGGCTGTTCGCACTGGTGACTTTCCCGTACACCTTTAAGTTTCTGTGGGCGCCCTTCATGGACCGCTATGCGATTGGCCGTCTGGGCCGGCGGCGGGGCTGGATGGCGCTAACCCAGCTGGCGCTGTTTCTGGTGATCGGTGCACTCGGCATGCTCGACCCGCAGCAGCAGTTGCCGCTGATTGCGGGCGGGGTGTTCCTCATCGCGTTTCTATCGGCCAGTCAGGACGTGGTGATCGATGCCTACCGGCGCGAGATTCTGGAGGAAAGCGAGCAGGGGCTGGGTGCCGCCATCATCGTGAATGCCTACAAGGCAGCCAGTCTGATTCCCAGTGCGCTGGGGCTGGTGCTGGCCGACAGCATGTCGTGGCAGGCGGTGTTCTGGATCGTGGCGGCCTTCATGCTACCCGGTTTTGTTTGCACCCTGTTTTCCAGAGAACCGGCGGTGTATGGCGCGCCTCCGAAAAATCTGCAGGAAGCGGTAGTACTGCCGTTCCGCGAATTCATCCAGCGCGATGGCTGGCAGCAGGCGCTGCTGATTATTGCCTTCGTGCTGCTGTATAAAATCGGCGACAGCATGTCGACTGCTCTGTCGACCAAGTTCTTCCTCGATATCGGCTTCACCACCAAGCAGATCGGTCTGGCGGCAAACGCCACCGGCTGGTGGGCAGCGCTGGCCGGTGGCGCAGTGGGCGGCATCTGGATGATCAAGCTTGGCATCAACCGCGCCTTATGGGTGTTCGGGGTGTTGCAGGCGCTGGCGATTCTCGGCTTTGCCTGGCTGGCCAAGGTTGGCCCTGATCCGCTGGTGCTGAGCATCGCCTTCGGCTTTGAGGCGTTTGCCAGTCTGGGGCTAGGCTCTGCCGCACTGGTGGCGTTCATGTCGCGGGCTACCGATCCGCGTTACACTGCCACCCAATACGCATTATTTTCCAGTCTGGCCGCTGTACCGCGCACCTTCATCAATTCTTCGGTTGGTTTTATCGTCGCGGAAACGGGCTGGTTCTGGTTCTTTATTGTGTGCTTTGTGATGGCCTTCCCCGCCATGATGATGTTACCCAAAATCGCTCCATGGAACAGTCGTGATGAAAAAGTCTAAAACCCTGATAGCTGCGCTGGCGCTGGTCTGCCTGAGCAGCACCCTGCCAGTCTTTGCGCAGGATGATGGTATTCCCGTTACCCGTATGTCGCGCCTGCGCGGTCTTGGCGGCGACGCCCGCCAGTTCGATCAGCAGTCGAAACTGCAATACGACCAGATGCTGCAGCAGGCGCACCAGAAGGATGCCGTTGCCACCGAGCGCAATCCGCAGCTGATCCGCTTGCGCGCGATTGCGCAGCGCCTGATCCCGTTCACCACGCGCTGGAATCCTGATTCCGCCAACTGGAAATGGGAAGTCAATCTGCTTAATTCGCCTACCGTGAATGCTTTCTGCATGCCCGGTGGCCGGATCGCCTTCTACAACGGGATTCTGGTCAAACTCAATCTGACCGACGATGAAGTGGCGATGGTGATGGGCCACGAGATTGCGCACGCACTGCGCGAGCACGCCCGCGAGCAGGCCGGTAAAAACACCATTACCTCGTTCGGCGCGCGTATTGCCGGCGCGATCGGTTCCGCCTACTTCGGTGTTGATCCGCGTCTTGGTGACGCAGCAGCAGGTGCGGTTGCGCAGGGGGCAGCACTGAGCTTCTCGCGTGGCGACGAAAGCGAAGCCGATCTGGTCGGGCTGGATCTGGCCGCCCGCGCCGGCTTCGATCCGCGCGCCGGCATCGCGCTCTGGCAGAAAATGAGTTCTGTGAACAAGGCGCAGCCTTTGCCCTTCCTGTCGACCCACCCGAGTGGCAGTAAGCGTATCGAGGACATGGACAAGAATATGCATCTGGTGCTGCCGGTGTTCGCACGGGCGCGTGGACTGGATCCACAGAATCTGCCGCCATACCGTTCGCTGGCACTGCCTAAATCCTGATGGCTGCAGCACCACTGCCCATGCGCGACGGCGTCGCGCCCAGCTACCTATGGCTACCGGAAGGGCAGTGGCCGGATCTGCTGACGTTTCTGCTGGAGCGATTTCCCGCTGTGGCGGAAGCCAGCTGGCGTGACCGCATGGCGCGCGGTGAAGTGCTGGATGCGGACGGTGTGGTCCTCACGCCGGACAGTGCGGTCCGGCGCGGCATGCGGATTTTCTACTACCGCGAGCTGAGCGCCGAAACGCCGATTCCGTTTCAGGAAGAAGTGCTGTTCATGGACGAACACTTGTTGGTGGTCGACAAGCCGCACTTCCTGCCGATGATTCCGTCGGGTCGTTTTCTGCATGAGACGCTGCTGGTGCGCCTGAAGAAAAAGCTGGGTGAGCAGGCACTGACGCCGATCCACCGGCTGGACCGCGAAACGGCTGGTGTGGTGATTTTCTCGCGTCGCGAGGATAGTCGTGGCGCCTACCAGTCACTGTTCCAGCAGCGCGAGATCGAGAAAGAGTACGAAGCGCTGGCGCCCCATCTATACGGGCGCGAGTTCCCGTTCACCTACCGCAGCCGGATGGTGGAAGGCGAAAAATTCTTTACCATGAAAGAAGTCGCGGGCGAGCCGAATTCGGAAACCGTGATTGATGTGATCGAGCAGCGTGAAGCTGCCACACTCTATCGCTTGCTGCCGCACACGGGGCGTCAGCATCAGTTGCGCGTGCATCTGGCGGCACTCGGCATCCCGATTATCAATGATGCTTTCTATCCGGTGGCGCTGCCGTGCAAGCAGGATGATGTGTCGTCGCCGTTAAAACTGCTGGCGCGGCGGATCGCTTTCAACGACCCGCTGACGGGCGAGCGACGCGAGTTCCGCAGCCGCCGCACTTTGTAAGGCGGCTGCAGTGTCGTCGGCAAGGGCGGCTGATCAGCCGTAGTGTATGGTCAGCGGCGCGTGATCCGAGAAGCGCTGTTCCTTGTAGATGGCGACCGTGCTAGCGGTTGCGGCGATGCCCGGCGTGGCGACCTGATAGTCGATGCGCCAGCCTACGTTCTTGGCATAGGCCTGACCGCGATTGCTCCACCACGTGTACTGCTCTTCGCGCGGATCGAGCCCGCGGTGCACATCGACAAAGCCGACTTCGTCGAAGATGCGCGTCATCCACTCGCGCTCTTCCGGCAGGAAGCCGGAATTCTTCTTGTTACCCTTCCAGTTTTTCAGGTCGATCTCTTTGTGGGCGATGTTCCAGTCGCCGCAGATCACCACTTCGCGCCCTTCGGCGTGCAGCGACTGCAGGTGTGGCAGGAACAGATCCATGAAGCGGAACTTGGCTTCCTGACGTTCCGGACCGGAGGAGCCGGAAGGGCAGTAGACGGAAATCACTGTCAGATTGCCGAAGTCGCAACGCACATAGCGGCCTTCGGCATCGAATTCCGGTGCGCCGAAACCGATCACCACGCGATCCGGTGCCTGCTTGCTATACACGCCGGTGCCCGAATAGCCCTTTTTCTCGGCATAATGGAAGTTGCCATGGTAGCCGGGTGGGTTGAGGAACTCGGCTTGCATGTCCGGGGCTTGCGCCTTGAGTTCCTGCACGCAGACGAAATCGGCGTCCTGTTCGGCCATCCAGGTGAAAAAGCCCTTGGTGGCGGCGGAGCGGATGCCATTCAGGTTGGCGGAGATAATTTTCGGCATAGTGAGTTTGGTGCGACAATTTTTGGAATGCGATAGTGTAGCGTTAAAATACGGGCATCAATCATAAATGGGTAGAAATGGGGCTGTATGAATAACTTACGTCAGGACTTTATTGCGTTTTCCGTCAAAACCGGTGTGCTGCGCTTCGGCGAGTTCACCACCAAGGCGGGGCGCCAGTCGCCTTACTTCTTCAACGCGGGTCTGTTCCACGACGGCGCCACGCTGGCACAACTGGCGCAGTTCTATGCCCAGACGCTGCTCGACTCCGGCGTGGAATTCGACATGCTGTTTGGCCCCGCCTACAAAGGCATCACGCTGGCCTCGGCCACCGCCGTAGCGCTGGCTGGCAAAGGCCGCAATACCTCGTTCGCCTTCAACCGCAAGGAAGCCAAGGATCACGGCGAAGGCGGCACCATCGTCGGCGCCAAGCTGACGGGCAAAGTAGTGATCATCGATGACGTGATTTCGGCCGGTACCTCGGTGCGCGAATCGGTCGACATGATTCGCGCTGCCGGCGCCGAGCCATGCGCCGTGCTGATTGCACTCGACCGCATGGAACGCTCCGGCAAGGATGGCGAACTGTCGCCCAATTCGGCGGTGCAGGAAGTGGCCAAGACCTACAACATTCCGGTGATTTCGATCGGTAATCTGGACGACCTGTTCAGCTACCTGAATGGTGCGGGCGCGGATCCGCAACTGCTGCAGCACAAGGATGCCGTGGCGGCCTACCGTAACCGTTACGGCGTCGTCTAAGCGATGCGCTATAGCGAGGATCGCCTAGCCAGCTTCCGTTGCGGCCCGCAGGCCGAACGCCGCATCCATATCTGGGAGCCTGCCACGCCGCCACGTGCGGTGATTCTCGCCATTCACGGCGGGATGGCGCACGCCGGCGACTACGTCACGCCGGCGCTGTACTTCCGCCAGCATGGCATCGCCACGGTGGCGTACGACCTGTGCGGGCATCAGGATGCGCGCCGGGTGGATATTCCCGGTTTCCATGTCTTCCTCGACGATAGCGTGCTGTTCCTGCAATGGGTGAAACGCAGCTATCCCGATGTGCCGGTGTATGTGATGGGGCACTCGATGGGCGCGCTGATTGCGACCCATCTGGGGCTCGGGCACTTCGCGGGCGATCCTGCCATCAAAGGCTTTATCCTGTCATCACCGTACTACGTGAATGCCATCAAAGTGTCGCCAGTGCTGCTGGCGCTGGCGGGCGTGCTCGGTGCACTGGCGCCGCGCATGAAGGTGCCGATGGCATCGTTGACCGATCTGCTCACGCATGACGCCAGCATCACCGCGCGCCATCATGCCGACGAGCGCGATGGGGTGCGCGCTACGGAAATTACGGTGCGCTTCGGCAATGCGCTGACCCAGGCGCAGCAAGGCCTGACGGCGCGTATGCCAGCCTGGTCGCACCGGCTGTTTGCGGTGGTGGCAGGCGATGACCAACTGGCCAATCCCGATGCCGGTGAAGCGATGCTGAAACTGGTGCCGCCATCACTGCTGACCTATCAGCGCCACCCGCAGAACTATCACGAAAATTTCAACGAGTTGAATCGCGAGCAGATTTTCGCCGATATTCTGCAGTGGATGGATCTGCCAGCCTGATTCCCGGTGGGTGTGGTGGGAATCCCGATACCGGGCGGTGTTTCCTGCTGTGATCGTTGTGACCGTCCGTGGCTGCATTATGGATGAAAAAAAGGGACGCCGTATGAGTGGCGTCCCTGATTTATTCCAGCAGGTCTAGCGGTCGCTGTGCATCAGCTTAACCGGCCAGTTTAGCCTTCAGCAGTTCGGTCAGCTGGGCCGGATTGGCTTTGCCGCGCGAGGCTTTCATGGCCTGACCGATTAGCGCGTTGATCGCAGCTTCCTTACCGGCACGGTACTGCTCGACCGATTTTTCGTTAGCGGCGATGACGTCGTTGACGATGGCTTCCAGTGCCCCCGTGTCGGAGATCTGTTTCAGGCCTTTCGACTCGATCAGTTCATCGACCAGATTGTCGTTGGCCGATTTGGCCGCCCACATATCACTGAACAATTCCTTGGCGGTCTTGTTGTTGATGGTGCCGTCGGCGATACGCTTGATCATCAGTGCCAGCTGGGCTGGCGAGACTGGTGCATCGGCGATGTCCACGCCTTCGCGGTTGAGGGTCGACGCGACGTCACCCATCAGCCAGTTGGCGGCGGCTTTAGCGTTTTCCTTGCCGGTGCTTTCCACTACCGCGACGAAGTAGGTGGCCATGGCTTTCGACGCGGTCAGAATCAGCGCGTCGTATTCCGGCAGCGCGTATTCGCTGATGAAGCGTGCGCGCATGGCCGCTGGCAGTTCCGGCATCGATGCCTTCACTTGTGCAATCCATGCATCGGAGATGATCAGCGGTGGCAGATCCGGATCCGGGAAGTAGCGGTAATCCTGCGCGTCTTCCTTGCTGCGCATTTCGCGGGTTTCCTTGCGGTCCGGGTCATACAGGCGGGTGGCCTGCTGGACTTTGCCACCATCTTCGATCAGTTCGATCTGGCGGCGCACTTCCACGTGCACGGCTTCTTCGATGAAGCGGAACGAGTTCAGGTTCTTGATTTCGCAGCGGGTGCCGAATTCTTTCTGACCCTTAGGACGAACCGAAACGTTGACGTCGCAGCGGAACGAGCCTTCCTGCATATTGCCGTCGCAAACGCCGAGCCACATCACCAGCGAGTGCAGTGCCTTGGCGTAGGCCACTGCTTCGGCGGCGCTGCGAATTTCCGGTTCGGAGACGATTTCCAGCAGCGGCGTACCGGCGCGGTTCAAGTCGATGCCGCTCATGCCGGCATAGTCTTCGTGCAGCGATTTACCAGCATCCTCTTCCAGATGGGCGCGCGTCAGGTTGACGGTCTTGGTGACGAATTCGCCATCCTTCTCATAGCCGAAGGTGAGGGCACCGCCGATGACCACCGGGTCTTCGAACTGGCTGATCTGGTAGCCCTTCGGCAGATCCGGATAGAAGTAGTTCTTACGGGCGAAGATCGACTGCGGCGCAACCTTGGCGCCGACCGCCAGACCGAAGCGGATCGCACGATCCACTGCCTGTTTGTTCATGACCGGCAGTACGCCGGGCAGGGCCAGATCCACAGGGCTGGCCTGGGTGTTGGCGTCGGCGCCGAACTTGATCGGCGAACCGCTGAAAATTTTTGATTCGGTCGTGAGCTGCACGTGGTTCTCAAGACCGATAACGACTTCCCATTCCATATTCTTCTCGCTGTATTTTGTAGGTTAGATGCCGGCCGGAGCGCGCGTATGCCAGTCCGTCGCCAGCTGGTACTGGTGAGCGACGTTGAGCAGCTTGGCTTCACCGAAATGCTTGCCGATGATCTGCAGACCCACCGGACGGTTGGCGTTCTTTTCGCCCTGACCGAAGCCGCATGGAATCGACATGCCCGGCAGACCAGCCAGACTGGTGGACAGCGTGAAGATGTCGGCCAGATAGGCAGCGACCGGATCATCCGATTTATCGCCCAGATCCCATGCCACGGTCGGTGCGACTGGTCCCATGATGACGTCGCAGACGGCGTTCGGGCCATTCAGCACGGCTTCGAAATCCTGAGCGATCAGGCGGCGGATTTTCTGTGCTTTCAGGTAGTAGGCGTCGTAGTAGCCGTGGCACAGCACATAGGTACCCACCATGATGCGGCGTTTGACTTCGGCGCCAAAACCTTCGGCACGGGTCTTGCGGTACATATCCGACAGATCCTTGTAGTCGGCGGCGCGGTGGCCGTAGCGCACACCGTCAAAGCGCGACAGATTGGACGACGCTTCGGCCGGTGCAATCATGTAGTAGGCCGGAATCGACAGGGCGGTATTCGGCAGCGAAATGTCGACCAGCGTGGCGCCCAGCTTTTGGTACTGTGCCAGTGCGGCGCGGACAGCCTGTTCAACGTCGGCCGCCAGACCTTCGCCGAAGTATTCTTTCGGTACGCCGATACGCAGGCCCGTCAGAGGCTGGCCCAGTTCGCGCGTGTAGTCTTCGTCCACACCACCCAGTTCCGGTGGCAGCGAGGTCGAATCGCGTTCGTCGAAGCCGGCCATGGCGTTCAGCAGCAGGGCGCAGTCTTCGGCGGTTTGTGCCATCGGGCCACCCTGATCGAGCGAGGAGGCGAATGCGATCATGCCGAAGCGCGACACGCGGCCGTAGGTTGGCTTGATGCCGGTGATGCCGCAGAACGCGGCTGGCTGGCGGATCGAGCCGCCGGTGTCCGTGCCGGTCACCGCTGGTGCCAGACGGGCTGCCACGGCAGCGGCCGAGCCGCCCGAGGAGCCGCCCGGTACGGCACGTTTGTCCCACGGGTTCTTGACGGCGCCGAAGGCCGAGTTTTCATTGGCCGAACCCATGGCGTATTCGTCGCAATTGAGCTTGCCCAGCGTGACCATGCCGGCGGCGCGGAATTTTTCCACCACGGTGGCGTCGAACGGGCTGACGTAATTGGCCAGCATTTTCGAGCCGGCGGTGGAGCGCCAGTCGCGTGTGACGAAAATATCCTTGTGGGCGATCGGCACGCCGGTCAGTGGCGTGGCGGTACCGGCCGCGATGCGGGCATCCGCTTCGGCCGCTTGCGCCAGCGTCAGGACGCGGTCGACGTGCAGGAAGGCGTTCAGATCGCTCTGTTCGATGCGGTCGAGGAAGTGGGTGGCCAGTGCGGTGGCGCTAATGGCTTTGCTTTGCAGCAGAGCGGACAACTCTTTGAGGGTTTTGGTATGCATGACGATTCTATGTGTAGTCGGTGAACGGGACGGGCAGCGCAGCGTGATGGTGCGTCAGCGGCGTGCCTTATTCGATCACTTTCGGTACCAGATACAGGCCATCCTGGGTCTTGGGCGCGACCGCCTGATAGTCGTCGCGACGATTCGGTTCGGTGGCCACGTCTTCACGCAGACGCAGGGCGATGTTATTCATGTGGGCGGCCAGCGGGTGGCTGAGCGGGGCGACGCCGTCGGTGTCGACCGCCTGCATCTGCTCGGCCAGCGCGAAAATGCCGTTCAGCTGCTCCAGCGCGGTGGCGGATTGCGCCTCGTTCATCTCAAGCTGGGCCAGTTTGGCAATGCGGGTTACGTCGGATAAGGTCAGAGACATGGCAAATGGCGCGGTCTAGCCGCGCAGGTTGTGTTATTTTAATGATAAAAATCCGGCTGGTTCGCTTCAATACGGACAAAAGCACGGGAGAACCGCCAGCTTGGCGGCTTTCACCGCTACACTTTAGGCAGGATATTCGGCAAATCGCAGTCAAATTATAAGGTAGAATGACGGGTTGATGCGTTGTCGGCGCTGAATCATTGCTGCCGCCGCTACAAGACACGATTTCTTTCTAACGGATTACGCGCACACTAGTGGCGCCACAGGACACACATGTTTGGTTTTTTACGCAGGTATATTTCCACCGATCTGGCCATCGACTTGGGCACGGCCAACACTCTGATTTACGTACGCGGCCAGGGCATCGTCCTGGATGAGCCGTCGGTCGTCGCGATCCGTCAGGAAGGTGGCCCGAACGGTAAAAAGACGATTCAAGCTGTTGGTAAAGAAGCCAAACAGATGCTGGGTAAAGTGCCGGGCAATATCGAGGCGATCCGCCCGATGAAAGACGGCGTGATCGCCGACTTCACCGTCACCGAACAGATGCTCAAGCAGTTCATCCGGATGGTGCACGACTCGAAATTCTTCCGTCCATCGCCACGTATCATCATTTGCGTACCTTGCGGTTCGACCCAGGTGGAACGTCGCGCGATTCGCGAATCGGCACTGGGTGCCGGCGCTTCGCAGGTGTACCTGATCGAAGAGCCAATGGCTGCTGCCATCGGTGCCGGCCTGCCGGTGTCCGACGCTACCGGTTCGATGGTGGTCGACATCGGTGGTGGTACCACCGAAGTGGGCATCATCTCGCTGGGCGGTATGGTCTACAAAGGTTCGGTGCGCGTTGGCGGTGACAAATTCGATGAAGCCATCGTTAACTACATCCGTCGTAACTACGGCATGCTGATTGGCGAACAGACTGCAGAAGCCATCAAGAAGGCCATCGGTTCGGCCTTCCCGGGTTCGGAAGTCAAGGAAATGGAAGTCAAGGGCCGTAATCTGTCCGAGGGTATTCCACGTTCGTTCACGATTTCGTCCAACGAAATTCTGGAAGCACTGACCGACCCGCTGAACAACATCGTCTCGGCCGTGAAGAACGCGCTGGAACAGACCCCGCCGGAACTCGGTGCCGACATCGCCGAAAAAGGCATGATGCTGACCGGTGGTGGCGCTTTGCTGCGTGACCTGGATCGCTTGCTGATGGAAGAAACCGGCTTGCCGGTGCTGGTGGCGGAAGATCCGCTGACCTGCGTGGTACGCGGCTCCGGCATGGCGCTGGAGCGGATGGACCAACTGGGCTCGATCTTCTCCTACGAATGATCTGATAAAACGGGGCCGCATGATAGCGGCCCCGGTTTTTGGTGCTGAGTTGTTAGTCTCGTAGGCGCGTGAGCGCCGGATTACTGGAAGTCATGGAATACAGTCCTCCGCCACTTTTCAAGCAAGGTGCTTCGGCCCGGGTCAAGATGACGGTGTTTGCGTGCATATCGATTGCACTGCTGCTGGCCGATTCACGTGTGCGTACACTGCAAACGGTGCGCAAGGTCGCCGGTACCGTGCTGTATCCGCTGCAGATGGCTGCACTGATCCCGCGTGATGCGGTGTATGGCGTCGGTGATTATTTCTCCTCGCTGTCGGTGCTGGAAAAACAGGTGCGCGAGCTGAAACGCCAGCAAATCGCCAGCGCACTGCTGCTGCAACAGGCGCAGCAACGGATGGCCGAAAACAATCAGCTGCGCCGTCTGATCGACGCGCGCGAACATCTGCCGGTGAAGTCGATGCTGGCCGAAATCCTGTATGACGCGCGCGACGTCAACAGCCGCAAAATCATTCTCGACCGTGGTACCCAGCAAGGGCTGGTACTGGGCTTGCCGGTGATCGACAATCAGGGCGTGGTAGGGCAGGTGACGCGGGTGTTCCCGTTCACCTCCGAAGTCACGCTGCTGACCGATAAAGAACAGGCGATTCCCGTCCAGCTGTTGCGTAACGGCTTGCGTAGTGTCGCCTATGGACGTGGCAAGGCCGGCATGCTGGAGCTGCGTTTCACGGCGCCGAATGCCGACATTCAGGTGGGCGATATCGTGGTCACCTCGGGGCTGGACGGAATTTATCCGGCCGGGCTGGCGGTGGCCCGCGTCACGCAGGTGGAGAATAGCGCGGCCGGTTCCTTCGGCGGCGTGATCTGCCAGCCGCTGGGCGGCATCTCCAACAATACCCAGTTACTGGTGCTGCTGTCGACGCCGGATATGCCACCGCGTCCGCCGGACGAAGAACAGCGCGCACTGCGCAAACACAATAACAAAATGGCGCCGATCCGTGATCCGGCCAAAGAGGGCGAGGCCGCGGCGACTGCTGCCGCTAACGCGGCGCCCGGCCTGATGCCGGTGATGCCTGCGCCGAAGCCGGTGCCTGCGCCGGCCGGTGTGCCTGAAACGTCGACTGCGACGGCCGTACCTGCCGCCGCTGCCACACTACCGGCTACCGCGCCGGCTACCGCGCCGGCAGCCGCGCAAACGCGTGCGCCCGCCACCACCAAACCGAAGGAGCCGGTACGATGAGCCGTCCTTACTACATTCTGCTGCCGGTTAGCCCGCTGTTCATCGCGTTCAGCCTGTTCTGCGCTTTCCTACTGAATCTGCTGCCGTGGGGGAACTTCATCGGGGTGCCGGACTTCGTCGCCCTGGTGCTGGTGTTCTGGGGCGTGCATCAGCCGCGCCGGGTCGGCATCGGCACGGCCTTCTGTCTGGGCCTGCTGATGGATGTCCATGATTCCACCCTGCTGGGCGAGAATGCGCTGGCCTACACCCTGCTGTCCTACTTCGCCATCATGCTGCACCGGCGTGTGCTGTGGTTCCCGCTGGTGACGCAGGCCATGCATGTGTTCCCGCTGCTGCTGATGGCGCAGTCGGTACAACTGGCGGTGCGCTTCATCGTCTCCGGTAAATTCCCCGGCTGGTTCTATTTCGTCGAAAGCGCTGTGTCGGTAGTGCTATGGCCACTGGCGACGTGGCTGCTGCTAGCGCCGCAGCGGCGCGCGGTCGATCGCGATCACACCCGTCCGATCTGACGCCCGGGGCGCGGCATGACTGAACTCAAGGATAATCAGCGCGAACTGTCCCAGTTCCGCCTGCGCCTAACGGTGCTAGGGGCGCTGGTGTTCGTCTGCTTCGGCGCGCTGCTGGCGCGCTTTATCTGGCTGCAGGTCTACAAGCATAGCGATTATGTCGCGCAGGCCGAGGAAAACCGCATCGCGATCGTGCCGATCGAGCCGAATCGCGGCCTGATCCTCGACCGTAATGGTGTGATTTTGGCGCGCAACTACTCCGCTTTCACGCTCGAGATTACGCCGTCCAAACTCAATGCCACGCTCGATGAAACCATCGACGAACTGGCGAAACTGATCAACATCGAAACCAAGGACCGCAAGCACTTCAAGAAGCTGCTGGAAGAGTCGCGCGGTTTCGAGAGTGTGCCCTTGCGCAATCGCCTGACGGATGAAGAAGTGGCGCGTTTTTCCGCCCAGCGCTTCCGCTTCCCCGGCGTGGAAGTACAGGCGCGCTTGTTCCGCCAGTATCCGCTCGGTGAAATCGCTTCGCACGTAATCGGCTTTATCGGTCGCATCAACCAGTCGGAAGCGCGACTGATTGCGGAAATGGATGACGCGGCCAATTACAACGGCACCGACCATATTGGCAAAGAGGGGCTGGAGAAAAGCTACGAGAAGCAGCTGCACGGCATTACCGGTTACGAGGAAGTCGAGAAGTCCGCTGGCGGCCGGGCGATCCGCACGCTGTCGCGCACGCCCGCCACGCCGGGTAGCAATCTGATTCTGTCGATCGATATCGAACTGCAGAAAGTGGTGGAAGAAGCCTTCGGCGAATGGCGCGGTGCGCTGGTCGCGATCGAACCGGCCACGGGCGACATTCTGGCCTATGTATCGCGTCCCGGTTACGACCCGAATCTATTTGTCGACGGGATTGATAGCCAGAGCTGGAACGAACTGAATACTTCGCTGGACCGGCCGATGGTGAACCGGCCGCTGTCGGGCACCTATCCGCCCGGTTCGACCTTTAAGCCGTTCATGGCACTGGCGGCACTGGAGTTGCACAAGCGCACGCCGAGCCAGAGTATTTTCGATCCCGGCTCGTTCACGCTCGGTGGTCACAAGTTCCGCGACGATAAGCCCGGTGGCCACGGTACCGTCGACATGTACAAGTCGATCGTCGAATCCTGCGACACGTATTACTACCTGCTCGGCAACGAGATGGGCATCGATGCCATCCATGATTTCATGAAGCCCTTCGGTTTCGGCCAGATCACCGGCATCGATCTGGAACACGAGAAGCAGGGCGTGCTGCCGTCCAAGGAATGGAAGGCGAGCCGCTTCAAGAAAAATCCGGCAGCGCAGAAATGGGTCGGCGGCGATACCATTTCCATCGCCATCGGTAACGGCTACAACAACTACACGCCACTACAGATGGCTCATGCGGTCGCCAACCTGGCGAATAACGGCATCGTGATGAAGCCGCACCTGGTGAAGATTATCGAAGACAGCACCACCCGCACCCGCAAGCTGACGGTACCCAAGGAAAGCTACCGGATTCCGCTCAAGCAGGAAAATATCGACATCATCAAGAACGCCATGGTGGGCGTGACGCTGAGCGGTACGGCGGCGCGGGCGTTTGCCGGCGCAGGCTATACCTCGGGCGGTAAAACCGGGACTGCGCAGCTGATCGCGATTAAAAAGAACGAAAAGTACAACGCCAATCTGATCGCCGAACGGCTGCGTGACAATGCGCTGTATACGGCGTTCGCACCAGCCGAGAATCCCCGCATCGCGATTGCGGTGGTGGTGGAGAACGGCGGCTTCGGCGCCGGTGTAGCGGCGCCTATCGTGCGCAAGGCGCTCGATTATTACCTGCTGGGCAAACGCCCGCACGAAAAAGAAACCACTGCCGTACCGCGCGAGGACGCCGAGCTGCGTTCCGTGCAGGATGTGCAGGCCGAGCAAGGCGTCAGCGACGAAAAACGTCCGGGTGCCGAGACTGCCGGCAACAAGGAATAAAGGAATCCGATGCAAATTAATGAAAGGCGCTCAGTGTGGCGCCGCTTCCGCCCGTATCTGACGGTGTTTGATGTGCCGCTGGCGCTGATTATCATGGCCTTGCTGTCGGTAGGGCTGGTGACACTGTATTCGGCCGGTATCGGCATCCCGGGCAAGGTCGAAGACCAGCTGCGCAATATCTTCCTGGCGTTTATGGTGATGTGGATCGTTGCCAATATCACGCCGCAGATGATGATGCGCATCGCCGTGCCGGCCTATCTGGTGGCGGTGGCTTTGCTAGTCGGCGTGGCGCTGTTCGGTACCATCAAACTGGGGGCGCGCCGCTGGCTGCACGTCGGGGTTGATATCCAGCCATCCGAGTTTATGAAGATTGCCATGCCGTTGATGCTGGCGTGGTTCTTCCAGCAGCGCGCCGGCCAGCTGCAGTGGATCCATTATGCGATTGCTGCGGTACTGCTGGCGATTCCGGTCGGCCTGATCGTCAAACAGCCGGATCTGGGGACTGCCTTGCTGGTGGTGGCCAGTGGTTTTACCGTGATCTTTCTCGCCGGTCTGGCCTGGAAAGCGCTGGTCGCCTTGCTGGTGGCCGGTGCGGCCAGTCTGCCGGTGATCTGGTCGGTGCTGCATGACTACCAGCGCGAGCGGGTGATGACGCTGATCGATCCGACTTCTGACCCGCTGGGTAAAGGCTTCCACATCATCCAGTCGACCATCGCCGTGGGCTCTGGCGGCATCACCGGCAAGGGCTGGACGCATGGCACGCAGGCCCACCTCGAGTTCATACCCGAGCGCACCACCGACTTTATCTTCGCCGTGTTTTCCGAAGAATTCGGGCTGACCGGGAATATGGTGCTGATGGTGCTGTATCTGCTGCTGATCGGTCGCGGGCTGGTGATCGCCGGGAATGCGCCGAACTTCTTTACCCGTTTGCTGGCGGGTGCCATCACCATGATTTACTTCACCTATGCCTTCGTGAATATGGGCATGGTGAGCGGGATCCTGCCGGTGGTTGGCGTGCCGCTGCCGTTCATGAGCTATGGCGGTACTGCCTTGCTGACGCTGGGGCTGGGCGCGGGTATTCTGATGAGTATCCAGCGGCACCGTAAGTTGGTGCAGACTTGATCTGTAGCGCGAGTCTCCGCTGATGATTCCGATGAAAGACACCGAGCGCGAGCTCGCGCAGTTCCGTACCCGGATTACCCTACTCGGGGTAGTGGTGGCGCTGTGCTTTGGCATACTGCTGCTGCGTTTCTTCTGGCTGCAGGTAATCAAGTACAACGATTTTGCCACCAAGGCGGAAGAGAATCGCATCGCGATTGTGCCGATTGTCCCTAGTCGCGGCCTGATAATGGACCGTAATGGCGTGGTACTGGCGCGCAATTACTCCGCCTTCACACTGGAAATCACGCCTTCTAAATTAGCGATGCCACTCGATCAGGTGATCGAGGAACTGTCCAAACTGGTCACGGTGGAATTGAAGGACCGCAAGCGCTTCCGCAAGTTGCTGGAAGAGTCCAAGAGTTTCGAGAGCGTGCCGTTGCGGAATCGTCTGAGCGATGAGGAAGTAGCGCGCTTCACGGCACAGCGCTTCCGCTTTCCCGGTGTGGAAGTGCAGGCGCGCCTGTTCCGCCAGTATCCGCTCGGTGAAACGGCGTCGCACGTGATCGGCTACATTGGCCGCATTAACCGCGCCGAAGCCCGTGCACTGGAAGACGGCGATGACGCCGCTAATTACAACGGCTCCGATTACATCGGCAAGGAAGGGCTGGAGAAAAGCTACGAGAAGCAGCTGCACGGCACTACCGGATATGAAGAGGTGGAAGTGACCTCGCGTGGCCGGGCCGTGCGCACCTTGTCGCGCACCCCGGCGGTACCGGGCACCAACCTGATTCTGTCGATCGATATCGAACTGCAGAAGGTGGTGGAGGAAGCCTTTGGCGAACGGCGCGGCGCACTGGTAGCCATCGAACCGTCGACCGGCGACATACTGGCGTATGTATCGCGTCCCGGCTATGACCCGAATCTGTTCGTCGACGGTATCGATACCGCCAGCTGGAACGAATTGAATAATTCGCTGGACCGGCCGATGGTGAACCGTCCCCTGTCCGGCACCTATGCGCCTGGTTCTACCTTCAAGCCTTTTATGGCGCTGGCCGCGCTGGAGCTGGGCAAACGTACACCCGCCCAGACTACCCCCGATCCCGGCTATTACTACCTCGGTGGCCACAAATTCAATGACGATCTGGTGGGCGGGCATGGCTCGGTGGATATGCGCAAGTCGATCATCGTCTCCTGTAATACCTATTACTACGTGCTCGGACATGACATGGGCATCGATGCGATTCATGATTTCATGAAGCCGTTCGGCTTTGGCCAGCTCACCGGCATCGATCTGGAAAATGAAAAAACCGGGGTACTGCCATCGCAGGACTGGAAGCGCAAACGCTTCAAAGGCGCGGCCGGCAAGTGGGTGGGCGGTGATACCATCTCGGTCAGCAATGGCTCAGGGTATAACGCCTACACGCCGTTGCAGATCGCGCATGCGGTGTCGAATCTGGCCAATGACGGCGTGGTGATGAAGCCCCACCTGGTGCGGATACTCGAACATGGCGCAACCCGGGCGCGCAAGCTGACGGTGCCGAAGGAGAGTTACCGGATTCCGCTGCATCAGGAGAATGTCGACTTTATCCGCAGTGCTATGGTGGGCGTGACGAGCGAGGCTGGCGGCACTGGTTTCCGTGCCTTTAGCGGTGCGGCCTACACAGTGGGCGGCAAGACCGGTACCGCGCAGGTGATCACGATTAAATCGGGCGACAAATATAACGCCGCCCGATTGGCGGAACGCTTGCGCGATAATGCCCTGTTCACCGCCTTCGCGCCCGCCGAGAAACCGCGTATTGCGCTGGCGCTGGTGGTCGAGAATGCCGGTAAGGGCGGCCTGGAAGCAGCACCGATCGCGCGCAAGGCACTCGATTATTATTTGCTGGGCAAACGGCCAGCGGAAAAAGACACTACCCGGGTGGCCAAGGAAGATGCGCTGGCGACGCTGCCGGTGGAGGGCGAGTTACTGGAACAGCAGGCCGCGGCAGCGGAGCTGGAGCGTCAGGGCGTGCCGGCTGCGGCTGTAGCGCCTGCAGCAGCGGCACCTGCAGCGCCGGCAAAGGCACCAGCTCCGGCGGCTCCGGCACCGGCTGCGGTCAGCGCGCCGCTGCCACGGAAAAAACAGTAAGGAGACAGACATGCGCATCAATCCAGGTCGTATCCTGAGCTGGCTCACGAGCCTGATACTGCTGGCGCTGGCCGGTTGCAGCACGACGACGCCGGTCAGTGAACCGGTGTTGCGGGCACCGCGTCCAGCTGCGAGCAGTGCGCCCGTGGTGCGTGCGCCATCGGCCAGCAAGCCTGCCCCCGGTCTGCCCGAACTTCCGCCTGCCAATTCGGGGCGGGGTGCTTACTATCAGGATGACGGGCCGGGTGATGCGCCACCTGCCGGGCTGGAAAATGTCCCGGACGCGCAGGTACGCAACGATCCCTTGCTGCCGTTTTCCAACCGGCCCTACGTGGTATTCGGAAAAACCTATACGCCAATTACCGATAACCGGCCATACACGCAGATCGGTGTGGGAAGCTGGTACGGTAAGAAATTCCATGGCCAGCGCACCTCCTCGGGGGAGCTGTACGATATGTACAAGATGACGGCAGCGCACCCGACGCTGCCGATTCCGTCCTACGCGCGGCTCACCAATCTGGTCAGCGGGGCGGTGGTGATTGTGCGGATCAATGATCGCGGTCCCTTCCACGCCAGTCGCGCCATCGACGTCTCCTACACGGCTGCGCTGAAACTGGGCCTGCTCGGCAAAGGTAGCCATGAATTGCAGATCGAGCGCATACTGCCCGATGAAGTGGACCGGATGCTGGCCACGCGCAGCGGCGTTTCCGGCACGGTCGCACCACGACTGGCGGCGCAAACCTCGGCCAAAACCGGCACCGCTAACGGTCTGCTGGGACGCAATGAGGGCGGGCCGCCATTGCTGCTGACTGCCGCGACGTCGCTGGGCGACGCTACGCCAGCCAGTGCCAGCGACATCGAAGCGCTGATGCGCGACGATCGCGCACCGGGTGAAGCCGAGGCGCCCGGCACCCTGCCGGTCAAGGCGAACTTCTATCTGCAACTAGGGGCCTATGCGCGTGCTGAAAATGCCGAAGCAGTCCGCGGCAAGCTGCGCGGTACTGGTCTGAGCGGTCTGGAAGTGGTGAAAAATGGTGCGGTACACCGGCTTTACACGGGACCGTTCGTTTCGCGGCAGGAGGCGCTGGAAGCGGCGCGTAGTCTGCCGCTGGCGCTCAATCTGAAACCCATCGTTATCCAGCGCTAGGAACGCGCCGGCTGCCTCTCAGGATTATTTGCAGCTGCGGGTTTCGCTGGCGGGGAAGCTGCTACGTAGCTGGTCGAGACGGATTTTCAGGTCGGGATCGACGTCGCGGAACTGGAAGGCCAGCTGTTTGCTGCCACTCATGCGCGGTGCAATCTTTGCTGTGCGCACGCCCTGTTTCGTCAGTGCTGCCAGCTGGTTCTGCGCAGCGGCTTCGGTCTTAAACACACCCAGCGAAATACCCCAGCGCAGCGGCGTGTTGTCGCTCATGATGAAGTAGTTATGTACGCCCAGCGCGCGCAGTTCGGCGGCTTTCCGGTCCGCGCCGTCCTTGCTGCCCTGCGGTGGCATGTAGACCACATAGCCTGCGACTTCGGTGCCTGGCAGATTATGGCGCGACTGACGGTCACCCAGTTTGAGGGGCGCCAGCAGCGTTTCGAAGCGGCGTGCGTCGGCCAGCACGAAGCTGGCGATTTCCAGGCAGGCTAGTACTTCCGGTGCCGGCTTGGCCGCAGCGGCAGCACTGGCGGCAGCGGCCACCGCTGCCGACGCGTCGTTGGCTTTTTCGGCGGAGATGATGGTCAGCTTCTCGGCATTGAGCTGTTGCGCAAGTCGCTGTGGCTCGTGCTCGTTGCCGCTGAAATGACCCAGATACCCTTTGCCATAGGCGAACAGTACGGCGTTGACGGCTAGTAGCGACCAGAAGATAAATTTCAGCACGAGGCTTCCCTTGAGTTTTACAGGCTATCCGGCGCTGCGGCTGGCAGCGTGCAGGCCGATCAGGACGATGTTGTCCACCACGCGGTAGGGCAGTTGCAGCATCGGCACAATAAATGGCGCGGCGCCGCCCGAGATGATGCATTCCACCGCCTGGTGACGCTGGTAGGCGTGTTCGATGGCGCCACTCTGCGCGGCCAGACAGCCGCTCAGGATGGCGTCGTCGGTATTGTCGGCAAATCCGTCTGGCAGCTTACCGTCTTGCGCAATTTGCGGCAACTGTGCCGTGTTGCGCGCCAGCGAACTGGCCATCAGACCCAGACCGGGCAGAATCATCCCGCCCAGGAAGTGACCATCGGCGCTGACCGCATCGATGGTGGTGGCGGTGCCGCAGTTGGCCACGATGACGGGCCGTCCCGGCGCCATTACGTGGGCTGCAATGGCCGCCGCGAAACGGTCGCAGCCCAGTTGCGCAGGATTGCGGTAGCCGTTGTGCAGCCCCGCCAGGGAGGGCTGCGAGGCAAACCAGCTGATGGTCTGTTCCGGCAGCAGCATGGCCGGGAAGGTGCGCTGCAGGACGTATTCGAGCTGGACGCGCAGGGCGTTGCCGGCGACATTGGCGACGATGATGCGATCCACGCCACGCTGGCCAACCGCGTCGTGCAGGTGCAGTTCCAGTTGCGGCAGGTCGGCATGGCTTACGGCGCCATGAGCGGCCCAGTCGCCCAGTGTCGCATCGCTCGCGACCAGCGCCCATTTCACCCGCGTGTTACCTGCGTCAATCAGTAGAATCATATTAGTCCGGAGTACTTGCTTGAGAGTTGGCGGGCGTGGCGCCGGTGAGCGGTCGCAGGCGCAATGAGACATCGCCGGACAGGACGGCAACCCGCCCGGCATCGGTGTCCAGCAGCAGACGCCCGCTGGTGTCGACACCGGCGGCACGGCCCTGCTGCACAACCCGGTCCTGATCGAGAATCACGACCTCGCGCCCCTGCCACGCATGCAGCATGTTCCAGCGTTCGCAGAACGGCGCGAAGCCGGTATCGTCAAATTCGGCCAGTACGGCAGCGAGGCGACTGAGCAGAGTTGCCATCAGCTGTGCGCGCGGCATCTGGGCCAGCCATGGTGCGGAGGCGACGGCGCGGTCGATCTGCGCTTCCAGCTGGTCCGGCATCAGCAGGTTGATACCAACCCCGATCACGGCCCAGATGGCGCCATCGGTGTCGCTTCGGGCGCTGCGGGTTTCGACCAGTATGCCGGCCAGTTTGGCGTCATCGCGCAGCAGATCATTGGGCCATTTGATGCGCACTGCAACGCCAAGACTGTCCAGCGTTTCGGCCAGTGCCACGCCGACTGCCATCGGCAGACCGGAGATGTTATGCAGCGGGCCCTTGAAGCGCCAGGCCAGCGAAAACATCAGCGCTGCGCCGGGGGCAGACAGCCAGCTGCGACCGGCGCGGCCACGGCCTGCGGTCTGCTGGTGGGCGATACGCAGTAGTGGTCCGTTCAGGGTGTCGATGCGCGCCAGCAGATCGGCATTGGTGGAGCCGGTCTGTTCGACGCATTCAATCGTGACATGGCTGGCGCTACTGGCGCAGGCCGCAAGAATGGCCGCTGGCGTCATGCGCCATCCTTGTTGGATGGATTGTGCTGGCGTGGTTTATGGGGCGCTTTGCCAAAGGCCAGATCGTAGAGCCAGTTGGGCAGCATGCGCAGCACTTTTGCCACGATGCCCATTTGCCATGGAATCACTCGGTAGCTGCTGCCGCTGGCGATGGTGCGGGCGGCCTGCACGGCAAATTTCTGCACCGGCATCAGGAACGGCATAGGGTAGGGATTGATCTGCGTCATCGGCGTGTCGATATAGCCGGGGCAGATGGTGACTACCCGGATACCGTGCTGCTTGAGTTCCAGCCGCAGCGATTCGCAATAGCTGATCACGGCGGCTTTCGAGGCACTGTAGGCTTCCGCCCCGGGCAGGCCGCGGATACCGGCAACGCTGCCGATGCCGACCAGACGGGCCGGCGTCGCCTGTGCCTTCATGGCCGGAATGAAGGGGGCGAAGGTGGCGGCAGTGGCGACCACGTTGGTGGCGATGACGGCTTCGAAGACCGGAATGTCTTCGGCGAATTCGCTCAGCGTGCCGACCGAAATGCCGGCATTGGCGATCACGATGTCGATGCCGCCGGCATAGGCGAGGAAGTCCTGCGCGGCGGCGTCGATGGCCGCATGATCGCGCACATCGACCGCATAGGCGCGGTGTCGTTCCGGGTTGGGCAGGCTGGCGATCAGTTGATCGAGTACCGCGCTGCGGCGTGCTAGCAGGCCCAGTGTCGCGCCTTGCGCCGCATACTGGGCTGCCAGTGCTGCGCCGATGCCGCTGGAGGCGCCGGTGATAAAGACACGCTCGGCGCCGGCGCCCCGGATCGTCATGCTTATTTCTTTTCCGCTCTGGCTTTGGCAAGCAGGGCATCCATCACCTGCAGGGCCTGGGCATGTAACTGGGCTTCGGTAGTGGCGCTCTTGCTGCCTTCATTGGCCATGGTCGGCGAGGTGATGTACTTGCCGTCGATGGCGATCAGTGGCCACGAATCGACGCCGTAGGCATCCATCATCGATACCGAGCGGCGCACACTGCCGGCTACGCCGAAGCCGCGATAGGTCTCGATGAATTTCTGCTTGTCGATACCCAGACGGGCGATGAAGTCGAATACCAGTTCATCGCGGTTCATGCGGTTGCGGTTGACGTGCATCTCGGTGAAGATCTTGCTGTGCAGGGTGTCATTGAACAGACCCATGGCCAGCAGCGTGAAGTACATTTTCTCCTGTGGCAGATCGGTGCCGGCGCGGGAAATATGCATGCGCTTGAAGACGATGTTGTCGCCCTGTTTTTTAAGCCATGCGCTCAGGTCTGGTTCAAAGGCGAAGCAGTGCGGGCAGGCGTAATCGAAAAACTCCAGTACTTCGATTTTTTTACCGCTGTCGACCGGCTGCTGGTTTGCCAGCGTGCGGTATTCGACGCCGTTTTTCGGCTCGGCCGGCGAAGCTGACGCCAGCGCCGCCACACTCAACATCAAAGCACCTGCAAGAAATTTCATGAAACGCATACCGATACTCCCGGGTTAGGTCTGATTTAGGACTGAATGAGGTCTGACTTATTTCTGGTTACGCACAACGGCAACATCGATGCCGTTTTCGGAGAGCTTGCTGCGCACCCGGTTCATGGCTTCGACCTGATTGAACGGTCCCATACGCACGCGGTGCAGCACGCCGTTATCGGTAGCGCGGTCCGAGAGGTTGGCTTCGAAGCCCAGCAGCGCCAGTTTGGCGCGTGCGCTCTCTGCATCGCTCACTTCTCGGAAGGCACCGATTTGCAGATAGTAGATGTATTTTTCATCGCTGCCGTCAGGTGCTGCCTTGGCTGCCGCAGCGGTTGCCACGGTTGCTGGAACTGGCGTGACGTTGGCGGCCGCCGGTGGCGCTGCTACTTTGCTCTTGTCTGCCAGCGGCGGCTGGACCGCTGCCGGTGCGGCGGGTGCTGCCGGAGCAGCAGGAGCTACCACGCCCTGTATCTTGTCGACTACGTTCTGTAGCGGATCGGCGGCCGGCGCTTTCGGTGCATCGCGCGAGAAATCACGCGCCGCTTCGCGCGCCGCTTCCTTGTTGCCGTACATCGGTTTGTTCGGATCGGCGCTCTGTCCCGCCGTCGGTTCCGCGGCCTTGCTGCTGCGTCCCTTGTCGGTGAACGGCGTCGAACCTTTGTTAATGACCAGCGCCACCACGACAGCAATCGACAGGCCGATTACCAGACCGATGACGATGCCGATGATGGTGTTGCCGCGCTGACGCGCAGGAGCAGGGAAGCGGAAATTCTCGGGACGGGACATGCTTGGTCCTTACATCTTGTTAGGAGCCGACACACCGATCAGTGCCAGACCGTTGCGCAGCACCTGACGGGTCGCCACCATCAGGGCGATCCGGGCGCTCTTCAAGGCGGCGTCGTCGACCAGCACGCGCTCTGCGAAGTAGAAGCTGTGCAGGTTGGCGGCCAGATCGCGCAGGTAGAACGCGATCTGGTGCGGGCCGAGTTCATTCTGGGCGCGCGCCAGCGTTTCAGGGTAGGCCGCCAGCGTCGCCAGCAGCGCCGCTTCGGTCGGTGCCGTCAGTGGCGACAGATCGACACTGGCCAGCGACGCTTCGTCGCCAGTCCACTGTTCCAGCATGCGGCAGATACGCGCGTGGGCGTACTGCACGTAATACACCGGATTCTCGTCCGAGGTTTTCAGTGCCACGTCGACGTCGAACACGAACTCGGTGTCGGCCTTGCGGGAAATCAGGAAGAAGCGCACGGCATCGCGGCCTTTTTCGATATCGCCACCGCCCGACCATTCGATCAGATCACGCACCGTCACATACGAACCGGCGCGCTTGGAAATTTTCACTTCCTCGCCGCCCTTCATCACAGTGACCATTTTGTGCAGAACGTAGTCCGGGAAGCCTTGCGGAATGCCGACGTTGACTGCCTGCAGACCGGCGCGCACGCGCGCAATGGTGCCGTGGTGGTCGGAACCCTGTACGTTGATCGCCTGGGTGTAGCCACGCTGGAATTTGACGATGTGGTAGGCCACGTCCGGCACGAAGTAGGTGTAAGTACCATCCTTCTTGCGCATTACGCGGTTCTTGTCGTCGCCGTAGTCTTCGGTTTTCAGCCACAGCGCGCCGTCTTCTTCGTAGGTTTTGCCGGATTTGTTGAGCATATCGACGGCGGCGTCGACCTTGCCGTCCGAGTACAGCGACGATTCGAGGTAGTAGTTATCGAACTTCACGCCGAAGGCCTGCAGGTCGATATCCTGCTCGTTACGCAGATAGGTCACGGCGAACTGGCGGATCGAATCGATGTCTTCCACGTCGCCGGACGCGGTGGCCGGTGCGCCGTCGGAAGCCGAAACGGTTTTCTTGAGCAGGAAGTCGGCGGCGATATCGGCAATGTAGTCGCCGTTGTAGGCCGATTCCGGCCAGGCTGCGTCGCCCGGTTTGTGGCCGCGCAGGCGCGCCTGTACCGAGTTGGCCAGTGTCTGGATCTGTACCCCTGCGTCGTTATAGTAGAACTCGCGGGTCACGTCGTAGCCTTGCGACTGGAACAGCGACGACAGCGCGTCGCCCAGCGCGGCCTGACGGCCGTGGCCTACGTGCAGCGGGCCGGTCGGGTTGGCGGAAACGAATTCGATGATGACTTTTTTACCGGCACTGGTGCTGGCGCTACCGAAAGCGGCGCCCTGTTCCAGCACAGCTTTGACCACGGCCTGTTTGGCAGCGGCGCTGACGCGCAGATTGATGAAGCCGGGACCGGCGATATCGGCCGATTCCACCAGCCCTTGTGCTGCCGGATTGTCCAGCAGGGCCTGCACCACTTTGGTGGCCAGTTCGCGCGGGTTCATTTTCAGCTGTTTAGCCAGTTGCATGGCGATGTTACAGGCGATGTCGCCGTGTGACGGATCGCGCGGGCGCTCCAGAACCACGTTGGCAACGACGTCGGTGCCGGCCAGCAGAGGGGCCAGGGCGGACTGGAACAGGGCGGAAATATCTTGTTTTTGTTGGGCGAGCATGGGCAGTGGGGCGGTCGAGCCGCGCAATAGGTCAATCCAGAAGCGAAAACGGCCGGTACGCTGGCACCGGCCAAACAGCGGTAATTATACTGGTTTGCCGACGGTGGGTCACCGCAGCGGGGCCGCAGCGCAGCCAGAACATAGCCCGAATGCACTGCAAGCGCATCGCCACGGCCGAGGCACTGCTGTATACTGCGCGATTACTGCATGAATACTCCTGCCGGCCCACTCTGGAATTAGCATATGAACAAGCGTCCTACGCTCTCGATCAAGTCCCCCGCCAAGGCGGCAGCACCCAAGCTGCGTGCCAGCCATGCGCGCGAACTGAAACCGGCGTTGCAGACCAGCTTCCAGACTGCCCTGAAACCTGATTCGCTGGCGTATAGCCTGATCGGCGCGGCGCAGGCAGTGGCGCAGGTACGCACCGGCACCAATCTGCCGCAGGCGCTGGCGCAGCTGTGGGCGCGTAGCGATGCCAGCCCGCAGGCACGCGGCGCGATGCAGGATATCGCCTACCGCTGCATGCGTCAGCTGGGCCAGAGCGAAGCGCTGATCGCCCAGATGGCGCCGAAAGCACCGGATCCGCTGGTGGCCGCGTTGCTGGCCTGCGCGCTGGCGCTGATGACGGCGCCGGATGCGGTGCAGCCTTACGAAGAATTTACGGTGGTCGACCAGACCGTGACGGCGGCCGACGCCCATCCCGACACGGCGCGCGCCAAAGGCATGGTGAATGCGGTGCTGCGGCGCTTCCTGCGCGAGCGCAAGGCGCTGCTGGAAACGGCCTTGTTGCAGCCAGTGGCGCAGTGGAATTACCCGCAGTGGTGGATCGATGCGGCGCGTGCTGCCTGGCCGCAGGACTGGCAAGCGATTCTGCAGGCCGGGAATGGCGCGCCGCCGCTGACTTTGCGTATCAATGCGCGCAAGACCACGCTGGAACAGTATCTGGCGCGCCTGCAGGAGGCTGGTATGGCGGCCAGCGCGATTGGGCCGTGCGCGGTGCGGCTGGAAAAACCGGTCGGCGTGCAACTGATCCCCGGCTTTGCCGAAGGGCTGGTGTCGGTACAGGATGCTGGCGCCCAGTTGGCAGCGCCACTGCTCGATGTGCAGGATGGCATGCGGGTACTGGATGCCTGCGCTGCGCCGGGCGGCAAAACCTGCCATATTCTGGAGCTGGCCGACGCCCATGTGACGGCGCTGGACGCCGACGCCAAGCGGCTGGCGCGGGTCGGCGAGAATCTGGAACGTTTGCAGCTCAAGGCGACCCTGCGTACCGCCGACGCCCAGAGCGCCGGCTGGTGGGATGGCAAACCGTTCGACCGGATTCTGGCCGATGTGCCGTGTACCGCGTCCGGCATCGTGCGCCGTCACCCCGATATCCGCTGGTTACGTCGCAAGGGCGACACGCTCCAACTAGCAACACTTTCCGCCAAAATCCTCGACAACCTTTGGCAGATGCTGGCACCGGGTGGTAAATTGCTATTCGTGACCTGCTCGCTCTGGCCACAGGAATCCGAGGCGCAGGCGGCCGCCTTCGCGGTGCGGCATCAGGCGCTGCGACTCGATGCTCCCGGTCAGTTGCTGCCCGGTGCTGCGGCAGGACTCGATCAGGATGGTTTGTTCTACGCGCTGTTCCAGAAAAATGCGTAGTTCTACCGTCCTTTCCTGCTACCATTTCTTTTCTCACCGCTCGACCCACCTACCAAGTACCGGCCACGACGTGACACGACGAGTTCTTCGCCTGCTGATCGCCCAACTTCTGCTGATACTGGCGTGCGTCCTGCCGCAGGCAGCGCATGCCGAAGGGGTGGAGATTCGCCGCGCAGCCGTCGAGGCGGGCGAGCAAGGTTATCGCCTGAATGCCCGCTACGGCTTCGAGCTCAGCAACGATATGGAAGACACCCTGCAGCACGGCGTGTCGCTGTACTTCACCACCGAGGTGGAATTTACCCGCCCGCGCTGGTACTGGTTCGATGAAAAAGCGATTGTGGCGCGCCAGACCATTGTGCTCGGCTACAACGTTCTGACCCGCAAATACAGCGTGAATATCGCTGGTAGCTTGACCCAGAATTACTCTTCCTCGCTGGACGAAGCACTGTTGTCGATCCGCAATCCCAACCGCTGGGTGGTGGCGCCGCGCGGCGCCCTGAAAGTGGGCGAGAACTATAACGTCAAACTGAGCATGGGGCTGGACGCCAACTATATTTCCAAGCCGCTCAAGATTAGCGCCCTGAATAACAATGAATGGCGTTTGTCGTCGGATAAGAAAATCTTCCAGTACAGGGCCGAGTAAGTGAATACAGCGTTGCGGTATTTATCGGTGGTTGGCGGTGCCTTCGTCAGCATCCTGCTGTTTCTGCTGGCCTCGGCTTCGGATAACTCCGGCTTTTTCGACCGCTATTACAACTGGCTGCTGGGACTGAATGCCGCGGTGGCTGGTGCCTTGCTGTTACTGGTTGCCATTTCGCTGTTCCGTCTGTATGTGCGCTTCCGCAGTGGCGCCTTCGGTTCGCGCCTGATGACCCGGCTGGTGCTGCTGTTTGCCGGTATCGGTGTGCTGCCGGGGCTGGTCATCTTCCTGGTGTCGGTGCAGTTCGTCTCCCATTCGATCGACTCGTGGTTCAACGTGCCGGTAGAAGAAGCGTTGCAGTCCGGGATTAATCTTGGCCGGGCCGGTCTGGACACGGCCCTGAATGAACTGCAGAGCACGGCGCGCCGCACCGCCGACCAGTTAGCCGAACAGCCGTTTGGCACGGAACGCGCCACGCTGGCCTATCTGGTCAAGCAGCAGCGCGGCATGCAGAACGCCATCATCGTCGACACGGAAGGGGGGCTGATCATCAGCGCCCGTGCCAGCCGTGGCGGCAATTTGAGCGCCGATCTGCCGACCAGCGAAATGATGGCCAAGGCGAAGAGCGATGGTCTGTATGGCGCGCCGGAAGGCGGTAACGAGCTGCATAGCAATCTGGTCAGTGCACCGGGTGCAACGCGCGATGTGGTGCATCAGTTGCGCCTGCGGGTGGTGCTGGCCATTCCTGAGCGGCCCCAGGAAAATGGCGTGCATCTGGCGCCGCGCTACCTGCAGCTGATCCAGCTGGCGCCCGAGCAACTGGCGGCCGATGGCGAAACCATCCGCAGTGCCTATTCCGATTACAAAGAACGGTTTGTGGCGCGGGTGGGGCTGCGCAAGATGTACATCGTGACCCTGACCCTGACCCTGCTGCTGGCGGTGTTCGGTGCGATTGCCAGCGCCTTCCTGATCGCCAGCGACCTGGCCCAGCCGCTCTTGCTGCTGGCGGAAGGTACGCGCGCTGTGGCAGAAGGCGATCTGTCGCCACGCCCGATCGTTACCACCTCGGACGAGCTGGGGACTTTGACGCAATCGTTCAACATCATGACGCGCCAGCTGTTCGACGCCCGCACCGCCGTCGAGCTGAATCGCGCGGCGCTACAGAATGCCAAGGCCCACCTCGAATCGGTGCTGGCGAATATGTCGGCCGGGGTGATGGTGCTCGATCACGAATTCCACTTGATTAGCTGCAATGACTCGGTCGAGCGCATTCTGCAGCAGTCCGGCCCCGCCATGCTGGGGCAGCGGATGGACGAGATCGAAGGCCTGCAGGAGTTCGGCGGCGCCATCGTGGCAGCGTTTTCGGCCCAGAGCGCGCAGTCGGCGTCGGGGCGTAGCGTGCAGCGCCTGCACTGGCAGCGCCAGATCGAAGTGCCGCGCCGCAGCGCCAATCTGGATGACAATGACCAGACCCTGCTGGCCCGCGGTTCGCGTCTGCCCATCGAAGGGGGCGATAGCGGCTATCTGGTGGTGTTCGATGATATTTCCGACGTGATTTCGGCGCAGCGTTCGATCGCCTGGGGCGAAGTGGCACGCCGGCTGGCCCATGAAATCAAGAATCCGCTGACGCCTATCCAGTTGTCGGCCGAACGGATGCAGATGAAGCTCGACGGCAAGCTGTCGCCGGCCGATAACGAGCTGCTCAACCGCGGTACGGCCACCATCGTCAATCAGGTTGCTGCCATGAAGCGCATGGTCGACGATTTCCGTGATTACGCAAAAACCCCGCCGGCCCAGCTCGAGTCGCTCGACCTGAATGGCCTGATCGAAGAAATTCTGCACCTGTATCTGGCGGGCGAGGGCGACGATATCATTCACCCGCAACTGGCGCCGGGCTTACCGCTGGTGATGGGCGATGCCACCCAGTTACGTCAAGTGATCCATAATCTGCTGCAGAATGCCCAGGACTCGATGGCGGAGCGCCCCGAGGGCGCCGAGCCGGCCCGGATCGATGTGATCAGCGAAGCGATCCACTATCAGGGTGCTGATGGTAGTACCAGTACTGCCGTACGTCTGGCAATTAGCGATAATGGCCCCGGATTTGCGCCGAAAATCCTCGCGCGGGCCTTTGAACCGTATGTCACATCGAAGGCCCGCGGCACCGGGCTGGGGCTGCCGATGGTGAAAAAAATTATCGACGAACATGGGGGACGCATCGATATTCAGAACCATGTCGATAGAAGTGGTGCTTCGGTAGTGATTTTGCTGTTAAAGTTAGCGCCGACCACGCAAAATACCTAAGTGGGCACGGATTAGAAAAATCATTGTCAGTCAACTGGCTGGCGAAATGAGGAAGGCAAGGGAAGATGGCAAATATTCTGGTAGTGGACGATGAAATGGGTATCCGCGAGTTGCTCTCGGAGATACTGAGCGATGAAGGACATGCGATACAACTGGCCGAGAACGCCCAGCAGGCCCGCGAGGCCCGTGCCGGCGGCGCACCGGATCTGGTGCTGCTCGATATCTGGATGCCGGATACGGACGGGGTGACCCTGCTGAAAGAATGGCAGCGCGATGGCTTGCTGACCATGCCCGTGATTATGATGTCGGGGCATGCCACCATCGATACGGCAGTCGAAGCGACGCGCATCGGTGCGCTGAACTTCCTCGAGAAGCCGATTGCTTTGCAGAAATTACTGAAGGCGGTGCAGCAGGGGCTGACCCGTGCACAGGAGACCGTGCGCGCGCCAGCACTGGCGGCCCGTCCGGTGTCGTCTAGCCCGGCGGAAGAAGCCAGTACCAGCAGCTTCGGTCAGGCTAGCCCGGCGGCGGCAATTGCCGTGCGCGGTGGCGCCACCATCGCCGGTGCCGATAATCATATGTTCAATCTGTCGTTCGACCTGCCGCTGCGCGAAGCTCGCGACGCTTTCGAACGCATGTATTTCGAGCACCATCTGGGCCGTGAAGGGGGCAGTATGACCCGCGTGGCCGAGAAAACCGGTCTGGAACGTACCCACCTGTACCGCAAGCTGAAACAGCTGGGCGTAGAACCGGGCAAGCTCGCCAAGAAAGGCGTGTAAGCCGGTGACGGACGCGGCCTTGGCCGGCGCGCCCGGGCCGTCCGGGGCGCCTAAACCGCCGCTAGCGACCTGGCTGGTGACAGGGGCCGGGCGGGAAGCACTGATTGCTGCCCGGCTAGCGCAGGAAGCGCAGTGGAGCACCGTCGTCATCCTCGAAGGCTTGCCCAGCGGGCAAGCGCCGCTGGCCGATCTGGCCGACGCGGCTCAGCGCTTAGCGCCCCTGCAAGTGTTGCGGATCGCACCTGGTTGCCTGCATTGCAGCGGCAACCTGATTTTGCGTGTGACGCTGAACCGGGTGCTGCGGCGTCCCCCCGAACGCCTGTATCTGGGACTGGCCAGCGCCGAACACCTCGCCCTGCTGCGCGAGTTTCTTACGGCGCCACCGTATGCCGGCTTGCTCGATCTGCAAGCCGATCTGCTTTCCTAGCGTCGGCGTCCAATTCCCTGCATAATGGACCGGTAGCATGATGGACTTGTAAATGGGCGTTTCCAGCCCCATCTCTGGGCTGAAGACGTTGGCAAGCAGTCTGGCGTCCCTTGTGAAAGGAAGCACTATGAACCTCATCTACAACAGCGAACAGTTCAGCGTCCTCGAGTTTGGCGTGGATCGCAGCAACGAAGCCCTGCGCTTTGGCGGTTATGAAATCGTCGATAAAGGGGGCAAACGCGAGATTTTCATTAACGGCATTCTGGCGCAGAATTTCCGGCGTGACGTCAGCGAACTGATCGCCAGTGAACCGACCATGGATGAAATCGATGAGTTTCTCGGTAGTTACGATGAAGCCATGAGCTATCCTGCCACCCTCCACTAAACTGCCGTTCAGCCCCCTCCACCGGCCGGCGGCGCGACGAGCTTTTCCTTCTGGAATGCTAGGCGCCACCGGCTTTGTCGTTCCTGACGGCGAAAACCCTGCGGGAAGCTGCGCCGCAATGGGTATAATCGTGCGATGTGCCAACTACTCGGAATGAATTGCAATGTCCCGACCGACATTGTGTTCAGCTTTACCGGCTTTGCCATGCGTGGCGGCCAGACGGATACCCACCATGACGGCTGGGGGATCGCCTTTTTCGAAGGGGCAGGGGTACGCCATTTCGTCGATCATCAGGCGGCGGTCGCCTCGCCGATTGCCGAGCTGATCAAGCGCTATCCGATCAAATCCAAAAACGTCATTGCTCACATCCGCAAGGCGACCCAGGGCCAGGTGGCGCTGGAAAACTGCCATCCTTTCGTGCGCGAACTGTGGGGCCAGTACTGGGTGTTTGCCCACAACGGCGACCTGAAAGCGTTTGCCCCCGTGCTCGATGGTGCTTACCACCCGGTCGGCAGTACCGATAGCGAACTGGCGTTCTGCTATATTCTGCAGCAATTGCGGGCGCGCTTCGGCACCCAGCGTCCGGCGACCCAGGATTTACGCCTTGCTCTGTCGGAACTGACTACCGAAATCGCCGCTTACGGCACCTTCAATATGTTGCTGTCCTCGGGCGGGGAACTGTTTGCTCACTGTTCCACCCAGCTGGTCTACCTGGTGCGGCAATTTCCGTTTGACACGGCCCAATTGTCGGATGAAGATGTGAAGGTTGATTTTTCACAGGTGACTACCCCGGATGACCGGGTGGCCATCATTGTGACGCAACCGCTGACGACCAATGAACAATGGACGGCCTTCGCTCCGGGCGAGCTGAAAGTGTTTATTGACGGTATGCCGCAAGCCTAGGTGTGTGAGCGAGCGCGAGCACAAGTGCGAGCGCAAGCACGAGTACGACTGCAACTATGATGTAAATTGTTCAAGACATCGTTGCGGTTTAATGTCAAAATAACAGCATGGCGACGGGGTCGCCGCTTTTTGTATTGGCAATCGCAATGATCGAACTTTCCCCTCGCGGCCGTGAAGCCGAACATTTGCGCGTACGCGAATTCTATCTCGGCCGCCAGCCCATTCTCGATCGCAATCAGTCGCTGTTTGCCTATGAACTGCTGTTCCGTAATGCCCCGGTCGGACCGGCCCGCATCAGCGACCCGCTGACGGCCACCGCGGCCGTCATCGCCCATGCCTCGCAACTGGGGATGGAACGCACGGTGGGCGACGCGCGCGGCTTTGTGAACGTCGACGCCGAAGTGCTGATGACCGATATCTTCTCCTTCCTGCCGCGCGAGCGGCTGGTGCTGGAGCTCAGTGAACAGATAGCGGTGACGCCCGCACTGTTGCACCGCATGGCCGAATTGCACACACAGGGCTTCCGTTTTGCGCTCGACGATGTGCAGGGCATGGCGCCCGGTCTGGAGCGCCTGCTGCCACTGGTCGACTATGTAAAGCTCGATGTGCAGCGACTGGATCTGTCGAGCCTGATGAAACTGGCGCCGCGCTTCCGCGCAGCGCAAAAAATCCTCATCGCGGAAAAGGTGGAAAGCCGCGAGGATTTCAAGAATTGTCTGGATCTGGGCTTCGATTATTTCCAGGGCTATTATTTCGCCAAACCTGTCATCATGAGCGGCAAAAAACTGTCGCCCTCCCAACTGGCCGTGATGGAGCTGATGACGCTGGTTACCTCGGAGGCCGATAATAGCGCCGTGGAAAGTGCCATCAAGCGCGATGTGTCGCTGGCGCTGAATTTGCTCAGGCTGGTGAATACCCCGGCCGTGGGCTTGCGGCACCGCATCGATTCGCTGAGTCAGGCCGTGATGATACTGGGGCGCCGGCAGTTACAGCGCTGGCTGCAGATCATGCTGTATGCCGAACCCAGCAAGCGAGGCCATAGCATGACCCCGCTGCTGATGCTGGCGACCACCCGTGGCCGCTTGCTAGAACTGCTGGCCGGAAAATTGCGCCCTAGCCATCGCCAGTCTGCCGAGATCGCGTTTACGGTGGGCATTATGTCGCTGATGGACACGCTGTTCGGCTTGCCGATGGCCGAGATTCTGGCGCAGATTCCTGTTAGCGACGAGGTCAGTAGCGCCTTGCTGCACCGCGAAGGCTATTTCGGCGACCTGCTGAAACTGGCCGAATGTCTGGAGCGCATCGGCGATCTCGATCACCAGTTGATGCCCACGCTGCGCGACCTGGCCGTCTCGACCGATGATCTGGTCGAGCTGGAAATGGCGGCCTTCGAGTGGAGCGACAACGTGGTGCGCTACGCCCTCTAAGCTCTTCAGGACGGGTGTCCTTCGCTCGGCCAGCGTTTGACTCTGGCTTGAATTTCCGGATGAGTTGCCATATACACCTCCACGATGACGCCGCCGGATGGCGAGCATGTTTCTTAGTCCCCGTGTTGCGCAAAAAGTTCATGGTTTTGTATTTCCAATTTGCCACCTTGCTAAATTAGCATGCCGCCGCTATTCTGGCCGCTTATCGAAAATTCCGTGACAGGATGGTGTATGGCAGCGGTTCTACTGAGCGTCAATCAGGTCAGCAAATCCTATGGGGGCCGCAAGGCCGTCGACGGGGTGAGCTTTCAGGTGCAGCAGGGACAGACGGTGGGCCTGATCGGCCCGAATGGTGCCGGTAAATCCACCACCGTCAGCATGATCTGCGGCTTGCTGCGCAGCGATAGCGGCAGCATTCTGCTGGATGGCGCGCCGATCACCCAGGGCGCCAGTGGCGCGAAGCGGCTGATCGGCTATGTTCCCCAGGATCTGGCGCTGTACGAGGATCTGTCTGCGCTGGAAAACCTGAAACTGTTCGGCGCCCTGTACGGCCTGCGTGGTGCAGCGCTGAAACAGCGCTGCGAGGAAGTGTTGGCGCTGGTTAACCTGAGCGACCGCGCCAAAGACGAGCCCGCCACTTTCTCCGGCGGCATGAAGCGGCGCCTGAATATTGCCGCCGCGCTGCTGCATGCACCGCAATTGCTGATCCTCGACGAACCGACGGTAGGCGTCGATCCGCAAAGCCGCAACGCGATTTTCGATACGCTGGAAGCCTTGCAGGCACAGGGCTGCGCGCTGATCTACACCAGCCACTACATGGAAGAAGTGGAGCGCCTGGCTGATCACCTGGTGATTATCGATCACGGCAAGGTGCTGGCCGATGAAAGCCCGGCGGCGCTGTACCAGCGCTTGCCGGCGCAGGCGGCGCTGCAGGTGGAGTTGGCCAGCCCGGCCGGCGCGGAGCTGGTGGCGGCACTGTCGGCACGTCCCGGGGTCAGCAGCGTGCAGGCCAGCGGCCAGCAACTGACGATCGCGCTGCTCGCGGCCGAACAGGCTGCCAGCGTGCTGAACTGGCTGGCCGCGCAGGGTATTCCTCTGCTGCATTTCGCCACGGCCAAAACTTCGCTGGAAAACATCTTCCTTAACCTGACCGGCCGTTCGCTGCGCGACTGATAGGATTACCATGACTGCTCTGCTAGCCTTGATCCGCAAGGATTTGAAACTGTATCTGCGCGACAAGCGCGCACTGCTGATGCATCTGCTGATGCCGGTGGTGCTGGCCGCCTTCTTCGGTTCGCTGTTCGGCGGCGGTTCGGAAGCCCGTACCAGCAAGGTCGAGGTGGGACTGGTGATGCTCGACCAGAGTCCGGTCGGTCAGCAGATCGCTGCCGGTCTGCAGGCCGATAGCGCCCTGAAAATCAGCCTGCTCAGCGAGGACGAAGCGCGCACGCTGGTGCGTAAAGGCAAGCTGCCGGTGGCCGTGGTGATCCCGGACGGCTTTGGCAAGCGCGCCAGCGATGCCCTGTTCAGCGGCATCGACAAACCGAGCCTGCCGGTGTATTACGATCCGTCCCAGTCGACCATGCTGGCGATGGTGAAGGGTTTGCTGACCCAGCAGGTGATGCAGGCCAGCAGCGCTGCCGCGTTCAGTTTTACCGATAGCCGTGCTACCAGCGAGCAGTTGCAGCAGGTCGCGGCCAGCGATCTGAAAGCGAGCGACAAGGTGCAATTGACGGAGTTTCTCGGTAGCCTGAAAAAATATCAGGACCAGCGCGCTGCCGACGCCGCAAGCCAGCCGGCTGGTGCGCAAGCGGCGCAGGACGCTAAGCCGGCTGGTATGAGCGTGCCGTTTACCACGCAGGATCAGGCGCTCAGCAGCGGCCCCCGCTACAACGGCTACGCCCACTCGTTTGCCGGGATGGGCGTGCAGTTCATACTGTTCATGGGCATCGATATGGGTATCGGCATTCTGCTGGCGCGCCGCACGGGCATCTTTAACCGCCTGCTGGCAGCCCCCATCACGCTGACGACGGTGCTGCTGGGGCGGGGAATTTCCGGCGCCATCATCGCCATGAGCCTGATGTGTGCGCTGTTCGCGTGCGCCATGCTGATCTTCAAAGTGAGCATCAGCTCGCTGGCCGGTTTTCTGATCCTGGCGCTGTGTTTCGCCCTGATGACGGCCGCCTTCGGCCTGCTGATCGCGGCCTTCGGTAAAACCCCGGAAGCGGCGCGCGGCATGGCGGTGTTTGCCACCATGATTATGGTGATGCTGGGCGGTGCGTGGGTGCCGTCGTTCATCTTCCCCGAGTGGATGCAGCAGGTCACGCTGGTGATCCCGACCCGCTGGGCGGTGGACGGCTTCGACGCCGTTACCTGGCGCGGACTGGGACTCGATGCAGCGCTGGCGCCGAGTGCTGTGCTGTCCGGCTTTGCGCTGCTGTTTGCCACGCTGGCGATCTGGAAGTTCCGTCGCGAACAGCAGCAATAAGTCCGCGCGCCATGCGCAGTGTGTTGCGCATGGCCCGCTTCAGGACAGATTCGGCGCCAGCCAGCTTTCCAGCTGGGCTTTCCCGACCTGACGGCGTGCCGCCATATCGTTCAACTGGTCTTCGCCGATTTTCCCTACCACGAAGTACTTCGACTCCGGATGGGCGAAGTAGAAGCCGGACACGGCGGCACCCGGATGCATGGCGAACGATTCCGTCAGCGTGATGCCGACGCTTTCTGCCTGCAGGGTGTTGAACATGTCGCGCTTGACGGTATGCTCCGGGCAGGCCGGATAGCCCGGTGCCGGACGGATGCCGCGGTACTGTTCGTCGATCAGAGCGCTGTTGCTTAGCGTTTCGTCGGCCGCATAACCCCACAGATCGGTACGCACGCGCTGGTGCAGGTATTCGGCAAACGCTTCGGCCAGACGGTCGGCCAGCGATTTCAGCATAATCGACGAGTAGTCATCGTGGGCCGCTTCGAAACGCTGTTCGTGTTTCTCGATGCCGAGCCCGGCGGTGACGGCAAACATCCCGATGTAATCCTTGACGCCCGAGTCCTTGCTGGCGATGAAGTCGGCCAGACACTGGTTAGGCCGCTGCACACCATCGACCACCGGCTTCACGCCCTGCTGGCGCAGGCCGTAGTAGGTGAAGTCGACCTTGCTGCGGCTATCGTCGGTGTAGATCTCGATGTCGTCATGGTTCACCGTGTTGGCTGGCAGTAGCGCGATCACGCCATTGGCGGTGAGC
Organism: Oxalobacteraceae bacterium; assembly: GCA_027490725.1. GTDB lineage: Bacteria > Pseudomonadota > Gammaproteobacteria > Burkholderiales > Burkholderiaceae_D > Rugamonas. The sequence continues at coordinate 55,564 of JAIXXN010000003.1, forward strand.
CAGCGGCCGTCGATGAGTTTCTTCAGCAGTGCCTGACCTTCCTCGTAGACCTTGCTGGCGGCAACTCCGACCACTTCATCGGTGAGGATGGCCGGGAAGGGGCCGGCCAGATCCCAGGTCTGGAAGAACGGACCCCAGTCGATGTACTGGGCGATGGTGGCCAGATCGACATTCTTGAATTCGCGCCGGCCGATGAATTTCGGTTTGACGGGCGCTTGCGCGGCGTCGAAGGACAGCACCATCTTGTTGGCGCGCGCCTGCTCCAGCGTCAGCATCGGCAGGGCTTTCTTGCCGGCGTGCTGGACGCGGATGCGCTGGTAGTCTTCGGCGATGTCGTCGATGTACTGCTGGCGGCTTTCCGGGGTCAGCAGCGATTGCGCTACCGAGACCGAGCGCGAGGCATCCGGTACATACACTACCGGGCCGTCGTAATTGTGCGCGATCTTTACGGCCGTGTGGGCGCGGCTGGTGGTGGCGCCGCCGATCAGCAGCGGAATTTTCAGCATGCGGAAGTGCTCGTCGCGCTGCATTTCCTTGGCCACGTGGGCCATTTCTTCCAGCGACGGCGTGATCAGACCGGACAGACCGATGATGTCGGCATTTTCCAGTTTGGCGCGCGCCAGAATTTCCGAGCACGGCACCATCACGCCCATGTTCACCACTTCGAAGTTATTACACTGCAGGACCACCGAGACGATGTTCTTGCCGATGTCGTGCACGTCGCCCTTGACGGTCGCGATCACGATCTTGCCCTTCGGTTTGGCAACGATGCCGGTGCGCTGTTCTTCCGCCAGTTTTTCTTCTTCAATGTAGGGAATCAGGTGGGCCACCGCCTGCTTCATGACGCGCGCCGATTTCACTACCTGTGGCAGGAACATTTTGCCCTGACCGAACAGATCGCCGACGATGTTCATGCCATCCATCAGCGGGCCTTCGATCACGTGGATTGGCCGGCCATTGGCCGCCAGCACCTGCAGGCGCATCGCTTCCGTGTCTTCGCTGATGAACTGGGTAATCCCGTGTACCAGCGCGTGCGCCAGGCGTTTTTCGACCGGTGCATCGCGCCATTCCAGATTCTGCGCGTCCTGCTTGCCGGCGCCGGCCTTGAGGGTACCGGCGATATCGATCATGCGTTCGGTAGCGTCGTCGCGGCGGTTCAGCACCACGTCTTCGACCCGTTCGCGCAGTTCGGCCGGCAGGTCGTCATACACGCCGACCATGCCGGCGTTGACGATGCCCATGGTCATACCGGCCTTGATGGCGTGGTACAGGAACACGGTGTGGATCGCTTCGCGGGCCGGGTCGTTACCACGGAACGAGAACGAGACGTTGGAAACGCCGCCCGAAATTTTCGCGTGTGGCAGATTCTCGCGGATCCAGCGGGTGGCGTTGATGAAGTCCACCGCGTAGTTGTTGTGCTCTTCGATGCCGGTGGCAATCGCGAAAATGTTCGGGTCGAAGATGATGTCTTCGGGCGGGAAGCCGACCGTTTCGGTCAGCAGCTTGTAGGCGCGCGCGCAAATTTCGATCTTGCGTTCGAAGGTGTCGGCCTGACCTTTTTCATCGAAGGCCATCACGATCACGGCAGCGCCGTAGCTCAGGCACAGGCTGGCCTGACGGATGAACTCCGCTTCGCCTTCCTTCATCGAAATCGAATTCACGATGGACTTGCCCTGCACGCATTTCAGACCCGCTTCGATGACCGACCATTTCGACGAGTCGATCATGATGGGTACGCGCGAGATGTCCGGTTCCGACGCGATCAGATTCAGGAAGCGCGTCATCGCGGCCTGTGAATCGAGCATCGCTTCATCCATATTGATGTCGATGATCTGTGCGCCGTTTTCCACCTGCTGGCGTGCCACGCTGAGCGCCTCGTCGTACTGCTCGTTGAGGATCATGCGCGCGAAGGCTTTCGATCCCGTGACGTTGGTACGCTCGCCGACGTTGACGAACAGCGAGCTGTCGTCGATGGTGAAGGGCTCCAGACCGGACAGGCGCTGCGCCACAGCTACCTGCGGCACGCTGCGCGGCGTGACCGGCGCGAGGATTTCGCCGATCGCGCGGATGTGGTCGGGCGTGGTGCCGCAGCAGCCGCCGGCGATGTTGATAAAGCCCGCTTCGGCAAATTCTTTCAGCAGCGCCGAGGTGTCGGCCGGCAGTTCGTCAAAGCCGGTGTCGCTCATCGGGTTGGGCAGGCCGGCGTTCGGATAGATGCAGACAAAGGTATCGGCGATCTGCGACAGTTCTTCCGCGTACGGGCGCATTAGCGCGGCACCGAGCGCGCAGTTCAGACCGATGGTCAGCGGCTTGGCGTGGCGTACCGAGTTCCAGAAGGCGGGCACCGTCTGGCCCGACAGAATCCGGCCCGACGCATCGGTGACGGTGCCAGAGATCATCAGCGGCAAGCGCGCTTGCTGCGGATGGGCGGCATAGAACTGGTCGATGGCGAACAGGGCGGCTTTGCAGTTGAGCGTATCGAAAATGGTTTCCACCAGCAGCACGTCGACGCCGCCTTCTACCAGACCTTCGACCTGTTGCTGGTAAGCGCTGACCAGTTGATCAAAGCTGATGTTGCGTGCGGCCGGGTCGTTGACGTCGGGCGAAATCGAGGCCGTTTTCGGCGTCGGGCCCAGTGCGCCCGCCACGAAGCGCGGCTTGTCGGCGCTGCTGTACTTGTCACAGGCAGCGCGTGCCAGTTTGGCGGCAGCCACGTTCATTTCATAGGCCAGATGGCCCATGTGGTAGTCGTCCTGCGCAATGGTGGTGGCGCCGAAGGTATTGGTTTCGATCAGATCGGCACCGGCGGCCAGATAGCGTTCGTGGATTTCCTGAATCACCTGTGGCTGGGTCAGCGTCAGCAGTTCGTTATTGCCTTTGACGAACAGCTCGCGTGCGCCGATTTCCGCAGGCGGCGCGAAATCGATGAAGCGTCCCTGGGCGCCGCCACGGTAGGCGATCTCGTCCAGTTTGTACTGCTGGATGATGGTGCCCATCGCGCCGTCGAGGATCATGATGCGGCGCGCCAGAATTTCGCGCAGCTGGGCATCGGTCTTGGACATGACGGGGCGGGACACGTTGTTGTTCATTTAGTACTTTCTGAGAGCGTGGACGAGCGCGCCAGTAGCTGACGGCGGTCTGAAATTATACGTTATTGCAGAATTTGCTTCAGAAAATGGCCGGCTAGTAGCAACAATCTGCCGATTGGCGTGCGGCCGGCCAGCGCGCCGGCGCTGCCTGCTGACCGCCCGGGGAGGCCTCAGTCGCCCGGAATTTCATGTTGTTAGATGGAAATCAATGCACACGGGTAGTTGTTGCTTCTAAAAAACTCAGGTATTGTCAGCGAGGCGAACGCCGCATATCGCCTTGCATTTTGCAATCAATTTGCGTCAATCTTGCGAGAAAGTTCAGTATGGCCGTTCTATGTCGATTCCCTCAGCATCTGGCGGTGGCGGCACTGGCGTCGTGCCTGCTGGCCTGCTCGTCCGGCAATACGCCTCCCGCACCCTCCGAGTCGGCCGGTCAGGTGAAGGCCGTTGCTGCCAATAAAATGACTTTCTATGCAGCCTCACGGGCCGCCGAACAGGTCAGCTTCGGTGCTACCCCGGCACTGGTGGCAGAGCTGTCGCAGCAGGGATTGGAGGCATGGATCGACGCCCAGTTTGCCCTGCCGCCGAGCACGGCCACCGCACCGGACTGGGTGCGTTTTTTTGATGGTAACAATGAAGCCGCCGCCAATCGTGCCGGTAATTTCCCCGGCGATCAGTTCTGGCGCCGCGCCCTGAGCGCGCCCGACCAGTTGCGCCAGCGCGTGGCGTGGGCGCTGTTCCAGTACATCCCGGTCGCACAGGGACAGGCGAACGGTCAGCTGCAGTACTACAACATGCTGATCCGCAATGCCTTCAATCCGTATGCCACGCTGCTGCACGAGGTGACGCTGCAGCCCATGATGGGCTGGTATCTGAACAATGAGACCAACCGGCCTCCGTCGCCCGAATGTCTGGGCTGTACGCCGAACGAAAATTATGCGCGCGAACTGATGCAGTTATTTACCATCGGCGTGGTGCAGCTCAACGCCGATGGCAGCATCGTGCGGGATGCCAGTGGCAAACCGAAGGAAACCTATACCCAGAAAGATGTCGAGGCACTGGCCAGAGCGCTGACTGGCTGGCGTAATCCATGGGACACCGACCCGAACGGGAAGATGGCCAATTTCGATCAGCACATGACACCGGAGGACCAGAGCTTCCTGCACGATAGCAGCGCCAAGACGGTGATGGGCATGCAGCTGGCGGCTGGCATGGGCGCCGAGGCCGAGTTGAATGCCGTGATCGCACTGCTGATGCAGCATCCGAATGTCGCGCCGTTTGTCAGCCTGCGCCTGATCCAGCACCTGGTGACCAGCAATCCTTCGCCGGCGTATCTGAGCCGGATCAGTGCCGTGTTCCGCAACAACGGGCAGGGTGTGACGGGCGATCTGCGCGCCGTCGTCAAGGCCGTGCTGCTAGATCCGGAAGCGCGTGCCGGTGATGTGCCCGGCAATCAGAACCGGCAATTCGGCAAATTCCGCGAACCGGTGCAGTGGCTAAGCGCCATCATGCGCGGGCTGGGCTGCAGCGCGCCGATGTATAGCATCTCGGGCAGCAATCAGTGGGTGGTCTCGCCGGCGGGGCAGACCCCCAACGCACCGGCCAGCATCTTCTCTTTCTATCAGGCCACCGACCGGGTGCCGGGCAGTAATCTGCTGGCACCGGAGCAGAAAATTGTCGGCACCATGGAAATGAATAACCGCTTCGGTAACCTGAACTGGAATCTGCTCGATACCAACAATTCTGCCAGCGCCTTCAACCGGACCAATACCGGCTGCGATCTGGGCACGCCGGCTAAATTACTGAGCACGTCGCCGGCCGCCTTTGTCGATTTCGTCAGTCAGCGCTGGTTCCGTGGCGCGATTCCACCGCCACTGCGCAGCAGCATGCTGGCGCTGATGCAGTCAGAGACCTGGGGCAGTGCCGAAGAAGGTGCGCTGACCATGATCCAGTTTGCGCTGGCCAGTCCCTATTTTGGAGCGATACGATGAAACGACGGGATTTTCTGCGGGCCGGCATGGGCATCGGCCTAGGGAGTAGCGGCTTACTGGGCGCGCTCAATCTGGGCCACGCGGCCAGCGCTGGCGACTACAAGGCGCTGATCTGTCTCTACCTGAACGGGGGTAATGACGGCAATAACACCCTGATTCCGACCGATGCTGCCTACAACGATTACGCGGCGGCCCGGCCGGTGCTGGCCTTGCCGAAAAATTCGCTGGCGCCGCTGAACGGCAGCAGCGCCGGCCACAGTTTCGGTCTGCATCCCGGGCTGGCACCGCTGGCTGATCTGTATAACCAGAAGCGGCTGGCGTGGATTGCCAATGCCGGGCCGCTGATTGTGCCGGCCACGGCGGAGCAGGTCATCAATAATGCGGTGGCATTGCCGCCCTTCCTGATGTCGCACAGCGATCAGACTGCCGTCCAGCAGGGCTGGGGTGGCGATGCCGACGCCAGTGGCTGGGGCGGGCGCAGTCTGGAGTTACTGCCGGCCTCGCTGATCAATCCACTCAATGCGATGACCATGAATCAGGACCGTACCTTCGTGCTGGGCCGTAAATCGCCGGTCTCGCTGATGACGGCCGGCGGTACCCAGTACTGGGGGCGCGCCGATCTGGCCCAGCCACAGACGGCCTGGACCCAGGCGCTGAATACCATGGCGCGTGCGCAGTTCAGCAATGATTACGAGTCCGGTTTTGCACGCAACTTTGGCAGCAGTATCGACGACTCCACCCTGCTGGTGAAAGTGCTGGCTGCGGCGCAGGCGCCGAAAGCCAATTTCGGTTCCGATGATCTGGCCGGTAATTTGCGGACGCTGGCCTCGGCCATGCCGGTGTTTAAGGCCATGGGTTACCGGCGCCAGATTTTCCTGGTTAGCTGGGGCGGTTTCGACACCCATTATGACCAGCGTGGCAGCGATGCGCGTACCCAGGATAGCCAGCTCGACAAAGTCGGCCGGGCGGTGGCGGCCTTCGATCAGGCCAACCGTGCCTCTGGTCTCGACCTTGATGTCACCACGCTGATGATGAGCGATTTCGGGCGTACCCTGCGGCCCGCCTCCGGTGCTGGTTCCGACCACGCCTGGGGGAGTCACTGGTTTGTGGCCGGCGGTGCCGTCGCCGGTGGTCAGGTGATCGGCAAATTCCCGTCGCTGGTACTGGGCGGCGTGGACGATTCCGATCCCGGTGGTGGTGGCCGGATGGTGCCCAGCACCAGTACCGAACAGATCGGCGCCACCCTGATGCAGTGGATGGGTCTGCCTCTGAGCGAGCTCGATACGGTGTTTCCGACGCTGCGCAATTTCAGCACCCGCAAGCTGGCTTTCCTGAACACCTGAGCAAGCACTCTGACCAAGAAAGTTTTCCATGGATGTGAATGGCACTGCAGGCGCAGACCTGTACGATCAGAAAAAACTGGGCATACAGGATTGGATCGATTACTACGGTCTGGCGGGGGATGACATCATCCGCATGTATCAGGGCAACGCCAACCCCGGCGCGGGCAACGATACACTGGAGAAGCTGGCCGGCAACAGCTGGCAGAAACTGACAGTGCGCTACTGGGATGCCCCGGCTGGCGTGGTGGTCGATCTGGCTGCCGGCACCGCGCAGGATGGCTGGGGCACGACGGATAAACTGATCAATATCGACGATGTGCACAGCGGCGGCAACAACGACCGGCTGTACGGCAGTGCCAGCGATAATCTGTTCTCGCCCGGTGGCGGCCAGGATATCATCGACGGGCGCGGCGGTCTGGATACGGTGATTCTGCCATGGGTGAGCAATCATCCCACCTTACTCAGCGAACTGACGATCGTGGTCTCGCTCGACGGCACACAAGCCACGATTACTGCGCCCGGCAATGACAGCTTCCGGCTGGATCTGAGCAATATCGAACGGATTGCCCTCGACTGGGATCAGCCGCGCTTATTGCTCACGGATTTCATCACACCCCAGCAGATTGCCCAGCAGGCCATTGCGGCCGGCAGCACGCTGCGCTGGAATGCGGACGCGGCACTTGGGACGACAGTCAGCGTCAGCTATAGCTTCGTCAGCACGGCCCCTGCCAGCGGCGTGGGCGCGTCAGGCTTTCGTAGTTTCAGCGCCGCCGAACAGCAGGTGGTGCGCAAGTTGCTGGCCGAAACCAGTGCCCTGAGCGGCATCAGCTTTACCGAAGTCAGTGACAGTGCGAACAGCCATGGCCAGATCCGCTTCGGCGTGAGCCAGCAGGCCGCCACGGAAGGCGTGGCGTGGTTACCCAACCAGAGTGGCGCGGGGGATCAGGCCGGCGATGTCTGGATGGATGTGGAATCGATGGCGAATCTGGCCGCGGGTAGCGAGGGCTATGCCGCCCTGCTGCACGAGCTGGGCCATGCACTGGGGCTGCGCCATCCGACCAATGTCGATCCCGGCGATGCCTGGAGCAAGGTCGTCACGCCGGCCATGAATAGCAAGCTGTGGTCGGTCATGGCGGCGACCCCGGCGGGGGATGGCCTGTTCCGCAGCGACTGGGGCAGCCTGGATGTGCTGGCGCTGCGCTATCTGTACGGCAGCACGGCGCATGCGACAGGCGACGATCATTACCAGTTGGGCGCTGGCAGCAGCCTGGCGCTGACGGTGATCGATGATGGCGGCACCGACAGCATCGATGCGTCGGCGGCGCCACTGGGCGTGCAGATCAGTCTGATACCGGGCAGCTTGTCGAGTATCGGCCTGACCCCGGCAGGGCTGGCGGCGGTGAACAATCTCGCCATAGGCGCCGACAGCTGGATCGAACAGGCCATCGGCTCGGCTTATGACGATGTGCTGACCGGGAATGCACGGGACAATCTGCTGCAGGGTAAAGGCGGCAACGATGCAATCGACGCTGGCGCGGGGCAGGATACCGTCCTGTTCACCGGTCGCTTTAGCGATTACACCATCAGCACCAGCTTTGACACGCTACAAGTGGCTGCCAAGGATGGGCTGTCTGGCTTTAGCACGCTACGTAATGTCGAGATCCTCGGTTTCGGCGACGGCAGCCGGATGCTGCTGGGCGATGCCGGCGCGAATACCCTGAGCGGCGCGGCGGGTAACGATTTGCTGCTCGGTGGCGCGGGGAATGACACACTGGATGGTGGTGCCGGACTGGATGTGGCCAGTTTCAGCGCTGCGCGCAGCAACTACACCATCAGCAAGACGGCGAGCGGCTTTAGTATCGCCGATGCCAGCGGCGTTGACGGCATCGATCAGTTACTCAATCTGGAACGTCTGCAGTTCAGCGATCAGAGCGTTGCACTCGACATTAGCGGCGTCGGCGGAAAAGCTTACCGCATCTATCAGGCTGCGTTTGACCGTACCCCTGATGCGGTCGGTCTGGGTTTCTGGATCAGCGTGATGGACAAGGGCTATGCGCTGCTGGATGTGGCGACGGGTTTCATCAATTCGACAGAGTTCGCCAACCTGTATGGCGCCGCGCCCAGCAACGCCCAGTTTCTCGACCGCCTGTACCAGAATGTGCTGCATCGCACGCCTGACCCCGGTGGTTATGCGTTCTGGCTGGGCGTGCTCGATCGGCATGCGGTGAGTCGGGCCGAAGTACTCGCGGAGTTTAGTGAAAGTCCCGAGAATCAGACTGCGCTGGCCAGCGTGATCGGACAGGGTTTCAGCTTCCAGCCTTACACGGGATAAATAGCCGATATACTGACAGCCTTGCCTAACCAAGGATGTAGTTATGAAAATACGCCAGCCCTGGCGGGTGGCCCTGCTGGCCGCCGCCCTGATCACCATGACGGCTCAGGCCGATAGCTCCGTCTCGTCCGCTTCCAGTGCCGGTTCGGCTTCCAGTGGCAGCGTGTCGGACTCGCTCAGTAGTTCCAGTAATAGTTCCGGTGGCAATCAGCGCAAGGTGGCCGATGGTCATTACCGGATTCTGCAGATTGCCGCCACGCCCGAGCACAGCGAGCGCACCCGGCTGACCCTGCAGGGCGATGCGCCCGAGCAGCGCATTGAACTCGATCTGCCGCGCACCACCTTCGCTGCCCAGCAACTGACGGTGGGCGCTAGCGTGTATGCGCAAAACCGCGTGTACGGCATCGAATTTGGCCGCACCGAGCCGCGCCAGCCTTTCTATCTGGTGCTGGCCGATGCGTGGTACGGCGAACTGGCTTCGCGTCCCGTCAGCCTTTGAAGCCGGCAGCCGCACTGCTGCTGGCGCTGCTGGTTGCCAGCGCCGGGCAGGCGCAGACAGATCAGGCTGAACCGCGCGCCAGTGGCGCTGCTGCAAACCCGCCGCCCAGCCGGGCTGGTAGTGGGCTGGCCGCGTCGCGCTTCTGCGACCGCAGCCAGCCTCTCACGGCGGCCGAACAGGATCGGGTACTGCGCTTTGCCGCCGCGCTGCGCGATGAGCTTGGTAACGGCGAGGGGAACGGCGAGGTGAACACCGCGGGAGCTCCCAGGATTGCCGTGATCAGCCGCTCCGGTCTGGATCTGTCGCGCTTTGCGATCCGCTATTCGCATGCCGCGCTGGCGTGGCGCTCCGACGCCGGTGTCTGGTCGGCCCGCCAGCTGTATTACGCCTGCGATGAAGCGCGCCCGCGCATCTTCGATCAGGGACTGGCCGGCTTTGCGCTAGGCACTGATGATGCCGCGCTCGGCTATCTATCGATCGTGCAGCTGCCGCCCGAGGCCAGTGCCACCCTGTATCCGGCACTGCTTGATGGCGCGCGCGTACAGCACCTGCTGGCGGCACGCTATAGCGCGAATGCCTATGCCTATAGCGTGCGCTATCAGAACTGCAATCAGTGGCTCATGGAAATGCTGGCAGCGGGCTGGGGCGGGCTAGCCGACGGCGCTGATTTGCGCCTGCGTGCGCAAGCGTGGCTGGCTGCTGCCGGCTATCTGCCACAGCCGGTCGAGGTTGGCTCACGCTGGCTGATGCTGGCCTCGGCAGTGGTGCCGCTGTTGCATCTGGATGATCATCCGCAAGCGGACCGCGACGCGCTCCGCTTGCAGGTCAGCCTGCCGACTGCTATCGAACAGTTTGTGCGCCAGCGCTATCCTGCCAGCCAGCGGGTGGAGCTGTGCCACGATACTCAGCGCATCGTCGTGCATCGTGGCTGGTCGTCGCTGGCCGATGGCTGTGTGCCGGGGCCGGACGACCGGGTGATACTGTTCAGCGAGTAAGGGCTGGCAAAGGGCTGGCTAAGCGCCGGCGTGCTGTGCTGCTTAGACGATCTCGGACACCAGTTGTTCGCGCGAGCGGCGTACTTTTTTCAGGTTGACCAGCCAGTCGCCTTCGCTGGCGCGGTAGCCCAGCGGCAGGATGAACACGCTGCGCAGGCCGCGTGCATGCAGGCCGAGGATGTCATCGACTGCGGCGGCGTCGAAACCTTCCATCGGTGTCGCATCCACCTGTTCTTCGGCGGCAGCGACCAGTGCCACGCCCAGTGCGATATATGCCTGACGGGCAGCGGCGTCGAAATTGGCGCGATCGCCACGTGCGGCGACGATACCTTTCAGCTGCTTGCGGTAGGCTTCCCAGCCTTCGTTGATGAAGCCGCGCTGCTCATTGGTCAGATCGAACATCATGTCGATGTGCGCTTCGGTAATGTTGTCCCAGGCAGCGAACACCAGCAGGTGCGAGCTTTCCGTTACTTGCGGCTGATTCCATGCCACGCTCTGGATCTGGGCGCGTTTCTCTTTGTTCGACACCAGCAGCACTTCAAACGGCTGCAGGCCGCTCGAGGTGGGGGTCAGACGGATGGCTTCGAGGATGCGTTCCAGCTTGTCGCTGGCAACGGTTTTCGATGGGTCGTATTTTTTGGTGGCGTAGCGCCAGTTGAGTTTGTCGATCAGCGTCATGACTGGAATCCTGTTGGGGTGTTGTGGCGAACCCGCAGAGGAGCGGGCCCAAGCGTAAGACGCTATCACAATTTGTCAGCCCCTGCAGGAAGCCCCCTGAACCGGGGTCAGATCCGACATCCGGACACGGCCTGAACAGTGAAAGGGCAGTCAGCGAGATTGAATGCACATGCGTCGCAAACGCGTTGCGTCCCTCTTTTCAGGCAATCGTGTGTGGGGGAGGGCTGCGCGGCACGGCCGCGCAGCACAAGGCGCGGAGCGCTCAGACCAGCTGCTGGCCTTCCAGCGCGAAGCCCTTGATGAACTCGGCAGCTGGCAGACGTTTTCCGCCCGGCTTTTGCAGCGAGGTCAGACGCAGCGTGCCCTGACCGCAGGCCACCACGATGCCCAGCTGGCCATCCGCTGCCAGTACCTTACCGGGGGCCGCGCTGCTGTCAGCGGCCAGCGCTTCGGCAGCCCACAGTTTGATGGTGACGCCGTTGACGCTGGCATGCGCGCCAGGGAAGGGATTGAAGGCGCGAATCTTGCGGTCCAGTTCCACTGCCGACAGGCTGAAGTCGAGCGCCGCTTCGTCCTTGCTGATTTTGGCGGCATAGTTGACCCCGGCTTCCGGTTGCGGCACGGCTTCCAGCTGGCCATGCTGCAACTGACGCAGGGCCTGCACGATCATCTGGCCACCCATGGCCGCCAGTTTGTCGTGCAGCGTGCCGGTACTGTCCTGCGCCGTGATGGGCAGGCGCTCTACCAGCAGCATCGGGCCGGTATCGAGACCTTCTTCCATTTGCATGATGGTGATGCCGGTTTCGCTATCGCCCGCTTCGATGGCGCGGTGGATGGGCGCAGCGCCACGCCAGCGTGGCAGCAGCGAACCGTGGATGTTCAGGCAGGGCTTGATATCGAGTGTGCTGCGCGGCAGGATCAGGCCATACGCCGCCACTACCATCACATCGTAGGGCGTATCCAGCAGGCGCGCATGGGCGGCGCGGGCCTGTTCGGCGCGCACCGGGTCCGGGCTGTCCATGCGCAGCGACAGCGGCTGCAGCACTTCCATGCCATGCTCCAGCGCGTACTGTTTGACGGCCGACGGCTGCAGATGCATGCCACGCCCGGCCGGACGGTCGGGCTGGGTCAGCACCAGCGGAATCTCGAAGCCGGCCTCGTGCAAGGCCTGCAGTGCCACGGCGGCAAATTCCGGCGTGCCGGCGAAAATCACTCTCATGCGGTATTCCTGATCAGTTACCAGTTACAAAATACAAAAGGGCAGGGCGGCCTGAGAGGCCACCCGGGCGGCGCCGAGGGCGGCTTAGAAACGACGACCCTGGGCGCGCAGCTGGGCCGCGCGTTCCATGCCGCGCTCTTCCTTGAGCAGTTTGGCCTTGATGCGGTTGCGTTTCAGCGGCGACAGGTATTCGACGAATACTTTGCCCAGCAGGTGATCCATCTCGTGCTGGATGCAGACGGCCAGCAAGCCATCCGCTTCCATTTCGAATGGCTGACCTTTGACGTCGAGTGCGCGCACCTTGACGCGGGCCGGACGTTCTACACCGTCGTAAATGCCGGGCACCGACAGGCAGCCTTCGTCATACACTTCGCGTTCGTCGCTGGACCAGAGGATTTCCGGATTGATGAAGACCAGCAGGTCATCCTTGGTTTCACTGGTGTCGATCACCACCAGCTGCTCATGCACGTCGACCTGCGAGGCCGCCAGTCCCACACCGGGCGCGTCGTACATGGTTTCGGCCATGTCGGCAACCAGCTGTTCCAGACGCGCATCAAATACGGTCACAGGTTTGGCCACCTTGTGCAGGCGGGGATCGGGGTAACGCAGAATATTCAGGATAGCCATAATAAAAAGTACGGGACTCTCGTTGTAATCACGACAGGTGTCGTTGGTAGGGGTTGAACACTAAGTTGATAAGCGAGTTGATAACTGTATGGTTGCCTTGATAACGCTGGCCATTCGGGGCACACCAAGGCGCTATTTTGCTGACCCAAAATGCAACAGTGACTGGTGGTGGTTTCACTTGCTAGTTCAGGGTTTTGTGGGCAGAATTTGATTCACTTTGGCAAGTTTCGCGACTTCCATCCTGCAAAGGGAGCGTGCGGCTTGCCCCTTGTGTGCCGGTGTTTGCCTGTGTTTGCCGGGGCTTTCCTGCATTGCGGTGGCGCATGAAACTGGCACACTTACTGGATCCAACCATGAAAAATTTTAGCACAGTCGGCCCCCGCTTAGTATCGGCACTCGCGGCGCTGGCGTTTTGCACGCTCGGCAATGCCAGCGCAGCACCCCTGTCATGCAGCTTCCGCGCCGATGCGCCGGACCAGCATCAGGTCGTGAAAGGCGATACTTTGTGGCAGATTGCCGGCCGCTTTCTCGATCAGCCGTGGTGCTGGCCGACCGTGTGGGGCATGAACCGCGACGAGATTGCCAATCCGCACTGGATTTATCCGGGCCAGATTATCTGGTTCGACCGCGCTGCCGGACGTTTGCGGCTGGGCCAGCCGGTAGCTGTCAGCAGCGCGGCGGGCAACGAGCTGGCTAGCCAGCGCCTGCAGCCGCAGGCGCGCACGCTGGGACTGGGGCTGGAAGCGATCGCGGCGATTCCTGCCTCGGTGATCGAACCGTTCCTGAGCCAGCCGCTGATTATCGATAACGATGACGTGGACTCTGCGCCGCGCATCATCGCCACGCAGGACAACCATGTGTTTCTCGGCAAGGACGATAAAGCCTATGTGCGGGGCGCCCTGCAAGGCGCGACGGCGTTTCAGGTGTTCCGCCCCGGCAAACCGCTGAAAGACCCGGAGACCGGACAGGTAATCGCCCACGAAGCCTTTTATCTGGGCACGCTGGGCTTGCAGACGGCCGCCAGCGCTGGCAGTGATGTGCATACCTTCACGGTACTCACTGCCAAGGAAGAGATGGGCAAGGGCGACCAGTTGCGTGCGCTGCCACCGATGCCGCTGCAAAACTATGTGCCCCATCCACCGGCCCGGCCGGTGAGCGCGCGGGTGCTGGCGATTTACGGCGGTGTGACCCATGCCGGGCAAAATCAGGTGGTCAGTATTAATCGCGGCCAGCTTGACGGACTCGATATCGGCAGCGTGCTGCAGCTGTACCATACGGGGAGGACTGTGAACGACGAGACCGCGCCGAAAAGCTGGCTGGGCTTGCGTACACAGCAGGTCAAGCTGCCCGATGAAACTGTCGGCAGCCTGTTTATTTTCCGCGTGTTCAAGCATGTCTCGTATGGCCTGATCATGCAGGTGACGGCGCCGGTAGAGGTGGGCGACGTCGCTCGATCACCCGAGTGAGGTGCGCCGTGCTGGCCACGGATACCCTTCCCGCGACGCAGCAGCAGCTCAGTGCCGAAGCACTGGGCGGCTGTTTGCGTTTACAGCAGACGCCCGGGGTGGGTTTGCTGACCGCGCATCAGCTGCTGCGCCAGTTTGGCGACACCGCCACGCTGTTCCGTGCCGAGCGTCGCGCCCTGCGCCAGTGTGTGCGTGAGGATCAGGCCAGCGCCTTGCTGGCGCCGCCCGATGCGCAACTGGCCGCACTGCTCGACGCCACGCTGCGCTGGCAGGAGCAGCCCGGTCATACCCTGCTGGCGTATGGTAGCCCCGGCTATCCGCCACTGCTGGCACAGCTGGCGGCACCACCGCTGCTGTTGTATGTGCAGGGACGGCGTGCGCTGCTGACCCGGACGGCGCTGGCCGTGGTGGGCGCGCGCAATGCCAGCCAGCAGGGGCGGCTGACGGCACAGCGCATGGCGCAAGCACTGTCCGAAGCGGGGCTGTGCATCGTCTCGGGGCTGGCGCTGGGCATCGATGGTGCCGCCCACGAGGGCGGGCTGGCCGGGCCGGGCAGCAGTGTGGCCGTGATCGGCACGGGGCCAGACCGCATCTATCCGGCCCGTCACGCGGCACTGGCGCGCCGGCTCGCCGTGGAAGGTTGTATCGTGAGTGAGTTTGCGCTGGGGACCACGCCGCGGCCCGAAAATTTCCCCTGCCGCAATCGGCTGATCTGTGCGCTGGCTGCCGGGGTGCTGGTGGTGGAGGCCGCGGCCAAATCCGGTTCGCTGATCACGGCGCGCCTCGCCATCGATCAGGGTAAGGAAGTGTATGCCATGCCCGGCTCGGTCCATGCGACACTGGCCAAGGGCTGTCATCAGTTGATACGCAAGGAAGGCGCCAAGCTGGTCGAATCGGCCCAGCATATTCTGGAAGATCTGGGCTTGCTGGAGCGGGCCGCCAGCGGCACTGGCCAGCCCGACGACAGTTTTGTCGACCGGGTGCTGGTGGCACTGGGCCAGCAAGCCCTCACTGCCGATCAGCTGGCACTGCAACTGGGACAGGCGGTCGCGGACTTGCAGGGGCAGTTGCTGGCACTGGAACTGGCCGGGCTGGTGGAGCGCTTGCCGGGCGCGCTGTTCCAGCGGCTATGGCGCTGAGCGCAGCGCTGGCCGGCCGGTGGTACCGGAGGGCGCGGACTGGCCGGCATGCTGGCCAGACTTGTCGGCGCGCATCCTTAACTGATAGAGTAGCGCCATGTTCGATATCCTTGTCTACCTCTACGAAACCTATTACCGTCCGGATGCCTGTCCGGAGCCGGTGGCATTGGCCAAGAAACTCTCGGCGATCGGGTTTGATGATGGCGACATTTCCGAAGCGCTGGTGTGGCTGGGCGATCTGACGGCCATGGCCGAAGTGGAACAGACCCTGACGGCCGCCTCGACCGGCACGCGCTTCTATGTGGACGAAGAACATGATGCGCTGGGGACCACGGCGATCGGCTTCATCCAGTTCCTCGAGTCGGCCAAAGTACTCACGCCCCTGCAGCGGGAAATCGTCATCGAGCGCGCCCTGGCGCTGGACGAGGCGCCGGTGGCGCTGGCCAAACTCAAGGTGATCGTGCTGATGTTGCTCTGGAGCCAAGGGAAAGAGCCCGACGCCCTGATGTTCGACGATCTGTTCGCTTCGGACGAAGATCAAGCCCCGCGCCTGCTGCACTAAGTTGCACCGCGTTGCACTGCGTTGCAATAAGTTTTGCAGTTTTGAAAATGTTGCCCCCGCACGGGATGCAACAGGCTTGCCGTGCTGCCCGGAACACGCTTATTATTGGCGCTTTGACAAGTTCGTCACGCAACGTTCTTGCCTAAGTGCGCGCAAACGTGCAGACTGCGCGGCTAGCCATGTATGATGCGCATGCTGTACCGACCCCCCAAGTGTTAAAAACGAGATACCGAATATGACCAAAACCCTCATCATCGCCGAGAAGCCTTCTGTCGCGAACGACATCGCGAAGACGCTGGGCGGCTTTACCAAGCACGATGAGTACTTTGAATCCGACGAGTACGTGCTGTCCTCCGCCGTCGGTCACCTGCTGGAAATTGCTGTTCCTGAAGAACATGACGTCAAGCGCGGCAAATGGAGTTTTGCCCACCTGCCGATGATTCCGCCGTACTTCGCGCTGAATCCGATCGCCAAGACGGAAGCACGGCTCAAGGTGCTGAACAAGCTGATCAAGCGTAAAGACGTCACCACCCTGATCAACGCATGTGACGCGGGCCGCGAAGGGGAGCTGATTTTCCGTCTGATCGCCCAGAACGCCAAGGCCAAGCAACCGGTCAAGCGGCTGTGGCTGCAGTCGATGACGCCGGGCGCGATCCGCGAAGGCTTCAGCCATCTGCGTAGCGATGAAGACATGATGCCGCTGGCCGATGCGGCGCGTTGCCGTTCCGAAGCCGACTGGCTGATCGGGATCAATGGCACCCGCGCGATGACGGCCTTTAACTCGAAAGAGGGCGGGTTCTACCTGACCACCGTGGGCCGGGTACAGACGCCGACCCTGTCGATCGTGGTCGAGCGTGAAGAAAAGATCAAGAAATTCGTACCGCGCGACTTCTGGGAAGTGCGCGCCGAGTTCGTGTGCGCCGCCGGGGTCTATGAAGGCCGCTGGCTGGATACCAAGTTCAAAAAAGACGAGAACGATCCGGAAAAACGCCCCGAGCGTCTGTGGAGCAAAACGGCGGCCGATTCGATCGCGCTGGCAGTGCGCGGCAAGCAGGGCAAGGTCACCGAAGAAGCCAAACCGACCACTTCGATGGCGCCGGCACTGTTCGATCTGACCAGTCTGCAGCGCGAAGCCAACTCGCGTTTCGGCTTCTCGGCCAAGAACACCCTGGGGCTGGCGCAGGCGCTGTATGAAAAGCACAAAGTGCTGACTTACCCGCGTACCGATTCGCGCTGCCTGCCGGAAGACTATATGCCAACCGTGAATCAGGCACTGGAAGTGGTCAAGGAAAATCCTAACTACCACCAGTTCGCCAAACAGATTCTGGACAAGGGCTGGGTCAAGCCGAACAAACGGATTTTCGATAACACCAAGATCTCGGATCACTTCGCGATCATCCCGACCACCATCGCGCCGAAGAATCTGTCGGAGCCGGAACAGAAACTGTACGACCTGGTCGTGCGTCGCTTCATGGCGGTGTTCTTCCCGGCGGCCGAATTCCAGGTCACGACCCGCTACACGGAAGTGGCCGGCCATCAGTTCAAGACTGAAGGCAAGGTCATGACCAACCCGGGCTGGCTGGCTATCTACGGCAAGGAAGCCTCGTCTGCCGAAGATAAGGTCGACAATGCTAACGGTAATCTGGTGCCGGTCGCCAAGGGCGAATCCGTGCTGACCGATCAGGTCAATGCCAACGGACTGGTCACCAAACCACCTGCACGCTATACGGAAGCGACGCTGCTGTCGGCCATGGAAGGCGCCGGTAAACTGGTCGAGGACGACGAACTGCGCGACGCCATGGCCGGTAAAGGTCTCGGTACGCCAGCCACACGTGCCGCCACCATCGAAGGTTTGCTGACGGAACGCTATCTGCTGCGCGAAGGCCGCGAACTGATGCCGACCGCAAAAGCGTTCCAGTTGATGACGCTGCTGCGCGGTCTGGGCGTCAACGAACTGACGGCGCCGGAACTGACCGGCGAGTGGGAATACAAGCTGTCGCAAATGGAAAAAGGCAAAATTTCGCGTGAAGAATTCATGCGCGAGATTGCCCAGATGACGCAAGTCATCGTCAAGCGCGCCAAGGAATACGATAACGACACCATCCCCGGCGACTACCATACCCTGCACACGCCATGCCCGAACTGCGGCAGCGTGGTCAAGGAAAACTACCGCCGTTTCGCCTGCACCAAGTGCGATTTCTCGATGAGCAAAACGCCGGGCAGCCGCCAGTTCGAAATCGACGAAGTCGAGCAACTGCTGAAAGACCGCACCATCGGCCCGCTGCAAGGGTTCCGCTCGAAGATGGGTCGGCCGTTTGCCGCCATCCTGCGCATCGTGCGCGACGAAGACATCAGCAACTGCAAGCTGGAATTCGACTTCGGCCAGAATGACGATGCCGAGGATGCCGAACCAGTCGACTTCAGTGCTCAGACGCCGCTCGGTGCTTGCCCGAAATGTCAGGCTGGCGTATATGAGATGGGGCTGGCTTATGTGTGCGAACACAGCATGGCAAAACCGAAGACTTGCGACTTCCGCAGTGGCCGCATCATTCTGCAGCAGGAAATTCTGCCCGAGCAGATGGCCAAGCTGCTCAACGAAGGCAAGACCGATCTGTTGCCGGGCTTTGTCTCGCAGCGTACCCGTCGGCCATTCAAGGCCTTCCTGACGCGCGCCAAAGACGGCAAGATCAGCTTCGAGTTCGAAGAGCGCAAAGCCAAGGCACCGGCCAAAGGCAAAGCGGCTGCAGCGGCTACGGCAGAGGAGGGCGGCGAAGCAGGTGCCGCACCGGCCAAAAAAACCGCCGCCAAGAAGGCTGCGCCAGCGAAAGCGGCGGCTGCCAAAAAGCCTGCCGCCAAAAAGCCGGCGGCAAAGAAAGCGCCGGTCAAGAAAGCCACCACCAAGAAAGTCGCCGCAGAATAAACTGCCGCAGCCAAAGTAGAACGGGACCCTCGCGGTCCCGTTTTTTTTGCCTGGCCTCAGGTCGTCCGACCTGAGGCCGATCGCTTACTGGGTCAGCAATTCGACGTTGATCAGGTTGTCGCGCGGTTTGCGGTCAATCAGTTTGTTATCGGGGTCGATGCCGGCTTTGGCTGGTCGCCCGGCGACCATCACTGTGTACAGATTGTCTTTGTGGGTGATCAGCTTGCGCTCGCGGTACAGGCTGTGGCCGTCCTTGTCGTCGATGCCGATTTCGATCCAGTCACGCAGCAGCATGTCCATTTCGGCACCCTGTTCGTCGGCGCGCACTTTGGCCGCACTGATGCTGAAGGCGACTTCGTAGCGGCCATCGGCGAGCTTGCGGGCGCTGGCGGAAACGGCGTGGTTTTCATACAGCACGATGTGATTGAACACATCGTCGATCAGGTAGGCGTAGTCAGGCGGCGTAATCTTGCGCAGCGCTTCGATCAGTACCGTGACCGAGGGATAGGGGCCGCTACGCAGGCCATATTGCAGCAGCAGCTCTTTCAGAGCGGCATTAATGCGCGCTTCGCCGATTGCCTCCTGTAACTGGTACATCGCCAGACTGCCTTTGCGGTACTGGATGTAATCCTGATTTTCATTGTCGGCCAGTGCCAGCTCTTTCTTGCGTTCTAGCGCGCGCCCCATCAGATACTGCTCGAGATCGTAGCGCAGGAAGCGCCGCATCTTGTCGGCGCCGAAGGCTTGCTTCATCACCATCAGGGCAGAGTATTCGGCCAGTGTTTCACTGAGTACCGTGCCACCGCGCGTGTTGCCGCCCACCAACTGATGACCCCACCACTGGTGTGCCACTTCATGCGCCGTGATGTAGAAGGGGTAATCGATATCTTTGACATTGCGGTCGTTGACCCTGGCAATGAATCCCAGCGCTTCCGAATACGGAATCGTGGTTGGCAGCGACTGGGCATACGCGGCGTAGCGGGGGAATTCGACGATGCGTACCAGCTTGTTCTGGTAAGGGCCGAAATTGCGCGTGTAGTAGTCGAGCGATTCCTTGATGCCCTGATTCATGCGCTCCAGATTGTAGTTGTGCTCGGGGTGGTAATACAGCTCGATGCTGACGTCCTGCCACCAGTCGCGCTTGACCTGATAGCGCGCCGACTGGAAGGCGTACAGGTTGAGCATCGGCTGTTCCATTTTGTAGTGGTAGTAATGACGATCCTTGACGCGCCATTCCTTGAGTAGCGTGCCCGGGGCGATGGCGATCTGGTCGGCGCTGGTGCTGACGGTGGCGTCGAAACTGATCCAGTCGGCATCGTTGCTCAGTGCGTTGTTCGCCAGTCCCTGCAGGTCGTCGCGCGGCGGCAGTTTTTCACGCGCTGGCAAGCCGTGCTTTTTGCGGTCGCCGGCGTCCTGTAATTCCAGCGCGGGCTGGTAGCCGATGTGCGGCATCACCTCGTTGTTGAAGAAGGTGCCATTGCCGATCACCGGGGTATCGCTGCCCATGCCGAGGATGCCGCGTGGTCGATAGCTGAGGTCGAAGTCCATGCCGAGTTGCTCGCCCGGTGCCAGCGGGGTTACCAGCTTGTAACTGTAGAAGCCGCGCAGCGTGTCCTGCAATCCGTTGCGGGCGGGTGCGCTGAAGCGCACGTTGAAGGCGCTGCTCAGTGGATCCTGATACAGCATCACGTCGGTAATCGGCTGGCTGGTTTTGTTCTGCAGCAGATAGTGGCCTTTGACGCCCAGGCTGCGCTGCGCCGGTTCGATGGCGACCTCGAGGCGCACTGACACAATGCGCGCCTGTGGCAGATTGCGGTACTGGCGGTACAGGCGTTCGTAGCTGGCGCGCTCGGCATCTTTCTGGAAGGCCGAGGCGTAACGGTTGGCGATATGGGTGTTATAGAACACCACGCCGCCAGCACCGGCAAAGATCAGCAGTCCGGCCGTGAAGCTGAGCAGGGTCGGGGTACTCAGTCCCTGCCGGGCCAGTTGCAGCCGTTGCGACCAGCTATGTTCGGTGCCGCGCGACCAGAACAGCAGCGACAGCACCACCAGCATCAGCGCGGCGCCCGCCCAGTACAGTTCGAACCAGCGCTCGCGCGGCAGGTAGTGGCCGTAGCCGTTCATGGCGGAATACACCATGCTTGGCACGTTGCCGAATATCAGCATCGGATTGTCGATGCCCAGTGAAGTGCCGGTAATGCTGAACAGGTAGTACACCACCATCACAAAGTAGGCCATGTAGCGCTGGTTGATCAGCACTTGCAGGGCGATCGCCAGCACGGCCGACAGTGCATAGCCGGGCAGCAGGATGCCGAACAGGTGCTGGCAGTACAGCCCCGGCTCGAGGATGAAATAGCCTTTGGCAATCTGGATGCTCATGCCGCACAGCATGACGACCAGCATCAGCAGGGCTTGCAGGCCGATCAGTGCCAGCAGCTTGGACAGCAGCGGCAGCCAGTTAGGCAAGGGCAAGGCGTCGAGCATCTGGCTGATGCGCGCCTCGCGTTCGCGCCACACCAGTTCACCAGCGTAAAAGGTGGTCACCACGAACATGAACAGGGCAAAGGTTTCCGAGATCGATTCCAGCACCAGATAGGTCACCGGATAGGTGGGCGTGCCATACATGGCGCCCAGTTCCAGCGCGCTGGCATACATCATCAGCACGCCGGCCAGTACGATCGCCAGAAAATAGATGTTCTTGGTGGATTCGCGCAGATTCAGCCAGCTCATCTTGCACAGCAACAGGGCCAGATTGTGCCTGGCAAAATCAGGTTCCTGACGGGTCTGTACCGCCTTGCTACTCAGTTGCTGGGGCGGCTCGCTGTCGACACGCGTGCGGCCGTTATCGATGCTGGCGAGGAAGTTGAAGCGCCAGTAGCCTGCCAGCAGGCCGACAATGGCGAACGAGCACCACATCAGGCGATTAAGCAGATACACGCCTTCCGGCCAGAACGGCCGGGTGTTGCGTTCGATGATGGGCCAGTATTCGGTGACCCGTGCCACCGCCGTGGTGCCGAACGGGTCGATCAGGGCCGCCAGAGTTTTGTAATCGAGGTCGCGCGCCAGACCGGGCGCCACCAGATAGGCGACCAGCATCACCACGCTGGAGATGTAGACCGGCAGCATGCGCCGGCTGAGTGCGGCCAGCATGAAGAACACCGCGCCGAAAATCAGGATATTGGGCAGGATCACCACCAGATACGGCATCAGGTAGGCCAGCAGATCGGGATGGCCGAGCTTGTCCGCATCGACGCCGGGCAGATAACGCCCCAGCCATGCGCCCAGCAGGATGCTGCTGAAAATCACCGCCAGCGTCAGGTAGGCGCCGAAGAAGCGGCCGAACATATACTGGGCTTTGCTGATCGGCGCACTGAAGAAGAAGTGCTGCATGCCGTATTCGAAGTCCTGCTGTACCGAACGCCCCATCATGGCGGCGATGATCACCATGCCGAACGAACCCAGATAGCTGGCGGTCAGCATCAGCGAGCGGGGCGAATCGATTAGCTGGCTACCGAAGCTGACGGAGGCCTGTTTGAAGGCGCCGCCGGCGGCAGCCATCCACAGCAGGGCGAGCGCCAGGAAGCCGGCGAAATACACCCAGGTCGAGAGCAGCTTGAGGCGCTGGCGGGCTTCAAAAGAGGCGATGGCGAACATGCGATATCCTGACTAGCGGCACTGGCTGTCGGCCTGATGGCGGCCGGCAATGGTGGCGAAATACACGTCTTCCAGGTCGCCGATGGCTTCCTCGAAGCCGTCACCGGGATCGTTCTCGCTGTAGACGTGGATCAGAGTGCGGCCCGACAGCAGGCGCGAGGAAATCACCGGATGGCGCAGCTGGAAGGAGGGCAGGTCCGGTTTGTCGATGAAACGGGCCCAGATCTTGTCGCTGACCTCGTGGATCAGTTGCTGGGTCGGGCCGCACAGCAGCAGATGGCCTTTGTTGATGATGGCCATGTTGGCGCACAGGTCGGCCACATCGCTGACGATGTGGGTGGACAGGATCACGGTCTTGTCGTCGCCGATGTCGGACAGCAGATTGTGGAAGCGGACCCGTTCCTGCGGATCCAGCCCGGCCGTTGGTTCATCGACGATGATCAGTTTCGGGTCGCCCAGCAGGGCCTGGGCGATGCCGAAGCGCTGGCGCATGCCACCGGAAAAACTGCCAAGGCGCTGGTGGCGCACTTCGAACAGATTGGTTTGCTGCAGCAGACCGTCGACCACTTCGCGGCGCCGGCCGCGCGACGACAGGCCTTTCAGTTCAGCCATGTGGTCGAGCAATTCGTAGGCCGTGACTTTCGGGTACAGGCCGAAATCCTGGGGCAGATAGCCGAGCAGGCGGCGTACCGCATCTTTTTCATCGAGTACGTCTATATCGTCGAGAAACACGGAACCGGAATCGCATTCCTGCAACGTGGCCAGGGTACGCATCAGCGTGGATTTACCGGCGCCATTCGGCCCCAGCAAGCCAAACATCCCGCTCGGGATAGTCAGCGAAATATTGTCCAGCGCCACCACGCCATTGGCGTAGGTCTTGGACAGATTGCTGATACGTAATTCCATGCTTGCTCCTGTGGAGGCGCCGGACTGCGCGCCGTATTTCTGCGTAGACATACACTTTACACTGATGGCATTGTATTGAACTTGTGCAGGAGATGACTAGGCTATGCGATAGTCGGCATAAAGTCTGCGCCAAGCTGCAAAAACTGCCGACTGGACGGTGGGGTGGTTGAATAGACAACTTGTACCTTTGATCATACGCGGATTGCCTCCTGCCTGTGGAAATTCGGCCACGCCGCGGTGTGGTCATATCCGTGGGGCATCGAATATGGGAAAATGCCGTATGAATCAGGACTTACAAGACAAAATACTGGCCGTGACCCGCTGCGGCGTGGACCGGCATGAAGCCACCGGATTTTTCCGGGTTGCACTGGGGCTGTATTACCTGTCCGGCCTGATGACCAAGGAAACCCTGGATTTCAAGGCGCTGGACCGGCAATTCAACCGTTTCATCTATCACAGCATCGGCAAAGGCCACAGTATCACCAGCATCCTGCAGTACATGAGTGGCGAGAAAGTTGTGCCAGTGCTGGAGTCGCAGCGCTTTCTGCGGGCGTTTGGCGAATACTGCACCGAAGTGCCGGTCGAAAATATTCCCTTCCTGCTGGGCTTGAATCTGAGCGTAGCGAAAGATTTGTCGAAAATTGACGTGCGCGGCCCGGTGGCCGATTACATCGAACGCCAGCGCCAGTTGCGCGAAGCCGCCGAAGCGGCCGCCGCCGGAGCGTAGTCCGGCTAAGCGGCTAAGCACCCACTGCCGGCTAGGCTAAACGGGAAAATCAGGCTATGCGCCGTATAATAGGCGCTTCCTTATTCTCGAGTTTGCTATGGCTTTCCACCACACTCCACTGGACCGTTTTATCTCTGGCGCCGACAAGGCGCTGCGCGTGATTACCGGCGTGGCGTCGGCGTCGCGCCCGACGCCGGCACGGCATATCGCCGAGGCCGAACTGAGCGATGCCGAGCGCCGTCACAGCGCCGGGCTGATGCGGGTCAATCACGTCGGGGAAGTGTGCGCGCAAGCCCTGTATAACTCGCAGAGCCGGTTTGCCAAGACTGCCGAGATTCGCGCCCAGTTCGAACAGGCCGGACGCGAAGAAGAGGACCATCTGGCCTGGACCGCCGAGCGGCTGGGCGAGCTGCAGTCCCATATCAGTGTGCTGAATCCGCTGTTCTACGCCGGTGCGTATGCGCTGGGCACGGTGGCGGCGGTGCTGGGCGATGGCACCAGTCTGGGCTTTGTGGTGGAAACGGAGCGTCAGGTGGAGGCGCACCTGCTCAGCCATCTGGATAAACTGCCGCCCCAGGATGGCCGTTCGCGTGCCATTGTGGATCAGATGCGCATCGATGAAATCGAGCATGGTGCAGCAGCGCAGGCACTCGGTGCGACGGCCACGCCGGCACCGGTGCAGGCAGTGATGGCGGTGATGGGCAAGGTGATGACCAACACCGCTTACTACGTCTAGAAGAGTTCTAGATCAAGCTTCGATAATGTCGAAAGAGTGGCTCATGCTGGCGGTTTTGGCGAGCATGATCGAGGCCGAGCAATATTTCTCGTGCGACAGCTTTACGGCCCGTTCCACAGCTTCCGGTTTCAAATCCTTGCCGGTGACGGTGAAGTGGAAGTGGATGCTGGTGAACACTTTCGGTTCGGTTTCGGCGCGTTCGGCTTTGAGCGTGCATTCGCAGCCGCGGACATCGGCGCGGCCCTTTTTCAGGATCAGCACCACGTCATAGGCCGAGCAACCACCCGTGCCGAGCAACACCATTTCCATCGGGCGCGGCGCCAGATTATGACCGCCACCTTCCGGGGCGCCGTCCATGCTGACCAGATGGCCGGAACCGGTTTGCGCCAAAAAACTCATGCCCGAAGGGCCATTCCAGCTAACTTTGCATTCCATCATGCTCTCCGCGTGTAAAGGTTGGCCGTATTGTAATGGACTCCGGCGCGGCCAGCAGAGGCCGGGCGTGCAGCACCCGGCAAGCCGCAGCGGGCCTTGACTCGGATCGGGAATTGCGCTTATACTTGTCGGCTTTCCGTTCGCTCAGGAAAGTTAATAAGAAGGCCGAGTCCGCTGAAACCATGGCGGAACCACCATTTGAGCGTGTTTTATTATTTAGGAAGTCAACATGAAAACTTTTTCCGCAAAAGGACATGAAGTCCAGCGCGATTGGTTCGTGATTGACGCGACGGACAAAGTCCTCGGACGTGTTGCCAGCGAAGTGGCACTCCGACTGCGCGGCAAACACAAGCCAGAATTTACTCCTCACGGCGACACCGGCGATTACATCGTGATCGTTAACGCAGGCAAACTGCGCGTGACCGGCACCAAAGCAACCGAGAAGACCTACTACCGTCACTCGGGCTACCCAGGTGGCATCTACGAGACCAACTTCCTGAAAATGCAACAGCGTTTCCCAGGCCGTGCTCTGGAAAAAGCCGTTAAGGGTATGTTGCCAAAAGGCCCACTGGGCTACGCAATGATCAAGAAGCTGAAAGTGTA
>JAIXXN010000078.1 GCA_027490725.1 Oxalobacteraceae bacterium
AGCGGGTGAAGGGAATCGAACCCTCATCGTAAGCTTGGAAGGCTTCTGCTCTACCATTGAGCTACACCCGCGAGGATTTCAATTCAACTTCGTACTGCATCACTCAGTTTTTTTGCAAAAACTTGGTGGAGGGGGCTGGATTCGAACCAGCGTACTCGAAAGAACAGATTTACAGTCTGTCGCCTTTAACCACTCGGCCACCCCTCCGCAATGAGCCGCAGAGTATGAAGCAACTACTTTGACTTGTCAACCCCGTTTTGCGTTCGCTTTTGCAAGTTCTCGCTGTCGTGATCAACCGTCTGCTTCGGGGCGAGATTGTAACTGCACCTCCTGCAAAAGTGCAAGTGTTGTTTTTGCGGTCAGTAAATTGCTATACAATCTTTCATCTCATCGAGTCGCCGGAGCACTGCAGTTGAACACGCGTCACCGCAATTGGACCAGCCTGATTCTGGCCAATCTCGTCCTGTGGGCCATGTATTTCATGGTGGGCCGCCTGGGCCTCTTACTCGCTCTGCCGCCCGCCTATGCCGCGCCAATCTTCCTGCCCGCCGGGATTGCTCTGGCCGCCGTGGTGGTCGGCGGCATGGCGCTGCTGCCGGCCGTCTGGCTCGGCTCTCTCAGCATTAATCTGGTCTACCCCGTGCTGTCGCCCGAAGGCATCAGTGCCGCGACCCTGCATGCCGCCAGTGCGGCGGCGCTGGGCGCCCTGCTGCAAGCCTGGATCGGTAGCGCCCTGGTGCGCCGGTATATTGATCCGGCCCTCGCTGCCGGACGCGACGTGGTGCGCTTTATTCTGCTGGCCGGTGGCGTCACCCTGATCAGTAGCACGGTGTCGGTCAGCGGCATGGTGCTGGTCGGCGTGATCCAGCCGATCAGCGCGCCCAGCGACTGGCTGGCATGGTGGATGGGCGATACCATCGGCATCCTGCTGGCAGCCCCGCTGTGCTGGATCGTGATCGGCCGCCCGCGCGCACTGTGGTCACGGCGCCGCCTGATCGTCGGCCTGCCCCTGCTGCTGTCGACCGCCGCCTTCATCGCCATCTATCTACAGGCCGACCGCTGGGAGAACATCCAGCAGTTGCAGACCTTCCGCCTGAAAGCCCAGCAGACCGGCGATCTGCTGCAGGAACAGTTCAGCGAGCACGAGCGCTTCATCTATGCGATCGGCAAGGCACTCAGCGAGCCGCGCCCCAGCTTTGACGGCGAAGATTTCAGCACGCTGGCGCACGGCTATCTGGACCAGCGCCCCGAACTGCTGTCGATGGCCTGGCTGACGCCGATCAAGGATGGCCAGCGCGCCGAATTCGAACAGTGGGGCCGGCGCCACATCAGCCCCGATTTCGAAGTCCGCCAGCGCCGCCCCGATGGTCAGCTGGAACGTGCGGCAAGCGCCAGCCAGTATATGGTTTCAACCTATATCGAACCGGCCGAGCGACGCGCCTATCTGGGCTTCGATCTGCTCAGCGAGCCACAGCGCCGCGCCGCCATGCAGCGGGCACTGCACTCCGGCCAGCCGACCAGTACCGCGCCACTGGCGATCATCCCGGGTAGCAACACGCCAGGGGTATTGCTGCTACAGACCACCTATCCGAATCGCCAGTTGCACCAGCCTAACGGCGCCCTGCTGATCGCCATGCAGTATCAGGCCATGCTCGATCAGGCCCTGAAACGTGCCGAGTTCCCCCATTTCCTGGTGCGCTTCGAAGATCGTGACGAAGACGGCCCGGCCCATGTGGTGCGCGACACCCTGCAACGCGCGGTGCAAAGCGACGACTTCCAGCGCCAGCTACATTTCGGCGGGCGCATCTATCGGCTGACGCTGGCGCCCACCCGCGCCTATCTGCTGCAGCAGCGCGGCTGGCAAAGCTGGACGGTGCTGACCTGCGGGCTATTGCTGTCGGGCCTGCTCGGCACCTTAATGCTGCTGATTAGCGGTGAGCGGGCCCGCATTCAGGCCCAGGTCAAGGATAGTACGGCGCGGCTGCGCGAACGCGAAGCGCGCCTGCAGGCCATTCTCAACAAGGCGGCCGACGCGATTCTGACCATCGATAACGCCGGGGTGCTGATGTCGGCCAATGCGGCGGCCGGCCGGCTGTTCGGTTACAACGCCAGCCACATGACTGCGCTGCCGCTGTGCCAGCTCATTCCCATCGGCGTCGGCGACGCCGCCGGTCTCGATGCGCCCGGCCTGCTGCGCATGATTGCCTGTGGCGTCACCCACGAGTACCAGCTGACCGGCTGGCGCAGCGATGGCAGCGAGTTCCCGCTGGCGATCTCGGTCAGCGAGGTGGAACTGCCAGAAGAGCACCTGTTCGTCGCCATCCTGCACGATCTGACCGAGCAGCAACTGGCTCAGCAGCGCATCCACCATCTGGCGCACCACGATACCCTGACGGGACTGGCCAATCGCCTTTCGCTGAATTTGCGGCTGGAGCAGTTGCTGGGGCAGACGCGCCGTGCCAACGGCCATTGCGCCCTGCTGTTCATCGATCTCGATCACTTCAAGAAAATCAATGACACTCACGGCCATCAGGTGGGCGACCTGCTGCTGGTGGCCGTGGCACAGCGCCTCACCGAACTGCTGCGCGAGGTCGACACCATTGCCCGGCTGGGTGGCGATGAATTCATCATCGTCACGTCCGGCCAGATCACCCCGGCCGAAGCATCCGGGATTGCGGTGCGCATCGTCGCCGCGCTGAACGCGCCCTACCAGTTACAAGGCACCGCCGTGCACAGCGGCGCCAGCGTCGGGGTCGCGATGTTCCCCGACGATGGCCTCGATGCCAGTACTCTGCTGCGCCATGCCGATACGGCCATGTATGCGGCCAAGAGCCGTGGTCGTGGCAACTTCCAGTTCTTCTCGGCCGAAATGAACCGCGCCACCCACGAACGGCTGATGCTGGAAAACCGCCTGTGGCTGGCGCTCGAGCAGCACGAATTCGAACTGTATCTGCAGCCGCAGGTAGCACTGGCCAGCGCCCGCATCATCGGCGCCGAAGCCCTGCTGCGCTGGCACCATCCGGAACTCGGTCTGGTCGGACCGGACCGTTTTATTCCGATCGCGGAAGAGTCCAACCTGATCGTCAGTCTGGGCGAATGGGTGCTGCAGCGTGCCTTCGCGATACTGGCCGGCTGGCACGGCACCGAACTGGGCCACCTGCGACTGGCCGTGAATCTGTCAGCGCGCCAGTGCCACAGCCCGGCCCTGCTGCCCTATCTGGACGCTCTGCTGGCCGACAGTGGCATCGATCCGACCCGGCTGGAACTGGAGATTACCGAATCGGCGGCCATGCAGGATCCGGAACGCAGTCGCGCGCTGCTGGTGGAATTGCGCGCCCGCGGGATCCGCGTGGCGATCGACGATTTCGGCACTGGCTATTCATCGCTCAGCTACTTGAAACTGTTCGAGATCGATCGCATCAAGATCGACCAGAGCTTCGTCAAGGATATCGAAACCGATCCCGATGATGCGGTGATCGTGGCTGCCACCATCGCGCTGGCCCATTCACTGGGGCTGGCGGTGGTCGGCGAAGGGGTCGAGACGGCAGCGCAGCGCGACTTCCTGCGCGCCAAACATTGCGACGAGGCGCAAGGCTATCTGTACGCGCGCCCGCTGCCACTGGCGCAGTTCGTCGCCCAGCTCGCTGATCGCTACGAACAGGCTGCCTGAGCCGACGTAAGGGCTGGCAGCCCGGCAGGCGCCCGCGGCGCGGGCCGGAAGTTGGCGGGCTGCACCCCGCCGTTTAGTCCGGGGTGTGACCGATTTCCGGGTTCTGCTCGATCAGCTCGAGCAAGGAGGCCACCACTTCCGGATCGAACTGCTTGCCGGCGCGCTCGGTGATGTAGCTCATCACCTCGGTATGTGGCCAGGGTTCCTTGTAGGGACGCTGATGCAGCAGGGAATCGAATACGTCGACCACTGCCACGATGCGGGCCGAGAGGGGAATCGCATCGCCTTGCAGCTGGTTCGGGTAGCCATTGCCATCGAAATGCTCGTGGTGACCGCCCGCAATTTCGGCGCCATAGGTCAGATAGCTGACGCCGTCGACCAAGCTGGCAGCGCGTTCCAGAATGGTCTGGCCGACCGCAGCATGGGTCTGCATCTGACTGCGCTCATCGGGTGTATGCGGGCCCGGTTTGAGCAGAATATGATCGGGGGTGGCCACCTTGCCGACGTCGTGCAGAATGCTGGCCAGCCCTATCATGTCGAGGAATTGCGGGGTAATCAGGTGCGCATACACGCCGCGCTGATCCAGCTGTTTCGCCAGTGCGGTCGACAGGTTCTGCACCCGGCGCACATGGCCACCGGTGCCACTGTCACGGAACTCGGCCAGATCGGCCAGCGCCACCACAGTCGCTTCCTGCGCCTTGCGCAACTGGCCGAACATGTACAGATTGTCGAACGCCGCAGCGATGCGCTGGCAGAACACTTCCAGCAGGTCGCGCTGGATCCCCGCCAGTGGCCACGGCGGCGTGACGGAGATCGCCACTTCGCGGTTTTCCTGGGTGTGGATGAACAGCACATTGGCCGGATGATCGAACTGGCTTTTCTTTTCTGCGAAGGCTTTGGCGATGGTCGGCCAGAGCGGATGCTCGTGCGGCATGCGTTCCTGCTCGCCCAGCGGCGTATAGTTGCCCGTGGCAGCGACCACGGTGGTCATACCGGTGTCGCCTTGCATCAGACACAGCACACCGTCGGCACCCACATCGAGAATCGCGCTGACCTGATTCAGCACACCGGAAGCAAATTCGCGCAGCGAATGAATCTGGTAGAGATTGGTTGCACCGGCCAGAATCTTACCCAGCCCGATGCGGCTGCGCTCGAGCATGTTCAGACTTTCGTACGCGCGCAGTGCCGAAATCACGGTGGTGAACAGCTTCTGCGTGGTCAGTTCGGTCTTGGCCTTGTAATCGTTGATGTCGTATTCGATGATCACACGCTGCTCCGGCGCCTGACCGGGCTGGCCCGTGCGCAGCACCACCCGCACGATACCGTTATGGAGTTCTTCGCGTATGCGGCGCGCCAGCAACAGTCCGGCATCGTCGGTCTCCATCACCACGTCCAGCAGCACCAGAGCGATATCCGGCGTGGTACGTAGGAATTCGTAGGCTTCGCGCCCGCTGTAAGCCGAGAACAGCTCCAGCTCGCGTCCCTTGAACGAGACATTGCGCAGCGCCAGTCGCGTCACCGCATGCACATCGACGTCATCGTCGACAATCAGCACCCGCCACAGCCGTTGCTCTGGCGATTCCTGACCGGCGACGGGAGGCTCGTCCTCGTCCTCCTGAATCAGCCAGTTGTCGTCTGCGGTGGAATCGGTCATACACATCTCCAGAGGTGGCGCGTTGTTGTTCTAGCATAAACAGATTCCCCCCCTATGACAACCCTTTTGCAAGCGCAGGCCGACTCTGATACGCTGCCGTTGTGGCGAGCCATGGTCAGCACAGCTGAGGTCCTGTCTGACCGTGTGTTTAGGCCGTCAATATTTAAAGGAACATCATCATGCAAGAAACAGCAAGCGATATCACCGGGCGCGAATTCCTCGCCTTCACGCTAGGCGCGGAAGAATACGGCATCGATATCCTCAAAGTGCAGGAAATCCGCGGCTACGAAACGGTGACCCGTATCGCCAACGCTCCGGCCTTCATCAAAGGCGTGATCAATCTGCGCGGCATCATCATTCCCGTGGTGGACATGCGCATCAAATTTGCACTGGGCGAGCCGGTGTACGACCAGTTCACCGTGGTGATCATCCTGAATATCGGTGGCCGTGTGGTGGGGATGGTGGTCGATTCGGTGTCGGATGTGACGACCCTGATGCCGGAGCAGCTGAAACCGGCCCCCGACATGGGCACCGGCTTCAGTCACGAATACATGATCGGTCTGGGTACCATCGATGAACGCATGCTGATTCTGGTCGATATTGACCGTCTGATGTCCAGCGAGGAAATGGGCCTGTCCGACGTCGAAGTCTGAGCTTGCAGCGCCGGCTGGGGCGCTAGTTGCTGACCGGCGCCGTCAGGGGCGGCGTGGCCGCCGCTGCCGTGCGGCTGGTGCTGGTACTGGAGCAAGCGCTGCGGTTGACGCCCGGATTGAGGTTCTGGTAACGCACTTCATACTTGCCATTGACCAGTTTATCGACCACCAGCTTGTCATGCGCCTGCACATAGGCGTAGCGCACATTCGAATGGCGCTCGGTATCGTAAATCTTGATGAACACGGCCGACGCATTGGCGCCGTTATCGAGCAATAACTGTAAATCATCACCGCGGTTACCGACCGGGAAGCCGGCCATGTAGCCGGACTGCTCGGGCCACGGCTCGCCATTCGGCGCCACCAGTGCCTGCGGCTCCGCTTCGCATTCCGGTGCCGCATTCGGCAACATCACCTGCGACAGCGACTGCACCCGGATCGGTGCCGGGTTCACCGGCGCCGCATTACTGGCTTCCGGATAATACGGCTGGGTTGCTGCCCACGCTTCGCGCAGCTCGGCCTTGGCATCACGCGCGGCGGCGCGCTGCGCAGCGGCGCGGCTGCTCTGATTATTATTGTCGCTCTTGCTGCCCCAGGCCGCAGCCAGGGCACTCGACAGCAGGTGTGGCTCGTTGACCATGGTCACCCCGGCCACCCAGCCCAGTACCAGACTGGCGGCCAGACCACCCCACCACTTCCAGGCACCGCGCCGGTAAGGGCGTGGCGTATCGTCGACCGGCTCGGGCCCCCAGGCACGCTCCGGCGCGTCGTGACGGCTACGCTCACCACCGCGCTGATCTTCGTTACGGGTGCTCTCGAGCCACTCGATTTCCCACTCTTCGGCGGCGATCCACTCGTCATGTTCCTTGCGGCGCTGCGGGTCGGACAGGGTGTTGTAGGCGCCATTCAGAATCGCCATGATGCGCGCAGCCTTCTCGTCACCCGGATTTTTATCAGGGTGGTATTTCTGACTGAGCGCCTTGTAGGCAGCACGTATGACTTCCTGCGGCGCCATCCGGGACACCTTCAGATTGTCATAATGTGTGTGTATCTTTGCCATCGTTCCGATTATTAACTACCCGTTGTGACCCGTTATGCCCCGTTATCCGCCGAGCGCGCGTCCTTCATGATAGCCGATCTGGCGTGCTGCAACCCAGTGATCTGGCATGGAATCGCCTTGCTATTCTCACCACTGTGCTTTTCTGTCTACAGCCGGTGGCTGCGGTCGTGGGCGCTGATGGCGTCCGGCAGACTGACGCCGTGGCCGATCACCAGCACTTTGAACAGCTCGCCCATTTCCGCCGGCGACAGCAGCTTCTGTAAGGCACGCGCCTGCGGCAGATAGCGCAGGCTGTCGGCCGGGTCGGTACGCAACAGCAGTTCGCTGGCACCGGCGCCAATCAGGAAGCCGGCTTGATTCAGATACCCCAGTACCTCGGCGCCAGCCTCCTGCGCGGCCAGCGCCATGGCGGTAAAATCGACGTGCGCGGTGATGTCCTGCAGGCCCGGGTAATAGAACGGGTCGGGATGGGCGTGGTGGCGGTAATGACACATCAGGGTACCGGTAGCACGCTGCTCGAAATAGTATTCGTGACCGGGGAAACCGTAATCGAACAGCAGCGCCGCAGCGCCACGGCCACTGGTGAGCATACGGCTCAGGGTATCCATGAAGGCGCAGGCCACGCTGTGCACTTCCGTCACATAGCCGACCGGCAGACTGGCGTGGTCGGGAATCTGGCTGGCGATCTGCGCCAGCAGGGCGGCGCTGGCCGGCACTGGCAGATAATCGAAGCGGCCCTCGTGCACCGTCACCTGCAGCTCCTGCCAGCCTTCCGGGTGGCGGATCACCAGCTGCACCGGCATCGCGTCGAGCACCTCGTTACCGATTACCACCCCGTCGAACGCGGCGGGCAGCGCATCCAGCCACTCGACCTGCGGAAAATCGCGCAGCGCCTGCTGCTGGCGCTCGCGCAGCTCGCCGGACAGCTCGACGATCACATACCGCTCGACAGGTATGCCCAGCAGCGCCATCTCGCTGAGGATGTCAAAGGCCAGCTTGCCGGTGCCGGCGCCGAATTCGAGGATCTGTGGCGCGGTTTGGGCGATAATAGCGGCTGCCGCCTGCGCCAGCGCCGCACCAAACAGGGGCGTCAACTCGGGGGCCGTTGTAAAATCGCCCGCTGCGCCCAGTTTCGCTGAGCCACCGCTGTAATAGCCAAGACCGGGGGCGTATAGCGCCAGCTCCATATAGCGGGAAAACGGAATCGCACCGTGCTGCGCAGCGATTTCGGCCGCGATCAGCTGCTGCAAGGCGTGCGACGCGGCCAGCGCGTCAGAAGTAGGGACAGGTAGGGACATAGGCGGCATTGTAACGAATCGGCAGGCCGCAGCGCTATTTTGCGACGCGCCAACACTGCAGGTACCGATACCGGCATCAGCATCAGGAGCACTAGAGACCATATGAGCACCAGCAGCACAGCAGCACATTTAACGGCCGCCGACGCGGCTGCGGCGCCCGCTTCTGCGGCACCCGCTTCTGCGGCCACCGTTGCGCCGGTGGCACTCGTGACGGGTGCCGGGCGGCGTATCGGCCGGGCGATTGCGCTCGCGCTGGCGCACGCTGGCTGGGATATCGCCGTGCATTACCGCAGCTCGGCCGGCGAAGCGCAACAGCTGGTGGACGAAATTATGGCGCTGGGACGACGCGCCGTCGCCCTGCAGGCCGATCTGGCCGATGAAGCAGCTGTGCGCCAGCTGGTCCCGGCCACGCTGGCCGCGCTGGGTGGCCTGCGCTGCGTGGTGAATAATGCCTCGCTGTTCGAATACGATAGCGCGGCCGATTTCTCGGTCGGCATGCTGGACGCCCACATGCACGCCAATCTGGCCGCACCGATTCTGCTGGCACAAGCGCTGCATGGCGTGACGCCGGCCGGCCAGCAAGCGGTGGTTATCAACCTGCTGGACCAGAAACTGTACAATCTCAATCCCGATTTTCTGTCCTACACCCTGTCCAAAGCGGCGCTGCACACCGCCACCACCATGCTGGCGCAGCAGCTCGCGCCCACCGTGCGGGTAGTCGGCGTGGCGCCCGGGATCACCATGGTGTCGGGCGACCAGACCGAGGCCGGGTTCGCGCAAGCGCACCGGCAAACCCCGCTGGGACGTTCCAGCACCCCGCAAGATATCGCCGACAGCGTGGTCTACGCTGCCACGGCACGGGCCATGACCGGCACCACCTTGCTGGTCGATGGTGGCCAGCATCTGATGCCCTTGCCACGTGACGTGATGTTTCTGGCGCAGTAAGCGCTAACCGTATAATTTGAACGAAAGAAGGTATTCCCCATGCTGTCCGCCCTGTATCACCCGCAACTGAGCGACTGCCGTCGTCTATTCCTGCGCAACTATGAAGTGCTGATTAACATCGGCGTCTACGAATTCGAGAAAAAAGGCGAACAGCGCCTGCACATCAACGTCGACCTGTACATCCCGCTGGCCGTCTCGACGCCGAGCAACGACCAGCTCGAAGAAGTGGTGGATTACGACTTCATGCGCGACACCATCGCCAAGCTGATGTCGCGTGGCCATATCCAGCTGCAGGAAAGCCTGTGCGACGATATCGTCAAAGCCATGCTGGCGCATCCGAGCGTGCGCGCCGCGCGCGTTTCGACCATGAAGCCGGACGTCTATCCCGATTGCGAAGGCGTGGGCGTGGAGGTCTTCAGCATCAAGGAATCGGTATGAACGTAGTCAGTGACAACCCCCAGCGCGCTGCCAGCAGCAACAGCGGCAGCGCTGGCAAATCGGCCGAAAAAATCGCGCTGGAAAACAACAAGCTGCACAAACGTCTGTGCCGGCTGGTCGGTCAGGCGATCGGCGACTTCAACATGATTGAAGACGGCGACAAAGTGATGGTCTGCCTGTCCGGCGGCAAGGACAGCTACGCCCTGCTCGACCTGCTGCTGACGCTGCGCGAGCGCGCCCCGATCCACTTCGACATCGTGGCGGTGAATCTGGACCAGAAACAGCCGGGCTTCCCCGAAGCTGTGCTGCCCGCCTATCTGGAACAGCTGGGCGTGCCCTACCACATCGAAAATCAGGATACCTACAGCATCGTCAAGCGCCTGATCCCGGAAGGTAAAACCACCTGCTCGCTGTGCTCGCGCCTGCGGCGCGGGATTCTGTACCGCGTCGCCGATGAACTGGGCTGCAACAAGATCGCACTCGGTCACCATCGCGACGACATTCTGGAAACCTTCTTCCTGAATATGTTCTTCGGCGGGAAGCTGAAAGGCATGCCGGCCAAGCTGGTATCCGACGATGGCAAGCACATGGTGATCCGCCCGATGGCGTATGTGAAGGAAGAAGACACCGAGCGCTATGCCGAAGTCAAAAACTTCCCTATCATCCCGTGCAATCTGTGCGGCTCGCAGGAAAACCTGCAGCGCAAGCATATCAAGGCCATGCTGCGCGAATGGGAGAAGAAGCATCCGGGCCGGGTGGAAAACATCTACTCGTCGCTGTCGACGGTGGTACCGTCGCACCTGATGGATCGCCAGCTGTTCAACTTTAGCGATCTGCAGATGGATGGCGTGGCCAATCCGCTGGGCGATATCGCTTTTGACGAAGAGCCGTGCGCGACGCCGAGCAGTGTCCCCGGCGTGATTGCGCTGCAACGCGATCTGTAAGTGCTGGCTGCCGCCAGGGCTGGCGGCAGCAGAGCAGTAGCAGTAGTACTAGCAGTAGTACTAGCAGCAGTACTTGCAGTACTAGCAGCGCAGCTTAGTAGGTCTGCGCCGTGCGCAGCACGGGATACAGACGGTAGCGCTCATCCCACGAAGCGTGACGGCGCGCAAAGAACTCCAGCCGCTGGGCCGGGCTCTTGTTGAAGGCGGCATCCGTATCCAGCTTCTTCTGGAATTCTTCACGCAGCGCAGGACTGGCTTCCAGCTGTTCGCGCGCCACCTGCTCGGCCACGTACTCCTCCATATACTCCTTGCGCTCGAACGCATTATTGAATTCGCCCCAGGCCAGCAGCGAATCGGCGCCACGCGGCTCCAGCATGGTCATCACCAGTCGCGCTTTCGGCTGGGCGATCGGCACGAACAGTGCCCCCTTGCGCAGATTGCGCCGTTCACGCCCCCACTCGCCTTCCACCGTCAGGGCCTGATGCCCCTCGAAAGACTGGCTGGCAAAGGTCGCTTTACTGGCGCGGAAGGTTTCCACTTCGGCGGCCATCTGGTCAGCGCCCAGCACCTTGTACTGGATGCCGTGCAGTTTCAGGCGCGCCGCCACCCGGCCCGCTTCGGCTGGCGCAACCAGATAACCGCCTTTCGGCGCGACGACACGCAGATCCGGCACCACTTCATCACGCAGCGGCACACGCCAGATCTGCGGCTTGCTTTCATCGTAGGCCGTCATGGTGGTGCCCGAAACCTCCGAGTAGCTGCGGGTGTATTCGTAGCCGGGGAAGTCGATGGTCTTGGTATTGAAAGTGGTGCGATAGGACAGTGGGAACTCCGCACCACCCAGCATGGTGGCGCGCTGGTCGGCCTGCTGCACCATCTGCTGCCATGCTTTGCCATGCTGTGCCACCTGCGTCAGCAGCGACACGATGGTGTTGCGGGTGATCCGTACCCGGGTCGGATAGTCTTTCCACGAGTGGGTTTCCACCAGCATGGCAAAACGGTTACGCATCGGGAAATAGCCGGTCGAGAAGCGCGGCGTCGACATCGAATCGACAAAGCCGGAAGTCGGATCGTCTTCCTTATCGAAGGCGATGTAATACGGCTTGGGATCGGAACCCTGCTGCTTCAGGTCGGCGATCACCGCCGATTGCAGCGCCAGACCGGCGCGCTTCAGTTCTTCGTCACCACCATGCACCGGCTCGACCTGAATCGAGACGTCGGGCTGGAACTTGGCGCCGTCGGTGACGTGCAGATCGACGTAGGCCAGCGGATCCCAGGCGTTCACCAGCGCCAGCATGGCCTGCATTTCCGCCGCATCGGCCTTCACATAATCGCGATTGAGATTGTAGTTCTGCGCCGTAGTGCGCCAGCCCATTTCCACCGGACCGCGCTGGTTAGGGCGGTTCCATTTACCGAAGCGCTCGTGGCCATCGACATTAAACACCGGCACGAACAACAGCACCTGCTTGTCCAGCGCACCCGGTGCCGCCTTGTTTTCCAGCGCTTCGCGCAGCGCCAGGAAGCCGGCATCCTTGCCGTCGATTTCACCGGCGTGGATGCCGCCCTGCACCAGCAACACCGGCACACCGCGTTTTCTGGCCTGCTCCGGCGTCAGCGCGCCACTGCGCGAAACAGCCAGCGCCAGCATCGGCCGGCCTTCCGGCGTGCGGCCGAATTCGAAGCAGCGCACTGCCTGCGGATAGGCTTTCTGGAAGCGCGCACACAGATCGATCACTTCGTCGTAGCGGCCGGTGTTCTGGAAACCGGAGCGTTCGGAGATCGTGGTCAGTGGTGCGGCAGTGGCTGCAGCAGCAACGGCGCTGGCCAGTGGCGCAGCAGCCAGCACAAGGGCAAGGGGAAGTAACAGGTCAGAACGTCGCATCGGGAGGACTCCGGTTAGGCGCCGGTGCACGCACAGGCACCGGTCGAATCAAAAATTATAGTCGGCTTTGTGGTGCAGTGCCGGTGCATCAGCGCGACTCGGGCAGGATGGCGATTTCCTTGAGCGGCGAGCGCACCTGCACTGTGGCCGCATCCTCTGCGCCAGCGACGCGCATGGCTGGCCGGCCACCCTGCCTTGGCGCACTTGCCACGCTACACGCCAGACCAGCATTTCGCCTCAGTGCCACGGCGAGCATCCCCTCGGCAGGATCGCCCAGCGCATGCTCCATATCATCATCCACCTCGCACTCGGGCGCAAAGCCATCCGCGTAATCGCCCCATCCGCGCTGGTTAAGCCCTTGATACTGCACGAAGAAATAGGTCACCCCGCAATTCTGCATCGGCACAAACGCATAGGGTTTACCGCAAGTCTGGCCACCGATCTGACGCACCTCGACATCAATACCGCGCAAGCCGTTGATCAATGCCTCGCTGGCCGAACAGGTCGCCGGCCCGGTCAGCAGCGTGACGCGCTTCAGATCAAGGTGCGGCAGCGCGACGCCGGGCAGCAGCGGCTGGGGCGACGTCAGACCCAGCGCTTTATCGATAAAGGCCGTTGGCCGTCCGGGCTCGAGCTTGCCATTGGTGCTATAGCGCATGAATGTTTTGCCCGCACTGGCGGACGGCCCTGCAATCATATACGCCAGCTGACTGGCAACCGCCACTAGCCCGCCGCCGTTATAGCGCAGATCGAGCACCAGCTCCTGTATACCCGCAGCACGGAACTGGCTGATCGCGTCATATAGCTGTCGTTCGGCTGGCCCGTTATGGGTCACAAAACTCAGGTAGCCGGTCTTGCCGGCAGGCGTATCCAGCACGCGCACATTCCGCACTGGCGACGCGTTCATCGAGATTCCCGACAGCGTCGTTTCCAGCATCCGGCCATCCCGCCACCAGGTAAAGGTATGACGCTGCTCTGTGTCAGCCGGTGCCAGCGCAGCATTAAACTTTGCCACCGCAGCGGCATCACCGCGATTGATAAAATCAACGCCGTCGATCATGACCAGCATGTCGCCGCGCCGGATTCCCGCCACCGCTGCAGGTGACGCCTCGTCGATCATCGCAGCACGCCACTGACGCGGAATCCGGTTGGCGCCGACACTCCAGGAGATACCGTAGCCAAGCTCGATCCCGCTGGAAAGCGCTAGCCAGGTTTCGTTAGGGTAGCTGAAATGGAAGCGATCCTTGCTGCGTCCACTGGCCAGTAATTGCGGCGACTTGAGGGCATTGAAATAGGCGACCACGGTCGGGTAATCGCTGCCTTTCAGCGTGGGTAGTTCGCTATCCCAGAGATAGGTCTCTTCCATGATGGCCCGGATAAAGCCCTTCTCTTCGGCCTGGGTACCCGGCCAGTTTTGCGGGAAGCCAGCGTGCATGGTCTCGCAGCGATTCCAGAGCTGTAAGGCACTGCCGGCGGCGGCATCGGCATATACCGGAACCGGGACCGGATCTGGGAGCGGCTCAGGCAATGGTGGCTTCGCAGGGGCAGAGTCGCCCCCACAGGCCGTCAGCAAGACAGCGAGCGCGGTGCACCACAGCAGGGAGGGAGAAAGCGGGAGTTTCATCGACAGGAATTATAGAAGGCATTTCTACGCGCCCCGTCGATGTTTAAATTTACTTACAAATTAATCAAGCCGCAGAGCGCTACCTCAGTTTGCTCTGGCGCTGCCTGAAAGACGGGGGCGGGCAAAGTACAGGCTCAGGCATCAATCATGCCGAGACTGCACCTTGCCCGCCCCCGGGTAACAGCTGAATCAGGCTGCCTTGGAGGTTTTTCCGAACTCCGCTAACAGCGCTGCTTCCTTGCGCTTGGCCGCTTCAAAGTGGCGCTCTTTGACATGGCCATAGCCGCGGATGTCTTCCGGAATGCTGGCAATTGCCACTGCCTGGGCCAGATTTTCCGCGGTCAGCTTGGGTAGTAGCGACCCAATCGTCTGACGGTAGTCGACGATCAGCTGGCGCTCCATGCGACGCTCGGCGGTGTAGCCGAACACGTCCAGCGCCGTGCCACGCAATCCCTTGAAGCGGGCCATGATGGCAAAGGCTTTCAGCAGCCACGGACCATATTCGCGCTTGACCAGATGACCTTGCGCATCGTGCTTGGCCAGCAGCGGCGGCGCCAGATGGAATTTCAGCTTGATGTCGCCTTCAAACATGCCAGCGATCTTCTGCTGGAAAGCACCATCGCTGTACAGACGGGCGACTTCGTACTCATCCTTGTAAGCCATCAGCTTGTAGAAGTAGCGCGCTACCGCTTCGGTCAGACGGGTGCTCTTGCCCAGCTTGGCTTCTTCGGCACGCACCTGATCGACAAACACTTGATACTGCTGCGCATAATTCGCGTCCTGATAGGCAGTCAGGAGTTCGATGCGCTTGCTGATGAGGTCATCCACCGTCTGGATGCGCTTGAACTCGATCACCTTGGCGGGCGTGGTCAGACGCGTCACCGAGGACAGATCCTGGGCTGCCGTGCGGCCCCAGTGGAAGGCGGTTTTGTTGAAGCCAACCGACACGCCATTCAGTTCGATCGCCTTGATCAGCGACGCTTCGCTGAGTGGTACATGGCCTTTCTGGAAGGCGTAACCGAGCATGAACATATTGGTGGCGATCGAATCGCCCATCAGTGCCGTCGCGATCTGGCCAGCATCAACGAAGTCGACCTGTTCGGCGCCGCAAGCACGGGTGATTTCGCTGCGCGAGGACTGGTCCGGGAACTGCCAGTCCGGATTCTTGACGAAAGCTGCCGTCGAAGAGCCGGTCGAGTTGATCATGGCGCGGGTACGCCCTTCGCCCATGCGCGACAGCGCATCACGCGAAGCGGTGACGATCAGGTCGCAGCCGATCACCAGATCGGCGCTACCGGTGCCGACCCGGGTCGAGTGCAGATCGCGCTGATGATCGGCCAGACGCACGTGCGACATCACCGGACCACCCTTCTGGGCCAGTCCGCTCATATCAAGCACGATCGCGCCCTTGCCTTCCACGTGCGCAGCCACCGCCAGAATCTGCCCGACCGTGACCACACCCGTACCACCGATACCGGTGATCAGGATGCCGTACGGATTGGCCGTCGATGGCAGTACCGGTTGCGGCAGCTCGACCAGCGGTGCGTCGCCGGTGGCAGCTTTCTTCGGCTTCTTCAGCGCGCCGCCTTCCACCGTCACAAAGCTCGGGCAGAAACCGGTGGTACAGGAGAAGTCCTTGTTGCAGGACGACTGGTTGATCTGGCGCTTGCGCCCCAGTTCCGTTTCCAATGGTTCCACCGACAGGCAATTCGATTGCACGGAGCAATCGCCGCAGCCTTCGCACACGGCTTCGTTGATCACGGCACGTTTCGCCGGATCCGGATACTCGTTACGCTTCCGGCGACGACGCTTCTCGGAGGAACAGGTCTGATCGTAGATCATCGCCGACACACCCGGTTTGTCGCGCAGTTCGCGCTGCACATCCATCAGTTCACTGCGGTGACGCACGGTGACACCAGGCGCCCAGTTGTAATCGGACGGGTATTTCTCCGGTTCGTCGGTGACCACGATAATCGGCGTCACGCCTTCGGCAGCGATCTGGCGCGAGATCATGCCCGGATCGAGCGGACCGTCAAAGCTCTGGCCGCCGGTCATGGCGACGGCGTCGTTGAACAGAATCTTGTAGGTGATG
Source organism: Oxalobacteraceae bacterium (assembly GCA_027490725.1). GTDB lineage: Bacteria > Pseudomonadota > Gammaproteobacteria > Burkholderiales > Burkholderiaceae_D > Rugamonas. The sequence goes on from JAIXXN010000078.1 coordinate 16,258, forward strand.
TTGACCTTGGCCGCGACTGCTGCGCGGATGGCCAGAATACCGGAGTGGAAATAGGTACCGTCACCAAGATTGGTGAACACATGCTTCTCGTCGGTGAACGGCGCCTGCCCCACCCACGTCACGCCCTCGGCACCCATGTGGGTGAAGGTCGAGGTTTCGCGGTCCATCCACAGCACCATGTAGTGGCAGCCGATACCGGCCAGCGCACGCGAGCCTTCCGGCACTTTGGTGGACGAATTGTGCGGGCAGCCGGAGCAGAAGTACGGAGTACGGTCGGTTTCCGGATTGGCTTTGACGGGCAGGGTTTTCAGTGCCAGTTCTTTGGCTTCGAGGAAGGCAATCCGCTCACGCACCCGTGCTGCCACCGGATGGCCGTCGCAGTAGTGGGCGATGCGCGAAGCGATGGCGCGCGCGATCTGCGCCGGATTGAGTTCGTAGGTTGCCGGTAGCAGCCAGTCACCGTGACCGGTCTTGCTGTTCTTGCTCCACTCGCCGGTATCGTCGAACTTGCCGACCACGCGCGGACGCTGACCGTCCGGCAGGTTGTACAGTTCTTCCTTGAGCGCGTATTCGAGAATCTGGCGCTTCTCTTCCACCACCAGAATCTCTTCCAGACCCTGGGCGAATTCGTGCACGCCATCCGCTTCCAGCGGCCAGGTCATGCCGATCTTGTACAGACGGATACCGATATCGGCCGCCGCCTGCTCGTCGATGCCCAGATCGGCCAGCGCCTGACGGGTGTCCAGATACGATTTACCGGCAGTGATAATGCCGATCTTCGGTTTCGGGCTATCCCAGATGATCTTGTTGAGTTTATTCGCGCGGCAATAGGCCAGTGCGGCGTACCACTTGTAGCTGTTCATCCGTACTTCCATATCGAGTACGGTGTCCGGCCAGCGGATATTCAGGCCGCCTTCAGGCAGCTCGAAATCGCCCGGGATTTTAATCTGTACGCGGTCCGGATCGAAGTCGATCACGGCGCCCGATTCGATGATGTCGGTAACGCACTTCATCGACACCCACAGCCCCGTGTAGCGGCTCATGGCCCAGGCGTGCAGACCGTAGTCGATGTACTCCTGCACCGAGGCCGGATACAGCACCGGAATCCCGCAGGCGTTCAGGATGTGGTCCGACTGGTGCGCAGTGGACGAGGATTTGGCGGCATGGTCATCGCCTGCCAGTACCAACACGCCACCGTGTTTGGCCGAACCGGCATTATTGGCGTGTTTGAAAACGTCGCCGCAGCGGTCTACGCCCGGCCCTTTGCCGTACCACATGGAGAACACGCCGTCGTACTTGGCATCCTTGAACAGATTGGTCTGCTGGGTACCCCAGACGGCGGTAGCAGCCAGATCTTCGTTCATCCCCGGATGGAATTTGACGTGATGCGCGTCGAGGTATTTTTTGGCCTTCATGGCCGTCATGTCGACGCTGGTAACTGGCGAACCGCGGTAACCGGTGATGTAGCCAGCGGTATTCAGGCCAGCTTTCAGGTCACGCTCGCGCTGCATCATCGGCAGGCGGATCAGCGCCTGGGTGCCGGTCATAAAGGCGCGACCGCGCTCCAGCGTCCATTTGTCGTCGAGGGAAATTTCTTGGTCCGAGTGCGAGCCCGGCTCCAGTTGCGAGCCCTTGTGAGGTGCGTTCATATTGTCTCCATTATTTTTTTGGCCATGCACTGCAGGGCCGTGGTCGGCCCGTTGGTGCGCGTCGCGCCGGCTCTTGTGAAGCCGGCGCAACGATTAATATGTGGTTTCGTTTAGGGTACCACAGGCCAGTGTCCCGTTCTGTGCGGGACGACCGGCTTTTCACCCGGATTGTTTTACGCCAGATATCGCCAGAAACTCAGGCGGCAGCCGGATCTTTCAGTACGCCGCGTTTGATCTGGTCGAGTTCAATCGATTCGAACAGGGCGCGGAAGTTACCTTCGCCGAAACCTTCATCGCCTTTACGCTGGATGATTTCGAAGAAGATCGGACCAATCACGTTCTGGCTGAAAATCTGCAGCAGCAGTTCGCGCGAGTTTTCGCTGCTCTGGCCATCGATCAGGATGCGCAGACGACGCAGCTCTTCCAGATTCTCGCCGTGGTGCGGCAGGCGACGGTTGACCAGTTCATAATAGGTTTCGATGGTGTCCTGGAAGCTCATGCCAGCTGCCTTCAGGTCTTCCACGGTTTTGTAGATATTGTCGGTACCCAGCGCAATGTGCTGGATGCCTTCACCGTGGTATTCGTTGAGGTACTCGGCGATCTGCGACTTGTCATCCGACGATTCATTGATCGGAATGCGGATTTTTCCGCATGGCGAGGTCATGGCTTTCGATTTCAGGCCAGTCAGCTTGCCTTCGATGTCGAAGTAGCGCACTTCGCGGAAGTTGAACATCTTCTCGTAGAAATCAGCCCATTCTTTCATGCGGCCACGGTAGACGTTATTGGTCAGATGGTCGATATAGGTCAGACCATGGCCAACCGGATTGGCGACGGTGCCGGGAATGGCGACGAAGTCGACGTCGTAGATGCTGATATCACCGATGGCGCCTTGCTCGCCACCGTTCTTGCCGCGCCAGCGGTCCACCAGATACACCAGCGAATCACCCACACCCTTGATGGCAGGGATATTCAGTTCCATCGGGCCGGTCTTGTTATCGAAACCCCAGGCACCCTGCTCCAGCGCGCGCTGGTAGGCAAACGCGGCGTCCTTGACGCGCAGTGCAATCGCGCAGACGGACGGGCCGTGGGTGCGGGCGAAGCGCTGGGCGAAGGAATCCTGCTCGGCGTTGATGATGAAATTGATGTCGCCCTGACGGTACAGCGTGACGTTTTTATGGCGGTGACGTGCGATGGCAGTGAAACCCATGCTCTCGAACAGCTTGCCCAGAGCAACCGGATCTGGTGCAGCGTATTCGACGAACTCGAAGCCGTCGGTCCCCATCGGGTTGTCCCAGGGTGTGAATTGCATGCTAGTCTCCTTGTTTGAATAGCGCACAGTATAGAGGCGATCCTCCAGCATTAAATTGCAAACAATTCCCCAAGATGGCGCGTATGCGCAATAATATTGCAGTGTTTTTCGATTTTAGAGGGTTTTATGACCAAGATTACGCTAGACAAAACTGACCGCAAAATTTTAAGTATTTTGCAAGGCGATGGCCGCCTGTCGAATCAGGATGTCGCGGAACTGGTGGCGCTGTCGCCTTCGCCATGCCTGCGCCGCATCAAACGGCTTGAGGAAGCGGGGGTGATCCGCCAGTATGTGGCGCTGCTCGATCCGGACAAGATCGGCCTCGGCCTGCTGGCCTACGTCAACGTACGGCTGGAAAAGCATAGTGAAGCCGGTGCCCACAGCAATGCCCGGGCACTGGGTGCACAGAATGCGCCCGTCTCGCCGCGCGCCGACTTCGCCGTATCGGTAGAACAGTGGCCGGAAGTGGTGGCCTGCTATGCGATGACGGGGGAAATGGACTATCTGCTGCGCGTGCATGTGGAAGATATGGACCACTTCTCGCGCTTCATGATGGCCACCCTGCTGCGCCATCCGGCGGTACTAGACGTGAAATCGAGCTTCGCTCTGCAGCGCATCAAGGACACCACCGCCCTGCCACTGCTGTAAGCGCTGAGGTTTTCAGGGTTTGCGGGCGCGCCACAGCGCCTGCAGACGATCCAGCCATTTCACGGCGAAGCGCTGGTTGGCTTTCATGGCGTAGTCGAAGGTGGCGAACTGCTCGTCAAGGGCTTCCTGCAGCACACTGGCCGGATTGGCGGGCGGCAGCTTCAGATAGGCGTCCGCCTCGCCCTCATCACGCTGGATTTCCATGCCGGCCTTGCGGGCGATATGCATCATGGTCTTGTTGGACGACAGGCAGTGCATATATAAGGTGTCGACGTCGTGATTGCGGCAATGCATGGCCGCGCGTTCGAACAGCTTGGAACCTATCCCCAGCCCGCGTGCCGATTTACTCACCGACACGCCAAACTCGGCGACCCGCTCCTTTTCCGTCACCTCACTCTGCCCCGGCTCGCGCGGCGCAAACGCCAGATGACCGACCGCCACCAGCCGGAATAGCCGGTTGTAGACGCCAAACACCATGTCGCCGGCAAAATCGATGCCATTTACATAATGTTCGATGCGCTCGTCCGGCAGCATGCTGCCGAAGCGCAGCAGCCGGTCGCTGGTCTCCAGTCCGAGAAAATGCCGTACCACGCGGCGCCGGTCTCGCTCGTGCAATTCCTTGACCCGCACGGTGGGGCGGCGCTTGCCCTGCCCCCAGCGGCGCAGCGGATTCTGAAACAGGTCGATTGAGCTCATCTTGGCATGCTCGCAGAGGACTAGGGTGACTCGGGACTGGCTTCAGCGTCCGCAGCGGCGGCTGGCAGGGCGGCGCCCACCGCCTGTACCCGCGCCTGATGCACGCGCTGGGGAATCTGCTGCGGCGTGTCGCCGCAGGCGCGTGCAATCGCCCCGGCATCAACCCCGCGTGCCGCCGCCAGCGCCTGCTCCAGATGGGCGCGTTGCGGGAACGGCGTATCGCGGAAACTGGCCTGCGCGCCGATCCGCCCGCGCGAATCACATTCGGTCGCAACCAGCATCTGCACAAAGCGCTCCGGTTTGCGGAAGGCATCGCAGCGTTCCAGTAATTTGACGATGGTGCTGGCGCGCAGTTGCAGGGCACGTCCCACGTTGCCATGTTCGCGCGTGGTCATCACGGCCAGATCGCGGCACTCGGTCGGCACCCGCAGGCGCTGACAGAGTTGCTCCACCAGCGGCACACCGAGTGCTTCGTGACCGTGGTGCGCCGGCCAGTGTTCGGCCGGCGTCACGCCCTTGCCCAGATCATGCAGCAGACAGGCCACCCGCGCCGGCAAAGCCAGTTGCAGTGCGGCGGCACAGTCGAGCACCTGCAGCACATGGGTGCCGGTGTCGATTTCGGGATGCCATTGCTCGGGTTGCGGCACACCCCATAGTGCATCGAGTTCCGGCAGGATGCGCGCCAGCGCGCCGCAGTCGCGCAGTACTTCCAGCATCCGCGAAGGTTGCGCTTCCATCAGACCACGCGCCAGTTCCTGCCAGACCCGCTCCGGCACCAGCGCGTCGACTTCGCCCTTGGCCACCATCTGCTGCATCAGCTCCATGGTTTCGGGGGCGACCGTGAATTCGGCAAAGCGCGCAGCAAAGCGCGCCACCCGTAAAATCCGCACAGGATCTTCTTCAAACGCGGGCGAGACATGGCGGAACAGCCGTAGCGCCAGATCGCGCTGGCCGCCATACGGATCGGTGAGCGTGCCATCCGCGGCGCGGGCGATGGCGTTAATCGTCAGGTCGCGCCGGATCAGGTCCTGTTCCAGCGTCACCTCGGGCGAAGTATGAAACACGAAGCCTTTGTAGCCGGGCGCGGTTTTACGTTCGGTGCGTGCCAGCGCATATTCTTCCTGCGTGCGCGGGTGCAGAAACACCGGGAAATCCTTGCCGACCGGGCGGAAACCCTGTGCCAGCATGGCCTCCGGTGTGGCACCCACCACCACATGATCGTGGTCTTTGACGGCAAGGCCGAGCAGCTGGTCACGCACCGCGCCGCCTACAACATAAATCTGCATGAAGCTAGTCCGGCATATCGGCGTCGTGTTTCGACGCGCGCTCGGTTTCGGCCAGCGCTTCACTAATCCAGCGCGCCACGGCAGGATGGGCAATCACGCGCTGGCAGTAGGCCTCCAGCGCCGGTGCCAGCGCCACGCCATAGGTGCGGAAGCGCATCACCACCGGTGCATAGAAGGCGTCGGCAATCGAGAATTCACCGAACAGGAACTGCCGATGGCCGAAGCGCGACAGGCACTCTTCCCAGATCTCGCTGATCCGGCCGATATCGGCCTGCGAACCATTGGTGCGGCCACGCCCCGGATAGCTGGCGCGGATATTCATCGACATGGCATTGCGCAGATCGCCGAAACCGGCGTGCATTTCCGCGCACACCGAGCGCGCCATGGCGCGTGCTGCCACGTCCTGCGGCCACAGATGCAGCTCGGGGAACTGCTCGGCCAGATATTCGCAAATCGCCAGACTGTCCCAGATGGTCATTTCACCAGCCAGCAGCACCGGCACACGGCCGCTCGCCGTGTATTCGCAAATGCGGTTGGCGGTATCAGGCTGATCGAGCAGCACGCGCACTTCCTGGAAGGGAATACCGAACGCCGTCATGGCGACCCATGGCCGCATCGACCAGGACGAATAATTCTTGTTGCCGATCACCAGCGTCAGGCCGGGCGAACGTGCGGAGGCCAGCGTTTGTGTCAGGCCGGGATCAAGTTTGGTAGTGTGCATGAGAGTTCCGTTCCGGGTTGTGCTTCAGCGTGCGCCGAAGCTCGCTTCCTGCTGTTCCTGTTCGGAATAGCCTTTCGGACCGACGTTGCCCAGCCGCAGCTTGAGCGACTGTGGCCGGCCTTCGAACAGGGCAGCGTAATTGGTGGTATTCGACATCACGTTTTTCACGTAGACGCGGGTTTCGAAGAAAGGAATCGATTCGATGAACACTGCGCCTTCCATTGGCTTGCTCAAAGTGCCGCGCCAGCTACGCAGCCGTCCGGGGCCGGCGTTGTAAGCGGCCGTCGCCAGCACCTGCGAGCCATCCATATTCCCCAGCACCATATTCATGTAATTCGCACCCAGCAGAATATTGGTGCGCACGTCACTGAGCATATCCTGGGCAAAGTCGGTCAGGCCGATTTTCTTGGCGACCCAGCGACCAGTCGACGGCATCACCTGCATCAGCCCCGACGCACCTACGCTCGACTGGGCATCCATGATGAAGCGCGATTCCTGCCGGATCAGACCATACACCCAGGCTTTGTCCAGTCCCAGCGTCTGGGTGGTGGGATGCATGATGTCATGATGCGGCGACGGGAAGCGCTGGGTGTAATCGACCTGAATCCGGGTCCGGTCGGAAGTGTTCACCATGCGATCGAGAATATTGTTCTGGCGGGCGAATTCCGCCGCCGCCAGATGTTCGCGTTCACTCAGGCTGCGCAAGCCCCAGTTCCATTCGCGCGTACCTTCAAAGCGCAGGCGCATGGAAAAGAACTTCAGCGCACGCTGGAAATTCGGGTTGCTGGCAAACGGCGCCACCTCGGCGGCACTGATCGGCAGGCCCGGCGTGGGGATGCTCACCAGCTTGCCGGTTTCTTCCAGCGCCAGCTGGCCATAGAAATTCGACTGGTCGGTAATGCTGCGGAACAGCGCAGCCGACTCGCCACTGGCCTGGGTCGCACCGCTTTCCGCCATCAGCGCGCGCCCCAGCCAGTACACCCAGACCGATTCGCCGCGCAGCGAGGCCGGCATTGCACGGATGGTGGCTTTCACGGTTTTCCAGTCACCATTGCGCAAGGCGATGCGGGTTTTCCACTGGAACTGGTCGATCGACAGCGCGGCGCCTTGCGACTTATGCCAGTAATCGCTGGTTTCCGGCGACAGCGAATAGGACGATTGCAGGGCAATCGCGGCCCACGCTTCCTGCTGTTCCTGCGCGCTCAGTTTGGGCATGGCGCGCTGCAGCGCCAGCGTCGCCAGCTTGACGCTGGTCTTGGCCATGCGGCCCAGCGCCACGATGAAGATCTCGTGCTCGGTGCGGCCACTGCCTACCCCTTTGGCCAGCGCAATCGCCGGCAGATCGACCGCCTGCACGGCGCGCTTCTCGTTCCCGTTCAACAGCGCCACGATGCGGCGTGCCTGACCGGTGGCGTTGTACTCGCCCGACAGGCGCAGTTGCGCATACAGATCATCGCTAGCGAACTGGCCCGCCTGATACAGGGTGGCGATCAGTCCGGCGCAAGCTTCGCCATAGCCGTTCGGCGCGGTCAGCACTTCGCGCGCATCGGCAGCGACTTTCTGGCCTTTCAGGGCACGCGATTGCAGGGCATAGCATTTCACCTGCACGTCGTCATTCAGCACGAACAGCGGCAGCTGTTCGTCGAAGGTACTCCACTCACGACGCCGGCCCAGCTCCAGCAGCCAGTCGTTGCGCAGCCGGTCGACGATGGCCTGACCTTCGTAACGCTTGAAGAATTCACGGATTTCGGCCCCACTGGCATCTTTCAGACGCGGTTTCAGCCGATAATAATCAACATAGGATGGAATCGAATACGCAGCCAGACGGTTGGCATAAAAATCAGCCTTGGCAGCATCATCCTGACGCACCGCGTCGCGCAGTAGCAGGAAGGCGTCATCGGCACGGCGACTGTCGTCACCGATATCGTCGGCGCAGGCGACTGCGCTGAGGGCCAGCAAGGCTGCTGCGGCGATCCATTTCAATGCGTAGGGCAATGCGTAACTCAATGTGCAACTCTCTAAAGTCTGAAAAACCGAAGCGATGACCAGCGACCCTAGAATACCATGCGCCACAATGGAACGGCCAGCCCCGCCAGAGGGTGGCAAGGCACCATTACGCCAGCAGCTGCTACAGCGGCGCCGTGCCCTCGATGCCGCCAGCAAAGCGGCCTGGGATAGCGCCATCGGCGCGCGCATACTGGACTGGTGGCAGCGCGCGCAACCCGCGACACTGGGCGTGTACTGGCCGCTACGCGACGAACCGGATCTGCACGCGACTTATGCGCAACTGGCGGCACGCGGGGCCCGTTTGCTGTTACCGGTGGTGCTGAAAAAAGATGCAGCGCTGGCCTTTGCGGAATGGCAGATCGGCGAGCCGCTGGTGAAAGATGCGATGGGCGTGGCCGTGCCGCAAAATCTGCGGCTGCAGGCCGACTATCCGGCGGCCCTGCTGGTGCCCTGTCTGGGCTACAACGGCGCAGGCTACCGTATGGGTTACGGCGGCGGCTATTACGACCGGACGCTGGCCCGTACGCCGCGCCCGCAGACACTGGGGATTGCCTATCAGTGCCTGCAGAGCGACTTTGCGCAGGACAGCCATGATGTAGCGCTCGACCAGATCATTACCGAATAATCCGCTCGCGCCTGCATCGCGCGCGCGCCTGATTAAACCAGACGCTGCCACAGCGCCGTGGTGGCCGCTGCCTGATTCATGCTGTAGAAGTGCAAGCCCGGTGCGCCACCGGCCAGCAGCCGTTCGCCCAGGGCGCTGACCACATCCAGACCGAAGGCTTTGATGGAGGCGCTATCGTCACCGAAGCTCGCCAGCTTCAGACGTACCCAGCGCGGGATCTCGGCACCGCACATATCCGAGAAGCGCATCAGCTGGGTGTAATTGGTGATCGGCATGATACCGGCCACAATCGGCACCTCGATGCCCAGTTTCTGGGTCTGCTCGACAAACTGGAAATACGCATCGGCATTGTAGAAATACTGGGTGATGGCGGAATTCGCGCCGGCTTTCACCTTGCGCTCGAAGGCCAGCAGATCATCCTGCGGCGAACGGGCTTGCGGGTGCACTTCCGGATAGGCCGCCACTTCGATGTGGAACCAGTCGCCCGTTTCGGCACGGATGAATTCCACCAGCTCGTTTGCGTAGCGGAATTCGCCGGCCGCACCATAGCCACTCGGCAGGTCGCCGCGCAAGGCCACCAGACGGTGGATGTTGTGCGACTTATATTCATTGAGAATCTGACGGATCGATTCGCGCGTACCACCGACACAGGACAGGTGCGGCGCCGCCTGTTCGCCAGCGGCCAGAATTTCCACCACGGTGTCGAGCGTGCCGCGCTGGGTCGTGCCACCGGCACCGAAGGTTACCGAGAAATATTTAGGCTGCAGTTCGGACAGTTTGGCGCGCGTGACGCGCAGCTTTTCTGCCCCTTCCACCGTCTTGGGAGGAAAGAATTCAATACTGAAATTGTGATTAGCCATCTGAGTTCTTCAAAAGGAGAGTCGAGAGGGACCAGGAAATCACGCTGTACAACAGTGCGCCGCCGATGGCCGACAGGAAGCTGTCGACATGGAAACCGTCTACCCACTGGGCAACCAGCCAGAACATGAAGCCATTGATGATGAAGATGAACAAACCCAGCGACACCAGCGTCACGGGCAAAGTCAGCAGCAACAACACGGGGCGGATCAGCGTATTCACCAGACCCAGAACGAGAGCCGCGACGAGGGCTGCGCCGAAGCTTGTGACCTCGACGGAATGCATCAGGTAGGGCACTGCCAGCAAGGCAATGGCATTAATTAACCAGGTGAGGACCAAACGCATAAAAGAGACTCGCTGCAAAGGAATGCGCTACGGCTGCGCTCGCCTCAAGGGCGGGCCGCGCCGTAGCGCCGGAACGGCACTAGCACGGGCACTTTGACAAGCGCTCGCGCTAGCACCGGGCCGGATTAGTAACGGTAGTGCTCAGGCTTGTAAGGACCTTGTTGCGATACGCCGATGTAGGCGGCTTGCTCTTCGGTCAGTTCGGTCAGTTGCGCGTTGAGCTTCTTCAGCTGCAGGCGCGCGACTTTTTCGTCCAGATGCTTAGGCAACACATACACACCGACCGGATAGTTCGCCGTGTTGGCGAACAGTTCGATCTGGGCGATGGTCTGGTTGGCGAACGACGACGACATCACGTACGAAGGGTGGCCGGTACCGCAGCCGAGGTTGACCAGACGGCCTTCCGCCAGCAGGATGATGCGCTTGCCCGATGGGAAGATCACGTGGTCGACTTGCGGCTTGATGTTTTCCCAGGTGTACTTCTTCAGTGCAGCAACGTCGATTTCGTTATCGAAGTGACCGATGTTGCAGACGATGGCCTGATCCTTCATCTTCAGCATGTGCGCTTCGGTGAGGATGTGATAGTTGCCGGTGCAGGTAACGAAGATGTCGCCGTGTTCAGCGGCGTAATCCATGGTCACCACGCGGTAGCCTTCCATCGCAGCCTGCAGTGCGCAGATCGGATCGATCTCGGTCACCCAGACTTGTGCCGACAGTGCACGCATGGCTTGCGCCGAACCCTTGCCGACGTCACCGTAACCAGCGATCACGGCTACTTTACCGGCGATCATCACGTCGGTCGCGCGCTTGATACCATCGACCAGCGATTCACGGCAGCCGTACAGGTTGTCAAATTTCGATTTGGTGACGGAGTCGTTGACGTTGATAGCCGGGAAGTGCAGCTTGCCTTCCTTGTGCATCTGGTACAGACGGTGCACACCGGTGGTGGTTTCTTCGGTCACGCCCAGAATGTGCGGCAGACGCTTGGAGTACCAAAGCGGATCTTTGGCCAGATGGGCTTTGATGGCATTGAACAGGCAGATTTCTTCTTCCGAACCCGGGTTGGCCAGTACCGACAGATCGGTCTCGGCACGTGCGCCCAGATGCAGCAACAGGGTGGCATCGCCGCCGTCATCCAGAATCATGTTGGAGTACACGGCGTTACCGGCCGCATCGGCTGGCCATTCGAAGATGCGGTGGGTGTAATCCCAGTATTCGTCCAGGGTTTCGCCTTTGATGGCGAACACTGGCGTACCAGCAGCAGCGATTGCCGCAGCAGCGTGGTCCTGGGTCGAGTAGATATTGCACGACGCCCAGCGCACTTCGGCACCCAGCGCTTCGAGCGTCTGGATCAGCACAGCGGTCTGGATGGTCATGTGCAGCGAACCGGTAATGCGTGCGCCTTTCAGCGGCTGGGCGGCAGCGAATTCCTCACGGATCGCCATCAGGCCCGGCATTTCAGTTTCTGCAATCTTGATTTCTTTGTTACCCCATGGTGCCAGGGTAATGTCGGCGACCAGGAAGTCGTTTGCGGATTTGAGTACGGCGTTCATCACGCCCTCCTTTCATTGGTTGAAAAAAGTAACGTGAGCGCGGTTTGGGACTCCGAGCCTGGCGAATTAGAAATTCGTCGCAACGCTCCTCGGAACGCTGATTCTAGCACCATTTGCGGCGAAAATCAGCAAATCCGCATTCCCCGGCAGCAATAAATGCGCGACATGGGCCAAATCACTGGCAGCCTTGGTTGCCGGGCCAGCCGTGGCTGCCACTGCCGTCCCAAATAAAAAACGCTCCGGATCGTTCGATACCGGAGCGTTCTGGACGGTGGTTCAGCGCCGCAGCGCTGGATCCCCTGGCAGGCTGATTACTTCAGACCGGCTGCATCGCGCAGGATGGCGGCCTTGTCGGTGCGTTCCCACGTGAATTCCGGCTCTTCGCGGCCGAAGTGGCCGTAAGCAGCGGTTTTGCCGTAGATCGGACGCAGCAGGTCCAGCATCTGCACGATGCCTTTCGGACGCAGGTCGAAGTGCGCCATCACCAGTTCGGCGATTTTCTCGTCCGGGATGACGCCGGTACCTTCGGTGTACACCGTAATATTGATCGGACGGGCCACGCCGATGGCGTAGCTGACCTGTACCTGGCACTGACGCGCCAGACCGGCGGCCACCACGTTTTTAGCCACGTAACGGGCCGCGTAGGCTGCCGAGCGGTCCACTTTCGTAGGATCTTTACCGGAGAAGGCACCGCCACCGTGCGGGCTGGCGCCACCGTAGGTATCGACAATGATCTTACGGCCAGTCAGGCCGCAATCGCCCTGCGGACCACCAATCACGAAGCGGCCGGTCGGGTTGACCAGATACTTGGTGTTGGTCAGCCATTCGCGTGGCAGTACCGGTTTGATGATTTCTTCGATGACCGCTTCTTCGATCTGCTTGTGCAGCATTTCCGGCGCGTGCTGGGTCGACAGCACTACGGTGTCGACTGCTACCGGACGGCCATTCACGTAACGCAGCGTCACTTGCGATTTTGCATCCGGACGCAGCCATGGCAGACGGCCATCTTTGCGCAGTTGCGACTGGCGCTCGACCAGGCGGTGGGCGTAGTGGATGGCAGCTGGCATCAGCTCGGCCGTTTCATCGCAGGCGTAGCCGAACATCAGGCCCTGATCGCCGGCACCTTGATCGAGATCAATCCCCGCGCCTTCGTCCACGCCCTGGGCGATGTCCGGCGACTGCTTGTCGTAGGCCACCAGCACGGCGCAACCTTTGTAGTCGATGCCATATTCGGTATTGTCGTAACCGATACGTTTGATGGTTTCCCGTGCAACTTGAATATAATCAACATTGGCATGGGTGGTGATCTCACCAGCCAGCACAACCAGACCGGTGTTGCACAGGGTCTCGGCAGCCACGCGGGCGGTCGGGTCCTGGGTCAGGATGGCGTCCAGAATCGCATCGGAAATCTGGTCGGCAACTTTATCGGGGTGGCCTTCCGAAACGGATTCGGAAGTAAAAAGATAATCATTAGACATCGCAAGCTCCTGCTAATTGGTTAAGAATGTGGTCGCTTACCAATACGGCTTGCGACGCTTTAGCGACATTTATATTCCGCTTCGCAAGTTGTCTGTTAACTCAGCGGATCCTACTAACGTGGTATTTTACGCTTCTTTGAAAAATTTTGGCACGGCAACACCCGCCGAAAGCATTATCACCTATACGAATTACTCATGTTAGTCGCCATTTTCCGCCTGTTTTCTATCGTACCTTTGCCAATTTTGCATGCTCTGGGCAGCGTGCTGGGCTGGCTGGTATACCTGGCTTCGCCGTCCTACCGGCGCCGCATGCGCGACAATCTGCGTCAGGCCGGCTATGGCCAGTACTTATCCGCCGCCATTGCGGAAGCCGGTAAAAGCATCGTCGAGCTGCCCTTTATCTGGTGCGCCGATCCGGCCCGCGTGTCGCGTCACGCCAGCGATGAAGGCTGGTCGCTGGTGCAGACGGAACTCGATGCGGGACGCGGCATCATGTTTCTGACCCCGCATCTGGGCTGCTTTGAAATTGTCGCGCAGGAAATCGCCCTGCGCACCGAACTGATGGTGATGTACCGCCCGCCTAAAAAAGCGGCACTCAAGCCGCTGATCGAAGGCGCCCGTGCGCGCGACAACCTATTACTGGCACCCGCCAATATGTCGGGGGTACGGATGCTGGCCAAAACGCTGAAAAAAGGCAAACCAGTCGGCTTGCTGCCGGATCAGGTGCCACAGGAAGGCGAAGGCATCTGGGCCAGCTTCTTCGGACGCCAGGCTTACACCATGACCCTGCCCGCCAAACTGGCGCAGCTGGGCGACGCCACCATCATCGTCACCTACGCGGAACGTCTGCCCGGTGGACGTGGCTTTGTGATCCGTTTCGTGCCCTTCGATGGCAGCCTGGACGGCAGCATCGCCGAGCAATCCCAGAGCATCAATCACGCCATGGAACGCCTGATCGCACGCTGCCCGGCGCAGTATTTCTGGAGCTATAACCGCTACAAGGTCCCGGCCGGCATTGCCGCCCCGAATGCAGGAGTCCAGGCATGAAGCTGTTACTAGGTCTGATGTGGTTGCTGCACTGGCTGCCCCTGCCCCTGCTGGGCCGCTTCGGCAAACTGATCGGCAGCCTGCTGTTCGTGCTGATGCCGGCGCGCCGCCACATCACCCTCACCAATCTGCGCCTGTGCATGCCGGAACTGACGGAAGCCGAGCGGGTCGATATCGCCCGGCGCCACTTCCAGTCGTATTCGCGCAGTGTCTGGGAACGGGGGATTCTGTGGTGGGCCTCGGAAGCGCGGCTGCGCCGCCTGATCAAGGTCGAACCGAACGGCGTACCGGTGGCCGAGATGACCGACCAGCCCACTATTCTGCTGTGCCCGCACTTCGTCTGTCTGGATGTGGGCGGTGCTGCCGTGGCAATGGAAACCAGCGCCTCGTCGATGTATGTGCAGCAGAAAAATCTGGTGTTCGACCGTGTGCTGCGCGCCGGTCGCTCGCGCTTCCAGCCCGTTAAACTGTTCACCCGTCAGGATGGCATCAAGCCCATCCTGCGCGCGCTGCGCGACAAGATGCCCTACTTCATGCTGCCGGATATGGATTTTGGCGCGAAAGATGCCGAGTTCGTGCCCTTTTTCGGCGTGCAGGCAGCCACGCTGACGGCCACCGCGCGCATCGCCGCCACCACCGGTGCGCAGGTAATGCCTGTGATTGCCACCTTCCTGCCCGACTATCAGGGCTGGCGTGTGAAATTCTATCCCGTGTGGGACAATTATCCCGGCACCGACATGGTTGCCGCCACCCGCCGCATGAATGCCTTTATCGAGGAACGCGTGCGCGAAGCCCCGGCCGAATACTTCTGGACCCATAAGCGCTTCAAGACCCGCCCGGACGGTGAAGCATCGCTGTATCAACGTCCTGAGCAGCACCATTAACCGCAGGTTCAGCTAACTCGGCGCCCACCGAAGCTGGCCGCAGAAGACCATTATGAAACTTAAATTCACCAAAATGCACGGTGCCGGCAATGACTTCGTGGTCATCGACGGCATCAACCAGCACATCGATTTCACCCCTGCCCAGTGGCAGCATCTGGGCGACCGCCGCTTCGGCGTTGGTGCCGACCAGATACTGCTGGTGGAAAAGCCGACCGAAGCCGGCTGCGACTTCCGCTATCGCATCTTCAACGCCGATGGCGGCGAAGTCGAACAGTGCGGGAATGGCTCGCGCGCCTTCGTCAAATTTGTCGCCGAAAAAGGCTTGACCAGCCAGCGCAGCATCACCGTGCAAACCAAGGCCGGCATCATCGCGCCACGCCTCGAAGACGATGGCAGCATCACCGTCGACATGGGCGCACCCGTACTGGAACCGGCCCGCGTGCCCTTCGATGCCAAAGGTCTGGCCGGCCAGCCGCAAGCCGATGACCTGCTATTCCCACTGGTGCTGGAACTGGGTGGCGCGCGCGAAGCAGTGCTGATCTCGGTGGTGTCAATGGGCAATCCGCACGCCGTGCAGGTGGTCGACGACGTCGACACGGCCGCGGTGGAACTGAGCGGCCCGCTCATCGAACGTCACCCGCGCTTCCCCAACCGCGTCAATGCCGGCTTCATGCAGATCGTGGATCGCCGGCATATCCGTTTGCGGGTGTTCGAACGGGGTGTGGGCGAGACGCTCGCTTGCGGCACCGGCGCCTGCGCAGCAGTCGTGGCAGGGATCCGTCGCGGCCTACTCGACAGTCCGGTGCAGGTCGAGGCGCGCGGTGGCCAGTTGTCGATCAGCTGGGCCGGCGCAGGCCAGCCCGTGCTGCTGACCGGCCCGGCTGTGACTGTGTTCGAAGGCGAAATCGATATCTAACGGCGCGCGACCTAGGACCGCGCTCCCGCGGGCTCAGGCCGCCAGCAGATCATCCACATGGGCCGCTCCCGGCGCCCAGGTTTTTAAGCGGTACAGACGCTGGCGGTAATTGCCTTCGATCCCCTCCGGACCGTTATCAAACGGTTCGAACAGACGCACCAACCGGTCCAGTGCCTGCCGTTCGCGCGCGGTGCGCAGCAGAATCAAACGCCGTTTGCTGCGCCCGTAACTGGCGCGAATATCAACCACCAGACAATGCCCCTGATCGGCGGCCGGCACATCAAGCAACAGCGCTTCGGCACGACTCAACCCGAACAGACAGGCCAGTTCCAGCCGTGCCGCCAGCAGAGGCTGGGACTCCAGCGCTTCACGGCTCAGTGTGGCCAGCACGGCATTCGCCCAGCCAGCCGGTTTCGGCGTCGCCGCCACGCGCGCCAGTGCCGCCTCGGCTTCGCGACAGCCCTGTGCCACGGCTTTCTGCAGCCAGTAGGCAGCGCGCACATCACTGGACTCGTCGGTACGGCGGTTACGCCAGGCATACATGCCGCATTCGAGCTGGGCGCCGCGATGGCCCATTTCTGCGGCGCGCTCCAGATAGCGCTGGGCCTCGGCCACGCAGCGCTGGGAAAATTCCGGTTTTAAATAGATGCGCGACAGGGCAAACCAGGCATCGGCCAGTCCCTGTTCGCCCGCCAGCGTCAGCCAGCGGATGGCCCGTTTGAAATTGGCCGCCGCAATGCCATGCCGTTGTCGCTTGCCCTCACCATCCATGCGGGCAAACCACAGCCCCAGCGCCAGTTGCGCCTGACGGTCGCCACCATAGGCCGCCAGTTCGCGGTACTGCAGCAATTCCGCCTGGGCGGCGTCACACGCGTCGGCGCGCGCTTCCAGCAGCTCGGCACAGCGCGACAGCAGGGTCAGTTGCACGGGCAGCAAAGCCCAGTCAACCGTGCGGGCCGCCTCGGCATCGATGGGGGCACGTTCGAGTAACTGCCGCGAAATGGGTAGCGCGCGCTGCAGATAGGCGTCCGGATCGCTATTCCAGGCCTGTTCCAGCACGGCATACTGGGCCGCAGCGAGCCCGCTATCGGCCGCCCGCGCCAGCCATTGCTGGCCATCGGATCGCGCAGCTTGCGCCAGCACAGGACTGGCCGGGCCGGCCTGCGGCGCATCGCAGACCGCAGGTGCCGGCGTGACACGCAGCGCTTGCTGCGACAACAGCCATTGCGCTTCCGCGCAACCGCTGCGCGCCGACACTTCCAGTAACTGCAGCGCTTTATCCTGCAAGGCCAGCACCGCCGGCACCGGTTCGCCATGGAATACCAGCTGGGCCAGTACTAGTCCGGCCTGCGGGATGCCAGCCGCATGGGCGCGTTCATACCAGACCAGCACTGCGGGCATTTTGTGCTGTGCCTGCTCATAAGGAATGTAACTACCAATCAACATCCAGGCTTCATCCAGTTGCTGGGCTGCCGCGCGGTCCAGCCAGTGCAAGGCGGTCGGCAGACTGTGCGGCAAACTGGCGCCGCCGAACAGATACAGCTTGCCCAGTGCTAACTGGCACGCCGCATCGCCCGCGCGCGCACCACGGATGATCCCTAATTCTTCTCGATTAGCCATCGTCTCACTATTACTCCGATTCATAGAAGCGGGCGGCGCGTGCACCCTGTCTAGGCAGGTTTCCGGCGACCATTGGTAACGGAGAGTGTAGCGTGCCATCGGCGCCACACTGTAAAGAATATGGTGAACATTTTGATATCGCGCAAAGATTGCCTAGGGCTTCAGCAGGTACGCTAGAGGCAAATTGATGCCTGAGTGAAAGGATTTCATCCCCGGATCCGGGCCAGCCGAGCGCGATTTATGCGTTTCATTAATACAACAGGAACTCGGCTTTCGTAGGCTTTCGACCAAAATTAAGCGTCCCAATTGACCATTTCGACGGTTTTGAGGCGGCAGCAGATTAAGGTTTCAGCATCCGGAGATCTTCAACCCCGATCTTCAGCTTCAGACTCAACGATGTTCACTCTTAAAGGAATAGCTAAAATGAAAAAATCTTTGGTGGCTTTGGCGCTCATGGGCGCGTTCACTGGTGCATATGCACAATCGTCCGTGACTATCTATGGCACTGTAGATGCTGGTATCTCCAAACTGACCGGCGGCACGACCTCGGTGGGCAAACGTGACAACAACAAACTCGGCTTCAAAGGCGTGGAAGATCTGGGCAGCGGCCTGAGCGCACTGTTCCAACTGGAAATCCGCTACGAATCCGACACCGGCACCATCGAAAACACCTCGGGCGCCAACAGCCGTCCGCTGTTCCAAGGTCAGAGCCGGGTCGGTCTGCAAGGCGACTTCGGTACCGTACGTCTGGGCCGTGGTCTGACCGCCTTCCAGGAAACCAGCACCCAGTTCGAACCATGGAGCGGTCTGCCAGCCGTGGCCGGTTACCAGACCGACCTGCAAGTGGCCGGCTACACCAGCGATCCAATGAGCACCACCGGTAACTCGCGTAACCGCTTCTCGAATTCGGTGTTCTATAACAGCCCGGTCATCGGCGGCATGTTCCAGCTGAACGTCACCGTGCAGGCCAAAGAAGCCAACCAGAATCCAGTGATCATCGGCAAGGGCACCGCAACCAACCCGCAATTCCCGGCCAATTCCGCACCAACCACCGCCCCGTACTCGCT
This sequence comes from Oxalobacteraceae bacterium, assembly GCA_027490725.1. Taxonomy (GTDB): domain Bacteria; phylum Pseudomonadota; class Gammaproteobacteria; order Burkholderiales; family Burkholderiaceae_D; genus Rugamonas. The sequence continues at coordinate 34,967 of JAIXXN010000078.1, forward strand.
GAGCGCAACGGCCATCAATGGCCCGTTCGGTGCTTACGCTGCGTATGAAAAGAACGCCATCCAGACCAAACTGTGGTCGGTCGGCGCCTACTTCAAACCAGCACCGGAACTGAAACTGATGGGTTCCTACCAGTCGCAGGATCAGGACGAAAACGTGCTGGTCAATCCGAAGACCAAAGCCTGGCTGGTCGGTGCTAACTACACCGTCGGTGCTGGCATGGTACGTTTCGGCTACGGTCAGAAAGATCCGGACAACAGCCTGCATAGCGCTGCCATCGCCAAAACCAAGCAAGTATCGATCGGCTACGACTACAATCTGTCGCCACGCACCTACCTGTATGTGGATGCCTCGAACAAGAAAGCCACCACCACGGCCAACTTCTACAGCCTCGGTATTCACCACAACTTCTAAGCGCAGGGCCGGCCCGCAAGGCCGGTTTTGCCAAGGAGAATCACGGACATGGGTGACCATGTCCGTTTTTTTCGTTTAGAATGAAGCTCGATCTTTCACCAAGTAAATAGAGTACCGTCATGACTGCCCCACTGGATTCCACCCTCGTTGCCCAGTACCTGAGCGACAATCCGCGATTTTTCGAAGAACACGCTGACCTGCTGGCGGAAATTAAACTGTCCAGCCCCGTCACCGGCCGCGCCGTCTCGTTGCAGGAGCGCCAGATGGAAGTCATGCGCGACAAATACAAGACGCTGGAGTTGCGCATGAGCAACTTGATGCGTCTGGCCTCGGAAAACGAAGCCATCGCCAACAAGTTCCACCGCTGGACCAAGATCTTGCTGGAATCGGAAGATGTGGGTTCCATACCACACGCTGTGACCAGTGGTCTGAAATCGAGTTTTGATGTACCGCAGGTAACTTTGCGGATCTGGAATACCGAAGCAGAATACGCCGGCGAGTGGTTTGTGCGCGGTGTTTCCGACGATGCCCGTATCTTCGCCAACAGCCTGATGGCGCCTTACTGCGGCACCAACAAGGACTTCGAAGCGGTCAGCTGGCTGGACGATCCGACCGGCATCACCTCGACCGTGATCATCCCGCTGCGCAAGTCGGGCAACAAAGATGCCTTCGGCCTGCTGATTCTGGGCTCGGCCGATCCGGCACGCTTCACCTCGCTGATGGCCACCGACTTCCTGATCCACATCGGCGAAACCAGTAGCACGGCGCTGGCCTGGCTGCTGGCCTAAGCGCTCGCGCACTCCCATGTCCGTCTCTCCAGACCCCCGACTGGGCTGGATAGACGGCTACCTGGCGCAACTGCGTACCCAGCGCCAGCTTTCCCCCCACACCGTCAGTGCCTACGCGCGCGATCTGCGCCAACTGGCCAGCCTCACGCCCGGCGTCGACTGGCCACAACTTGAACACAACACGATCCGCCGTCTGGCCGCCACCCTGCATGGGCGTGGCCTCGATCCCCGCTCGATTGCCCGCAAGCTATCGAGCTGGCGCGGCTTTTTCGACTGGCTCGGTGAGCAGTTGCCGCTGGCGAGCAATCCCGTGCAAGGCATCCGCCCGCCGAAACGCGCCCGTAACCTGCCACGCGCCCTGTCAGTGGACGACGCCGTGCAACTGGTGGCGCCTGCCGCAGTGCACGCCGGCAGCAGCCCCGAACCCGCCGAGCTGTGCAATCAAGCCATGTTCGAACTGCTGTATTCCAGCGGCCTGCGGGTCTCGGAACTGACGGCGCTGGACCTGCATGCCGGTCCCGGCGCACTAGGCTGGGTGGTGCCGGAAAGCGGCGAAGTGCTGGTCACCGGTAAAGGGAATAAACAGCGGGTGGTACCGGTCGGGGCGGCAGCGCTGGCGGCACTGACAGCCTGGCTGGCGGTACGCCCGGCACCGCGCGACGGCAGCAATGCCTTGTTTTTAAGCAGTCGTGCTCGCCGCATGAGTCCACGGGTGGTGCAGCAACGCCTGCGCGCGCGCGGGCTGGCACATGGCACGGCGGTGTCCGTGCACCCGCACATGCTGCGCCATTCCTTTGCCTCGCACGTGCTGCAATCGTCCGGCGACTTGCGCGCCGTTCAGGAAATGCTAGGCCACTCCAGCATCAGTTCGACGCAAGTCTACACGGCGCTTGATTTCCAGCATCTGGCGGCTGTCTACGATCAGGCGCATCCGCGCGCAAAACGCAAATAAGCCCCCTCTGCGCTGGCTCAAGCGTGCAGTTTGCGCGCACGCGGCGAATTCCGGCATAATCGGCTGCTTGAATTTCCCCGCTTCATCCCCATCTAGCTCACTTATTGACCCGACTGGCACGCACCATGGCACTGATCCCCACCACCATCCTCACCGGCTTCCTCGGCGCAGGTAAAACCACCCTGCTCAACCGCATCCTGCAAGAGCCGCATGGCATGCGCATCGCCGTGATCGAAAACGAGTTTGGTCAGGAAAATATCGATAACGAAATTCTGGTGCAGGACAGTGGCGAACAGATCATCGAAATGAACAATGGCTGCATCTGCTGCACCGTGCGGGGCGACCTGATCGTGGCACTCAGCAAACTGGCGCAGCAGCGCGAGGCCGGTACTTTACAGTTTGACCGCGTGGTCATCGAAACCACCGGTCTGGCCAATCCCGGCCCGGTAGCCCAGACCTTCTTCGTTGACGAAGAAGTGGGCACTCACTACATGCTCGACGCCGTGGTGACCGTCGTCGATGCGCGACATGCCATGGAGCAGCTGGACCAGCACGAAGAAGCCCAGCGTCAGGTCGGATTTGCCGACAAATTACTGCTGTCAAAAACCGATCTGGTGTCGCCGCAACAACTGGCCGCGCTGACCGATCGCCTGAAGCGCATCAATCCGCGCGCGCCGATCAGCACCAGCGACTTCGGCCGCGCACCGCTCAGCGAAGTGCTGGACCTGAAAGGCTTCCTGCTCAACGATAAGCTGGAACTCGACCCTGATTTCCTGCGTACCGAGCAGGCCCATGAAGAAGGCCATGTGCATGACGAGCACTGCGGTCATCATCACGACGATGAGCACGAGCACGAGCACGGGCATGCACACGAGCACGGGCATGGCCATAACCACCACCACGCTCACCACAGCGACGAGATTGCCGCTTTCGTGTTCAAGAGCCAGCGCCCCTTCGATCCGGCCAAACTCGACGATTTCCTTGGCGGACTGGTGAATGCCTACGGTCCGCGCATGTTGCGCTATAAAGGCGTATTGTGGATGAAGGAAGCCGATCGCAAGGTGGTGTTCCAGGGCGTGCATCAAATCATGGGCAGCGACCTGGGTGCCAAATGGGGAGAAAACGACGTTCGTGGCAGCAAAATGGTATTTATCGGCAAAAATCTACCGAAAGACATCTTTATTAGCGGTTTAGAACAATGTCTGGTATAAACTATCGGGGTTTTGTGGGGATGGCTAAAAAGCCACAAAATTCGGGCTGATTAAATGTAAACTCTGTCGTATCGAAGGTAAGCGAAGTTATGACCAAAACTAATAAATCGACCCCCGCCGCTGCCGAACGCATCCTGACTGAAGAAGAAATTCTGAAGATGGATGAAAAGGATTATATGAATCCGGCACAAATGGCGTTTTTCAAAGCCAAGCTGCAGTCACTGGAAAAAGAGCTGCTGAAAAACGCAGGCGAAACCACCGAACACCTGCGCGAAACCGTGCTGGTGCCGGATCCGGCTGACCGCGCCACCATCGAAGAAGAACACGCGCTGGAACTGCGTACCCGCGACCGCGAACGCAAACTGCTGAAAAAAGTACAACAGTCCATCGTCGCGATCGATTCCGGTGATTACGGCTGGTGCGAAGAAACCGGCGAACCGATCGGCATCCCGCGCCTGATCGCCCGTCCGACGGCGACGCTGTCGCTGGAAGCCCAGCAACGCCGCGAACTGAAGCAGAAACTGTACGGCGACTAAGTCCCGTCACTCCAGAAAAGCACGCAGCCGCGTGCTTTTTTTTCGTCTTGCATTTGCCGATGCGCGCCCCATATGCTCGGCATTGGCAGTTTGCATTGACTCTGAGGGAACTATGGAACAATTTCACGGCACCACCATCCTGTGTGTACGGCGCGGCAATACGGTCGCGCTGGGCGGCGATGGCCAGGTCACGCTGGGTAACATCGTCATGAAGGGCACCGCCCGTAAAGTCCGCAAGGTGTATGGCGGCAAGGTGCTGGTGGGCTTTGCCGGCGGCACGGCGGACGCGTTCACGCTGCTCGACCGTTTCGAAGGCAAACTGGAAAAGCATCAGGGCAATCTCTTGCGCGCTTCGGTGGAACTGGCCAAGGACTGGCGTACCGACCGCGTGTTGCGCCGGCTTGAAGCGATGCTGCTGGTGGCCGATCAGGAGTCGACGCTGGTGATTACCGGCAATGGCGACGTGCTCGAACCGGAAGGTGGCGTGGGCGCGATCGGCTCGGGCGGAAGCTACGCGCAGTCGGCCGCGCGGGCGCTGGTGGACAACACCACCCTCACCCCGGCCGAAATTGTCAGCAAATCGCTGACGATCGCCGGTGAACTGTGCATCTACACCAATCTGAACCACATCATCGAGACTCTGGATCCAGCATGAACATGACTCCGCAAGAAATCGTCGGCGAACTCGACAAGCACGTGGTCGGTCAGGCCAAAGCCAAGAAGGCCGTCGCCATCGCCCTGCGCAACCGCTGGCGTCGCCAGCAGGTGGCCGAGCCGCTACGCCACGAAATCACCCCGAAAAATATTCTGATGATCGGCCCCACCGGGGTCGGCAAGACAGAAATCGCGCGCCGCCTGGCCAAGCTGGCCGATGCACCGTTCATCAAGATCGAAGCCACAAAGTTTACGGAAGTCGGCTACGTCGGTCGCGATGTCGATACCATCATCCGTGATCTGATCGACATTGGCATCAAACAGACCCGTTCTGCGGAAATGGCCAAGGTCCGGGCACGGGCCGAAGATGCCGCCGAAGACCGTATTCTCGATATTCTGCTGCCACCGGCACGCGACTTCGGCTTCAATCCGCCCGCTGGTGAAGCACCGAAAGAAGGCGACACCACCCGCCAGACCTTCCGCAAGCGTCTGCGTCAGGGTGATCTGGACGACAAGGAAATCGAGATCGAGCTGGCCGAGCAAGGCCCGCAGATGGAAATCATGGCGCCACCCGGCATGGAAGAGATGACGGAACAGATCAAAGGCATGTTCTCGGGTCTGGGCAATGCACGCAAGAAAGCCCGCAAGATCAAGATCCGCGAAGCCATGAAACTGCTGCTCGATGAGGAAGCCGCCAAACTGGTCAACGACGAGGAAATGAAGCAGAAGGCCATCCAGAACGTCGAGCAGAACGGCATCGTCTTCCTCGACGAAATCGACAAGATCGCCTCGCGTTCGGAAGTGGGCGGCGCCGATGTGTCGCGCGCCGGGGTACAGCGCGACCTGCTGCCGCTGGTGGAAGGCACCACCGTCAACACCAAGTACGGCATGATCCGCACCGATCACATCCTGTTCATCGCGTCCGGCGCCTTCCATCTGGCCAAGCCGTCCGACCTGATTCCGGAACTGCAGGGGCGTTTCCCGATCCGCGTGGAACTGGAATCGCTGTCGATCGCCGATTTCGAACGCATCCTGACCAGCACCGATGCCTGCCTGACGCGTCAGTATGCAGCCCTGCTGGCAACGGAAAATGTCACGATCGAATTTGCCCCGGACGGCATCACCCGGCTGGCGCAGATTGCCCACTCGGTCAACGAGCGCACCGAAAACATCGGCGCGCGCCGGCTCTACACGGTGATGGAAAAGCTGCTCGAGGAACTGTCGTTCAGCGCCAGCGACACCAGCGGCCAGCAGATCACCATTGATGCCGACTACGTCAATGCGCGACTGGACGCCCTGTCCGTCGACGAAGATCTGTCGCGCTACGTGCTGTAAGCACGTAGCGTGATACGATACCTTTTGTTCTTTGCACAAGGTCGCGTATGAGCTCACCGGAAGTCCTCCTCAACGTGTTGCGCAACCAGTTGCGCGGCGCGGGCGTCACCTACAAGATGCTGGCCGAACGTATCGACATGAGCGAATCGAGCGTGAAGCGGATGTTCGGGCAGCAGGATATGCCCCTGTCGCGGTTAGCGCAGATCTGCAAAGCAGCCGGAGTAGCCATGGAAGACGTGCTGCGCGCGGCAGCCGATGCCACGCCACAAGCCGATACCCTCACCCTGACCCAGGAAAAATCCCTGCTGGCGCAACCCCATCTGCTGCTGATGGCAATCTGCTGCCTCGGTCACTGGACTCTGGAACAGGTGCTGGAAACCTACAAGCTGACAGAAACCGAATGCATACTGCTGCTGGCAGAACTGGACCGGCTGGGACTGATCGAACTGAAACCGCTGAACCGCTACCGGCTGCGCGTCTCGAACGCCTTCCGCTGGTTACCGGACGGGCCGGTGCAGCAATTCTTCCGCCAGCACGTGGTGGCCGATTATTTTGCAGGCAGTTTTAACGGCGCCGGGGAAACTCTGCTGTGCCTGCCAGCGCGCTTATCGCTGTCCAGCGCACAGGAACTAGTGGGCCGCATCCAGCAACTGGCCGGCGAACTGGCACGCTTGCACCAGAGCGAACGCAAACTGGCGCCGCACGAGCGCGACGGCTTTACGCTGCTGGTCGGCTTCCGCTCGTGGGAGTTTTCCGCCTTCACGGCACTGCGCCGCAGCGCCCCGCCTACCAGATAGGACCGAGGAACAGATAGCCGCTGCTGTTGCCACCCTTGGTGGTGCCGGCCGCGAAATACAGGGGGCCGAAGCGGGTATCGACCGCAACAAAACCGCTGGCCGCCTGACGCAGCGCGCCCCAGCGCAGCGGACTGTCGGGGCTATACGCACCGCCCGCTTCCAGCGAAAAGCCCAGCCGCACATCGCCACCCAGTGCCGCCGGCATGGCGCCGATGCTGCGCGCCATCACCAGCCGCCCGAAGATGGTGCGACTGCCCATCACCGATTGCGGCGTCGAGCCGGACAGGCGCATAAAGCCGCCCAGTGTATTGGCCGAGTTACCACCCACGCTGCGCGACCATTCGGCATACACATGCCCGGCCCAGCGACTGCGACTAAAGGCCTGCAAACCCTGCACTGACTGGTTTGCCGCCACGGGCCCCTCGGCCTGGGCGTGCATCAGGCGCTGCCATTTCAGATTGAACAGCGTGCCTCGGGTGGGGAAGGCCACTGTATCCAGGCTATCAACGTCAAACGACAACTCCTGTACCGTCCTGATCTGGCTCAGTTCCGTATGGTCTTCGGGCAAGCTCTGATGCCCCACCACCTTCTGCCGGCCTACCCGGTAACGCAGATCGCCCCAGTGGCCGAGCTGACGCCCCAGCGAGACACTGGCGGTCCCGGCTTTAAAGGCATAGCGCGCCTGCCGGAAACCGCTGCTGTCGAACAGGTCGGCCGCTGCCGAACTATAGGCCAGTTCCGGCGCCACATACCACTGCGAGCCCACGCCCAGCGGCTGCCAGAACTGCAGCCCCAGCGCACGCTCGGTCCCCACCCCCGCCACAGTACGCAACTCGGCGCCCCAGTCATTCAGGGACGACAGCACATGCATGCCTTTCAGTTCGAAGGCATTGTTATCGGTAAAATCGCTGCTCAGTTCCAGCCCCACCCGCAAGCGGCTGCGTGCCCAGTCCGCCTCGGTCGGCTTGATCAGCACCGTGCGGCCATCGCGGTCGTCACGGATTTCCGTTTCCACCCGCGCCAGATCACCGCGCCCGAACAGCTGATTGCCAGCTGTCTGCACCTGCTCGCTGGTTGCCAGCGCGCCCACTTTCAAGCCTGACTGCACCAGCAATTCCTCGGGATTGATGCGGCCACTGGGAGCGACTTCGATTTTAGTCAGCATCACCGGCTGGTCGACCCCGACCGGTGCCGACAGGCGTTTCACTTCATACGCCGCGTACTGTGCTTCCGGCAGCGCCAGTTGCAGCAACTGGCTGCTCATGGCGCGCACCGCCGCTTCGCCGGATTTCATGGCGCGATCATGGCGGGCAAAGTCGAGGAAACCTATTCCGCCCAGATCCGGCTGCAGCAGGACATCCCCGGGGCGCAGCTCCTTGAGCGAGCGCTGCACATTCTGCTCGGTGAGGATCTGCAGCATCTGCTGCGCCACACTGACGGCGCTGACCAATTCCTTTTCCTGTGCCAGCGGCGTACCGACGTTGACGGCGATGATGATTTCCGCCCCCATCTCGCGCGCCACATCGACCGGCAGATTGCGCACCAGACCACCGTCGACCAGCAGCCGCTGGTTCACCCGCACCGGCGCGAACACCCCCGGAACAGCCAGCGAGGCGCGCATCGCGAGGAACAGCGGGGTATCGCTCAGTTCCACCAGTTCTCCCGTCACCAGATCGGAAGCCACCGAACGGAACGGCAGTTGCAGCAGATTCACCGGCTTGTCGCGCGCGCCATGCGGCAGCACGCGGGTCAGCGCCAGTTCCAGCGCCTCGTTACCGGCGGCCGCCGGCGGCAGCGACACGCCATCCAGGCGCGCCCCGAATTCGATGCGCGACGGCAGCAGCAGATCCTCTTCGCGGCGCCGGTACACCAGCTCATCGCGCGGCGGACGGTCCGCCACCACGGCATTCCAGTCAGTACGGCGCACCAGCCGTTCCAGCTGCTCCACCGAGCTGCCGGCCGCATATGCGCCACCAACCACACTGCCCATACTGGTGCCGACCACGATGTCCACCGGCACCCGCAATTCCTGCAAAGCGCGCAGCACACCAATGTGGGCGAAGCCGCGGGCACCACCACCGGACAGTACCAGCGCCACTTTCGGCCTGACCTTGAGCGCTGCGTCGGGCGCGATCGAACTGGTTTGCGGCGTAATGCTGGACGCAGGGGCCTGCGCCTGCGCTGTGACGCCCAGGGTAGAAAGCAAAAAGCCGCAGCACAGTGCAGCGGCCAGAGTACGGGAGATCAGCATGGCGTAACCTATTGCAGTCGATCGAAACCGGGAACCGGAGCGATGGGGACGGGCGTGCTGGCGGCACGCGGCGGATTATTTTGTGCTGCATTCTGCGCTGGCGGCGCTACCGGAGCCGGCTGCGGCTGGACCGGCACGACAGGTGCCAGCAGCGATGGCGCGGGCGTGCCGGCGCTACCGGCAGCGGCATCGCTGGCCAGCTCGATGCGCTTCAGCGCACCCGCTTCGGACAGCACAATGTATTTCGGATGCACTTCCTTGATCGTCACGCCGGGCGCCACTTCACGGCCCTGCCCCAGTGCCAGCGCCGGCTGGCCATCTACCGAGATGATCGCGGCGCTATCACTGCCCTGTGCCGCCACCACGCCTTTCAGCTGGTAGATGCTGGCGGCAGCGACTGTAATCTGGCCACCGAACAGCGCTTTGGCCGCGTCCAGATTAAGCGGCATGGCCAGTGCTGCAGGTGGCGGTGCCAGCGGACGCTGGGCCGGTTTGAACAACTGCAGCGCCCAGTAGGCCAGCGATGCCGACAGCAGCACCACGGCGAGAACGGTAACGAGGAGGGGCAAACGCTTCATGGTTGTGTTTTTTCCGGTCTAGCGGACCAGCTGGTTAATTTCGATAATCGGCATCAGCACGGCCAGCACGATCAGCAGCACTACCACACCCATCGCCAGAATCAGGGCCGGCTCGAGCAGACCGGCAATGGTCAGCGTACGGCGTTCCAGATCGGCTTCCTGTGCGGCGGCGGCGCGGTCCAGCATGGCGGGCAGCTCACCGGTGATTTCGCCGGCGCGGATCATGTGGATCAGCATCGGCGGGAAATGCTTCTGGGCCGACAGCGACCGGGCCAGACTCACCCCTTCGCGCACTGCGTCACTGGCTTGCTCCACCAGTTCGCGCATGGCGACGTTGGACAGCGTATCGCGGCTAGTTTCCAGCGCGCGCAGTATCGGTACGCCGGAGCCGGTAGTAATCGCCAGCGTACTGGCAAAGCGCGCCGTGTTCAGGCTGCGTTCGAATTTTCCGTACAGCGGTGCAGTCAGCAGCCAGGTATGCCAGCGCCGTTTCAGGGCGGGATTTTCCAGCGCCCGGCGCCATGCAAACCATGCGCCTACCAGCAAGATGGCCACCACAATGCCGTAACTGCGCACGAAATCGGAAATCGCCAGCATCACGATGGTCAGCAGCGGCAGCTTCTGTTTGGTGTTGGCGAACACGGAAACAATTTGCGGCACCACGTAGGTGAGCAGGAAGATCACGATGGCGAACGCCACCACCGTGACGATGGCCGGGTAAGTGAACGCCAGCCGCACTTTCTGGACCAGCGCATTGCGCCGCTCGATGTAGTCGGCCAGCCGCGAGAGCACGCGTGACAGCTGGCCAATCTGCTCGCCGGAAGCAACCAGCGCGCGGTAGATTTCGGCGAAGTCACGCGGATGGCGTCCCAGCACATCGGACAGTGCCGCACCGCCCATCACTTCGGAGCGGATCGAGGCAATCAGGTCGCGCATATAGGCACGCTCGGCCTGTTCCAGCAGCGCCGTGAACGCCTGTTCCAACGGCAGCCCCGCTTCCAGCAGACTGGCTAGCTGGCGCGTGAACAGCGCCAGCTCGTTGGCCGACAGGCGTTCGCCCAGCGCGTGGCTGCGGGTCACGCCGCTGGCGTCGACCTGCGCGGCGATCAGCTCGACCTTGAGCGGTACCAGTTGCAGGGAGCGCAGTTCGGCACGCGCCGAACGGGCGCTGTCGGCATTCAGCACACCCTTGCGGGTAGCGCCTGCGGCATCGACGGCTTCGTAACGGAATGCTGGCATGGTCGCGGGCCTAGTCCTTGGTCACGCGCAGCAGCTCGGCGCGGGTGGTAATGCCTTCGGCCAGCCAGCGCTCGCCATCTTCGCGCATGGTCTGCATGCCGCCGGCAATCGCACTGGCCCGAACTTCCGCTTCGGCCGCGCGATTATGAATCTGCGCGCGAATCTGCTCGGTGGTCTGCAGGAATTCGTACACCCCGACCCGGCCCTGATAGCCGGTATGGCCGCAGTGCTCGCAGCCGACCGCATGCCACTCGCCCGCTTCGTGACGCTTGCAGCTCGGGCACAGCTTGCGCACCAGCCGCTGCGCCAGTACGCCCAGCAGCGAAGATGAGAGCAGGAAGGGTTCGATGCCCATGTCCAGCAGTCGGGTAACGGCAGCCGCTGCATCGTTGGTGTGCAGCGTCGCCAGCACCAGGTGACCGGTCAGCGACGCCTGTACGGCAATTTGCGCGGTTTCCAGATCGCGGATCTCACCGATCATGATCACATCCGGATCCTGGCGCAGGATCGCGCGCAGCGCCTTGGCGAAGCTCATGTCGATGCGCGGATTCACCTGCGTCTGGCCGACCCCGTTCAGGTCATACTCGATCGGGTCTTCCACCGTCATGATATTGGTACTGGTGGCGTTCAGCATCGACAGCGCCGCATACAGCGTGGTGGTTTTCCCGGAGCCGGTCGGCCCAGTGACCAGCACGATGCCGTGCGGCTGCTTGATCAGGGCATCGAAGCTGGCATGCATGGGCTGACTCATGCCCAGATGCTGCAGATCGAGGCGGCCAGCTTCCTTGTCGAGCAAACGCAGCACGGCGCGCTCGCCATGGCCGGTGGGCAGGGTCGAGACCCGCACGTCGACCGGCTTGCCACCGATGCGCAGGGTGATACGGCCATCCTGCGGCAAACGTTTTTCGGCAATGTCGAGTTGCGCCATGATCTTGATACGCGAGATCAGCGAACCGTGAATGGCTTTACGCGGGCGCACCACATCGCGCAGCGTACCGTCCACCCGGAAGCGCACCACCGAGGTCTGCTCGAACGGCTCGATGTGGATATCCGAAGCGCCGTCACGCAGGGCTTGCGTCAGCAGCGCATTGATCATGCGGATCACCGGGGCATCGTCGGACGATTCCAGCAAGTCTTCGATGGCCGGCACATCCTGCAGCAATCGGGTCAGATCGAGATCGGCATCGAATTCCTCAGCCACCATCGAGGCATTGCCACCGGAGCTGGCATAGGCTGCCGCAATCGCTGCATCGAGATCGGCACGCGCCATGCTGGTGAGCTGGATGCGGCCAAAGCGGCGCGAGACTTCGGCAATCGCCGCCGGAGGCGTGGCAGCACAGACCTGCACCGCCACCGTGCCTTCGGCACTATCACTGTGCTCTGCCAGCAGCAGAAAATCACGCGCGAACGCGTAGGGTAAAAGATTGCTCATGTTACTGCTTGCCCGTTTCGCCGCTGCTGGTGCTGCTGCTGCTGGTGCTGCTGGTGCTGCTGCCTACGCTGCCGCCCTGGCCGCGCACCGGCAACGGTGCCGGCGGTACCGGCCGCACCACCGCGCCGCCGCCGACCGGTGCACCATCCTGCAGTTGCGGCAGGATCGGCTGACCCAGATCGTTGACCAGAATACTGTCGGCCGGTTTCACGGCGTCCTGCGCGGCGCGCATATAGTCATAGCGGTCGGTGGCCAGCGAAGTACTCTGTTCCTTGTTGCGGATCACGACCGGACGCAGGAACACCATCAGATTGGTTTTCTTGCGGCTGCGCTTCTGGTACTTGAACAGATTGCCCAGTACCGGAATATCGCCAAGGCCGCGCACCTTGTCGGTACCATCGCCTTCGGTATCTTCGATCAGGCCACCCAGCACGATGATCTGGCCATCATCGGCAATCACATTATTCTCGATCACGCGCTTGTTCAGAGTAATCCCCGACGCTGCCGTCAGGGTCGATTTATCTACGCTGGACGTCTCGTGATAGATCGCCATCTTGATGGTGCCGCCTTCGGAAATCTGCGGACGCACTTTCAAGGTCAGCCCCACTTCGCGCCGTTCGATGGTCTGGAAGGGATTGCTCGCGGTACCGGAAGTGGTGGTGAACTGGCCGCTCAGAATCGGCACGTCCTGACCCACCTTGATGGTGGCCAGTTCGTTATCGAGCGTGATCATGTTCGGCGTCGACAGAATATTGGCGTTGCCGTCAGATTCCAGCGAGTGGGCCAGTGCGCCCAGCCCCAGACCACCGGCGACCTGCTTGAAAATTCCGATCGATAGACCGCTACCGGGCAAGGTCGGGGTGGTGGACGTGCCGGAACCGAGCAGCGAACCGGCCAGCGTGCCGATGTTGTTGCTGGTACCGCCCGTGGCATACGACTGCAGACCACCGACCCGGTAGGTGCTGTTGGCATTGCCGGTGGCGCCGACCCACTGCACCCCGAACTCCGAGGCTTTATCCGACGTCACTTCCACAATCAGCGATTCGATATACACCTGGGCGCGACGCACGTCGAGCTGGTCGATAACGGCGCGCAGATTGCGGTACACCGATTCCGGCGCCGTGATAATCAGCGTGTTAGTGGTGGCATCCGCCTGGATATACCCGGCAGTGCCGCCGCCCGCCTGCTGTTGCTGGGTGGAGTTGCTGAGCAGAGGATTGCTTGGCCCGCCCGACGTACCGCTGTTGCTACTATTACTGTTCTGACTCCCCATCCCGCTCTGGTTCTGGCCCGACTGATTGCCACTGGCGACGCCGGTGGCAGTCGCCGCCGAGGTATCACCCGACATCACCGAGCGCAGCGTCTGCGCCAGCTTGGCCGCTTCGGCATTTTTCAGATAGACCACGTGTACATTGCCCAGCTCTGCGGTCGGCTGATCGAGTTTGGCGATCAGTGTTTTGGCCAGATTGGCGCGCGCTGCCGACGGTGCGCGCAGCACCAGCGAATTGGTACGCGGGTCGGCCAGCACACTGACTTTGCCGGCATCGGCAGCGCCGGAACCAGCTTCCATCAGCTTGTTGACCATGCTGGCCAGATCGCTGGCAATCGCGAAACGCACCGGGATCACATCCAGATCGGCGACGGCCGGCGCATCGAGCGCGGCGACGATCTTGGCCAGCCGCTTGACGTTGTCGGCGTAGTCGGTCACCACCACGGTGTTGTTACCGGGGTTGGCGTTGATGGTGTTGTTGGGCGAAATCAGCGGACGCAGCACCGTCACGACGTTGGCAGCCGACTCGTAATTCAGATGGAAGATCTGGCTGACCACCTGATCCCCCTTGGCACTGGCCTGTGCGGCGCCCACCTGCGTCGGACCGGCCTGCAGCTTGGCATCCGCTTCCGGCACCACTTTGGCGTAACCGTCACCACTGACCACGGCAAAGCCCTGCAGCCGCAAGGCCGACGTCAGCAGACTGAAGGCCTGCGCCTTGCTGATCGATTTTTCCGACACCAGTGTCAGGGTGCCTTTCACGCGCGGGTCGATCACGAAGGTGATGTTGGTGTAGTGGCCCACCGCCTTGATCACCGATTCGATATCGGCGCCGACAAAGTTCAGTGCCGCCTCCTCGGCAGCCGCCTGCGCACTCAGGGGCAGCAGCAAGGCAGCAGTGGGCATGGCGCTGATCGCGCAGCACAGCATGGCACCGGCACTCAGGCGACGCAGCGCAGGAAGGTGGGATTTGCTGACGGACGGTTTTTTCATTGTCTGAACTTTTATCTGAACTTCTATCTGAACTTAATGGAACTCTAAAGCGATGATGTTGCGTTCACTATTCGGCTTGCGCTGACCCAGCAGATTCAATAGATTGGCCAGCGCTTCTTCATTTCCTTTTGCGGCTTCGGCTTGTCCGGAAAACTGCAAGCGCCCCTGCGCCAGCCTGCCACTACCGCTTAACAGCAGAGGCCCGCTGGTCGATGCCAGTGTCAGTGCCGCCGTCTGGCCCTGCCAGTCCAGCGCCAGCTGGTAACTGCCCAGCGGCCGCACCGACGACAGCCGCGACGCCATCTCCGCCATTTCCAGCGTGGTGCGTCCCTGCACGGCCAGCTGGCCCTGTTCCAGCGTCAGCTCCAGCGCCGTCCACGACAGCCGCATCACGCCACTTGGCGCTATCGTATTCAGTGGCGCCCCCAGCCCCGCCAGTCCCTGCGCCGGCAACAGCAGTGCCGAAGGACTGAGCTGCCAGTGCGACCAGCTGCCATGTACCACCAGCGGCTGGGCCAGCGCAGCGTCATTCACCAGCTGCAAATCAACCATGCCGAGCAGCGCAAGCGGCGAAATGGTCCAGCTGAAACGGCCTGGCAGCAAGGGCGTTACCGGGCCATTATTGGCCGCCGCCGCGCCGATAAAGGCCGAGCCGCGCCACAGCGTACCCTGCGCGTCCCCCAGCGTCAAACGCCCGGCACTCTGCTTCTCGACCAGCACGGCCAGCCACGTCGCGGGCAGGAACACCGCCAGCGTGAGTGCGACGCTGAGCGCCACCGTCAGCAACCATAGCATGCTGCGCTTCATGAAACGACTTTCCCCATTAGCGGCCACCGCTGCTCTGACGCAGCGTCAGCGTGGCATTCACCATGCCGGCGCTGTCCTGGGCGCTGATGCTGGCATCCTGCACCAGCAGCTTACTTTCACCGCGCACCGCATCCAGCCATACCACCAGTGCCGCAAACGGCACGCCATTCAGCTGCAGCTTGGCATATTCGCCCGTCAGCGACAGCGATTGCGCCGTCAGGCCGCGTGCCGTCAGGCTGCTTTGCAGACCGTCACGGGTGATAGGCGCTGGCGCGATATTGCTCTGGCCACGCAAGGCCGCCGCTTCGACCGACAGCGCCTGCAGTTCGGCTGCCTGCTGACGCAGTTCCGGCAAGGATTTGCGCAGCTTGGCGCTGCCGTCCAGCGCTGGCGCGAGCAGCACCGCGTAAAACAGCGCAGCGCCCAGCACCGCCCCGCCCACCGTCAGGAAACGCCGTTCCTGCTCGCTGCGTGCACTCCAGAAGGCCGCCGCGCGCGCGCGCGTTTCATGCACCTGTTGGGTCAGCGCGTTCATGGTTTACCTCCGCTTGCAGCACTCAGAACCCGGATTTGCCAGCTGCCTGCCGAACTTTCAATCAGCTCCAGCTTGCGTGCCAGCAGCGCCGCGCGCAATTGCGCCACTGCGCCCGTGTCGACGGTGTTCGGTTTGACTTTCAGGAACAGGGCACGCTCGCGATATTCCAGCGTCGCGATAATATCTTTGCGCGGCAACTGCACCAGCGCTTCACCCAGTGCGGCACTGAGCACGGTAAATTCGTCGGCCGCCGCTTCGCCGCCCTGTGCCTTGGCCAGCGCAATTTTCTTGCGCATCTGTGCGGCCGGATCGAGGATCACCGACTCGTTCGGATAGGCGGCCTTGAAGATTTGCAGCATCGACAGGCGCACCGTTTCTGCTTCACGGCGCAGGCGCAGCCACTCGACGTTCAGGCCGACCACGTTGACCAGCAGCGCCAGCACGGCAATCCGCAACGGCCAGCGCCAGCGCTGCCACTGACGTCCGGCACCGTTGGCCATGCCCAGCGCGGGTGCCAGATCCAGCGCACCGGCACGCGCCGCCGCAATCCAGTGCAGCCACTGGTCTTCGATTAAGGTGATGCCGTGCAGCGTCGGCTCGCTGGCCAGCACTGCTTCGAACTGCGCCAGCTGGGCCGCCGGCAGGTACAGCGTGACGGGTTCGCTACCGGCCAGCGCGCGCACTGTTTGCAGGGCCGCTGGCGCTTGCGCCGGTAAAGTCATCCCGAAGCCGCCCGTTTGCGTGGTGCGCATGGCCAGCTCGAAGCCAGCATCGCTCACACTCAGCGTGGCCGCGACGGCGCCGGGCTGATATGGCAGGCACAGTTGTGCCGGCAGAATCGCGATACTGTGCGCGCCTTGCGCTTGCAAAGCCTGCACCAGCCGCTCCAGCCACAGGCGCTGCGCCACCGCGATGGTGCGCAGGCCTTGCCCATCGCCACCACTGGCGCCACTGGCAGCCAGCACGCAATCAGCCGGATCGCCCAGCACCTGTTCTTCAACCAGTCCGGGCAAAGCCGCTTTCAGACGCGCCGGCGACAACGGTGGCACGCTCACCTGCAACAGGGTGACATCGGCGGCGGCCAGCAACAGCACCACGCGGCGCGCGGACGCCACCAGCTCAGCCAGATTTCCCAGCGGCGCAGCGCCCTGCTGCTGCAACTGGCCAGCGTCACCCACCAGCGCGAACGCACAGCTCGGGGCTGCGCCGTTATCAACGCTGGCTTTGGCCGGATAGCGGATAAAAAGTGTACTCAAAAGGTCTCGCTTTCGTTCATGCCGGTTCTAGTTTTCCCGTATCCAGACGACCGTGGTCTCGCCACGCTGTCCGCGCTGCAGCAGGGAGAGCGTATCGAGCGTGGCACGATCGAGTCTTACCTTGCTCAGCGCCAGAAAATAATTACTGCGTACTGCCACGTCGATACTCGGTTGCAGTCTGCCATTCTGCTGTAGCTGCGACTGTTCTGTGAAATTGAGCACGCTCACAAACGGCGTGCGACGCCGCACATTCACCAGCGCCGCCGCATCGCCCAGCGACAGCTTATCGACTGCTGCGGCCAGCAATTCGGCCGGCGCCGTATTCACATTCAATGGCGTTTTCTGTGGCAGTACAATCACAAAATCACGCAAGCGTTCAATCGCCTGCGGTGTAAAACCGCTAATCGCCAGCAAATCCTCCACCCGCAGCAGGCCTATCGGCTGCGGCCCGCTGCCCTGCGGCAGATTCGGTAGCAGCTGCGCATTCGCCACTTCGCTTGCTACCGCCTGCGCCAGATTTCCGTCCAGCTGCAGAATCTGCAGCAGACGCTTAAATGCTGCCACCTGCGCCGGATCGGCAGCACGCACCCCGGACTGCGCCAGATTAGTCAGATTGTAGCGCGACTGTGCGTCGATCATACGACCGGAAAGGGTGGCATTGAAGTTTTCTGCCTCGGCACGCTCACGCTCGATGTAGTCGTCCAGCCGGGTCTCTTCCAGCGGCGTGGCCCACACCCCGTTCAACTGCGTCACATTGCCCGAGTCGAGGAAATCCTGATACAGCACCAGCCGGCTCAGATCCAGCGCACCGCGCACAATCCAGCGGGTTTGCAGCTGCAGGCGCTGATTTTCCATCGAACGCACCTGCACCTGCTGTTGCCAGAACAGGCTGGCGACGATGGTCACGGCGAGGGTCGTCAGCAGCAGCGCCGTCACCACCGCGACACCGCGCTGGCGGCGCGTAACAGCGCTGGAGCGTTGAGGGCGGCAGCTCATCGGGGCCCCAGCACGTAAGTTTTCACCAGCGGCAAGGCATAATCCTGCAGCGCCATTGCCACGTCCATGCCGGTCGGGTTGTTCGCCGGGGTCAGCGTACCGGCCGTGCTGATGCCCGCCGCAGCCACCCAGGCATTGCCGATCCAGTAGCGCACGCTCAGGCTGCGCACACCGGCCTGCAGTGCCACGCTGCCCGGCTGATCCTGATCGCTATTGCTGATGGCGGCCTGCCACAGCGCGTCCAGCTGTTGCAGGTCGCGGGTGGCATTCGACTCGCGTCGCACCAGCACGCCGTCACGCAGGCGGTAGGACACCACCTGCAAACGGCTTGGCTGCAGATCGTTCAGCACCACCCTTACCAGCGTAATCTTGTCATTCTCCGCACTCAGAAAAGCCCGTCCCTGCAACAGTTCGGGTGGCGCCAGATGTGCCGAATCGCTCTGCATCTGGGCAAACGCCAGTTGCATGCTGCGGGTCTGTTCCATCTGCGCGGTGAGCGCGCCGCGCGAACGGATAATCCCGTCCAGCCCGCGCCAGCCCAGCACGGCGACGATGGCCAGTATCGAAATGGCCACCAGTAGCTCGATCAGGGTGAAGCCGCGCGCCCGGCCGACTGGCGTACTCATTGGTTCAGCACCAGTTGTACCAGCTTGATGATGCGCCGTTCCGGTGCCGCCTGATCGTAAACACTCACTTCCACGCGCCGGAAGCGCGGATTCGGACTGGCGATGACTTCTTCCTCGCACATCAGCTTCAGGTCGCCCTGCGGACATTCGACAATCTGCTTGCCGACCGCGGGAAACTGCTTGCTCAGGCGCAGCTGCACCATGCGGTTTTCCGCCGACCAGGTGGCCATCATGGCGCTGCGCAGGCCATCGCTATTGGCCGTCAGGCTACCCACTGCACGCAGCGAAGCACCCAGCGCCGTGCCGACGATCACCAGCGCCACCAGCACCTCGAGCAAGGTGAATCCCTGTTGTGAGCGTGTCCGCATGCTAATCCACCGTGAAATGGCCGATGCCGTCGGCACGGATGGCGATGGCGGTTTCACCACTGCGCAGCGTCAGGATGAATGGTTTGTCCACCGGTTCGCGGCCGAACACGATGCGCATGCCACGCCCCGAATCACTCGAAGGCGGGTCTAGCAGCAAGGCCAGTGGGCCATGCTTGAAGGGGCGCTCGCGCAGCATATCGTCCTGCACCGGCAGCTCCCATTGTTTGTCATTACGGATCAGGAAGCGGTAGCCTTCGGTGTCCGCTTCGAAGGCGATCTGGCGGTTGCGTACAATCGCCTCATCGCGCGCCAGTTGCAGCAGCAAGGCAATGCGCTGGGCATCTTCGCGCATGCCCTGTTCCTTGCCCGGCAAGGCGTTCAGCGTCACCAGCCCCAGTGTGATGCCAAGGATGACCATCACCACCAGCAGCTCGATGAGCGTGAAACCGCGCGCCCGGGCGGTGTGCATGATCAGGCTCCGGAACCGGCTCAGTTATCCCACGAACCGATATCGGTGTCGTCGCCGCTACCACCCGGCGCACCATCGGCACCGTAGGAGAACACATCGACTTCGCCGTGAATACCGGGCGAGAGGAACTGGTAAGGATTACCCCACGGGTCTTTCGGCATTTTTTCCAGATAGCCGCCAGCCTTCCAGCCATTCGCGGCAGGGCCGCCGGTCGGCTTTTCCAGCAAGGCCTGCAAACCCTGCTCGGAAGTCGGGTAGCGCTGGTTATCGAGCTTGTACAGCTTGAGCGCCTGCATCACGGTGGCGATATCGACCTTGGCGGCAGCGACCTTGGATTCACCGGTACGGCTCAGCAGCTTAGGCACCACCAGCGCCGCCAGCACGCCCATGATGACCACGACGACCATGATTTCGATCAGCGTGAAGCCGCGTGCAGCGCGACGAGGTAGGGAGAATTTTTTCATAATCGCTCGAGAATAAAAGTGAGTGCAAAAGTATAAGGTGGAATCATGACAGCCTGACTAAAAGCTGGCGATTTTTCGCTGCCGCGCTTAAAAGCCGCTTATTTGCGACGCAACGGGCGTCACCGACGCCCGTGTTTTACCGCCTTTAACGCGGCTTTACCGCAGCTTTACCGCGCCTACAGCTTAATCATGACGCCGTGCCGACGCTTCGACACGCCGCAAAGCCCCCTCGTTAGCACCACCCTCGACGGCCACCGGCGCTGCCGTGACCATTGCCGGGGTCGTGCTAACAAACGGGGTAATCCCCAGCGCTACATCGATTTCGCGCGGCGCTATCCAGTAGCCACGGGTAATCACAGCGGCCACCTTGCGCAAATCGGCAATGTCTTTGGTCGGATCGCCATCGACCAGCACCAGATCGGCCAGTTTGCCGGCAACGATGCTGCCGCGTTCATGGCTGGTGCCGGTGTAACGCGCGCCATTGCGGGTAGCCACCTGCAGTGCCTGCGCAGGAGTCAAGCCTGCTTTCACCAGCAACGCCAGTTCGGAGTGCAGCGTAAAGCCGGGAACATCGTCGGTACCGGCCACGATCGGCACACCGGCGCGGTACATGATGCCGACGAATTCGATCATCTTGGCATACGACTTCTGATAGCGCTTCCAGGTCGCGTCGCCGTCGATCTTCATACCCCCCACGGCGAAGCCGCGCGCCACATCCGGCGGCATATTGGCGGCGAAGGCGCGATAAGGTTCATTCAAATCACCGTCGCGCTGCTGCAGGAAGGCGAACGCCGACAGGGTAGGATCGATCGAAATCTGCCGCTTCGCCAGTGCTGCCACAAAGTCCTTGTAAGGCTTGCTGTTGAAATCCATGTCCGCCACTTTTTCTGCCGGCAGCAGGAACCGGTTCAGATTGCGGGTTTCCGTGTCGGGCTTGACGAGGAAGTTCAGCAGCACCTGATTGATGTGCTGGATTTCATCGTAACCGGCATCCAGCGCCTGCTGCGCGCGCAGCCCGGCGGGAATGTGGCCGGACACGCGCATGCCACGGCTATGCGCATACGCAACCGTGTCTTTCAGGATGTCTTTCGGGAAGGAGTTATAGATCTTCAGCTGCGGATAACCATGCTGGGCATACCAGTCGATGGCGTTTTTGGCCTGCGCCAGATCCTTGATCACAAAACCGTTGTTGGCACTGAACGGGCTCTCGCCTTCCAGGAAACCGGCCGGTACCACCTGTGGCGCCAGCAGCTTGCCGGCCGCCGTTTCATCGAGCATGGCCTGCAGTTGCGCGTTGTCGTTGCCCATATCGCGCACACTGGTCACGCCGGTCGACAGATTCAAGGCGCCGGACCAGCGATCCACGTGGCCGTGCATATCGAACAGGCCCGGTAATACGATGCGGCCAGCCGCATCGATACTGTTGACGACCTGCTGGGCCGGCGAACCGGCTGGCAGCACGGCGGTAATCCGGCCGCGCAGCAGATAGATATCGGACGGCGCACCGACCACGGCTTTTTCGCTATCGAAGATGCGCGCATTGCGCACCACTGTCAGCCCTTTGAGCGGTTGCTGCAGTTTCGCGGCCAGTTGTTCCAGCATGCGGCTTTCGGCCTGCTTCTGGCGTACCGCCAGTTGCGGCGCAGCGCCCTGCCAGCCCTCTTCCAGAATATTCGCAAAGCCGGGAATGATCACCCCGAACAGGCGCGGTGCGCTGCCGGTGGTCGCCCAGTAAAACGCTGGCGACAGGCCCACCCCGGTTTGCGCCACCAGCTGCACGTGCTGTTTCGCCCCGCTGGCATTGCTCACTTCCAGCGTATCGAGCACGGTTTGCGACAGCGTACCGGAAGGCAGCAGCGCCAGTTTGTGGTCCGGCGCCGCAGCGAGCAGGCCGATCGCGGTCGACGCCAGTTCAAACGAACTATTCAACGGCAGATAGGCTGCCGGACCATGCACAGTTTTCTGGCCCTGTTCGGAAGTCGACTTCCAGCTAGCTTGATCGCCGTTGCGCTCGAAGCGCTCGTCCACCACCGCACCAAAGGTCGAATTACCCTTGACGCTGTAGTGGCTCATGCTGCCGTCCGGCGTCATGCGGAAATGCTCGGTCAGCTCGGGGCCGCGACCATTGTTCTTGTAGGCGAAGCGCACCCTGGTGCTGCCATCGTCCAGATGTTCGCTGACCTGCTCGCCGATCTGCTTGTTGTTCTCGGAGATGATCAGGTAGCGGGTGGTACTGGCGGCATGGGCACTGAATGCAGCGGCCAGCGCCAGTGGCAGAACAGCGAGTCGTTTGAGCAGCAAGGCAGTCTCCTTAAGTGGTTGAACTCTGATTGGCACACACCGGACAGGCGTCGTTGCGCCCGACCTTGATACTGGTCCATTCCATCGACAGGCCATCGAGCATCAGCAGCCGGCCGGCCAGCGAGGTCCCGACCTGCATCAGCAGCTTGAGCGCTTCGGCGGCCTGCATGGCCCCCACCACACCGACCAGCGGCGCAAACACGCCCATGGTGGAACAGGCCACGTCTTCGAAATGCTGGTCCTGCGGGAACAGGCAGGAGTAACAGGGCTGGCTGCCGCTGCGCGGATCGAACACGCTGATCTGGCCATCGAAGCGGATCACCGCGCCCGACACCAGCGGCTTCGCCAACGCCACACAGGCGCGGTTGACGGCATGCCGGGTCGCGAAGTTATCGGTGCAGTCGAGCACCACGTCGGCCTCTGCCACCAGCGCATGCAGACGCGCTTCATCGGCGCGCTGGTTGAGGGCAATCACGCGTATTTCGGGGTTGATCTGGCCCAGCGTGATCTGCGCCGATGCCGCCTTGGGCTGGCCGATCCGCTCGGTAGTATGGGCGATCTGGCGCTGCAGATTGGTCAGGTCGACCGTATCGTTATCGACCAGCGTGATCTGGCCGACACCTGCCGAGGCCAGATACATGGCGGCCGGCGAGCCCAGACCACCGGCGCCGATCACCAGCGCGCGTGCTGCCAGCAAGCGCTGCTGCCCCTCGATGCCGATCTGGTCGAGCAGGATATGGCGCGAATAGCGCAGCAGCTGCTGGTCGTTCATGGCCGTGGCGCGGCGCCTGTCGCTGCTGGCGGGGCCGGGCTGTCCGATTTCGACAGTTGCACCGGCAGTCCTTTGAAGTGACGCAGGGCTTGCTGCAGCTGGAAGTCATCCTTCGAGCCGAATTCCAGCGGCTTGGATTTTTTCGCCAGCGCCGCCGCCCGCAACTCCTCTTCCAGCTCGTCGCGCTGCGGGCCAGCCGCTTTGCTCGCCGCGCCGGCGCCATCGGTGTCGTTATTCAGGTGCTTCTGCAGATCGGCTTCGCGTACCCGCAAGCCTTTCATCGCATCGCCTTCGGCGCTTTCATCGACCAGCAGATCGGGCACAATGCCGCGCGCCTGAATCGAGCGGTTCAGCGGCGTGTAGTAACGCGCCGTCGTCAGTTTAACGGCGGTATCGGCGGTCAGCTGGCGCAGCGTCTGCACCGAACCCTTGCCGAAGGTCTGCGAGCCCATGATGATGGCGCGCTTGTAATCCTGCAGCGCACCGGCGACGATCTCCGAGGCCGACGCCGAACCTTCGTTCACCAGCACCACCATCGGCACGCTCTTCAACGCAGCAGGCAGCTTGGCCAGCGGGTCGCTCTTACTGCTCATGCTGTAGTACTCGCTGCGCGCATAGAAGGTCTGCTTCGAGTCTGCCAGCTGGCCATTGGTCGACACCACCACCGCGTCTTTCGGCAGGAAGGCGGCCGAGACGCCGATCGCACCCGGCACCACACCACCGGGGTCGTTGCGCAGATCGAGCACTAGCCCTTTCAGATGCGGGTCCTGCGCATACAGGGCGGCCAGCTTTTTGGCCATGTCTTCCACGGTCGGCTCCTGGAACTGCGAAATGCGCAGCCACGCGTAGCCCGGCTCGATCATCTTCGCTTTCACGCTCTGCACACGGATTTCTTCGCGCACAATGGTCAGCACCAGCGGCTTATCGAGTTCCTTGCGGCTGATGGTCACCACCACCTTCGAGCGTGGCTCGCCGCGCATTTTCTTCACGCTCTCGTCCAGCGAGAGCCCTTTGATCGGGGTGCTGTCGATGCGGGTAATCAGGTCACCAGCCTTGATACCGGCTTTGAACGCTGGCGTATCCTCGATCGGCGAAACCACCTTCAGATAGCCATCTTCCATGCCGACTTCGATGCCGATGCCGACAAACTTGCCTTCCACGGTTTCGCGCATTTCCGCGAAAGCCTTCTTGTCCAGATAGATGGAATGGGGATCGAGCGAGGCCACCATGCCGGAAATGGCTTCCGTGATGAGCTTTTTGTCATCGACTGGCTCGACGTAATCGCTCTTGATCAGACCGAACACATCCGACAACTGGCGCAGTTCTTCCAGCGGCAGCGGGGTAGCCGCCATTTTTTGCGCGATGGCGGGATACTGCAGCGAGATGGCGACACCAGCCACCATCCCCAGTCCTACCAGGACCATGCTCTTGACTTTGTTGCCCATTTTCCCCGCGAACCTTAAAACTTGATCCAGCTAGCCGGATCGAATGCTGCGCCCTGATGACGTAGCTCGAAGTATAGTCCCGATTCTTCCTGCCCGCCGCTGTTACCGGCACTGGCGATGGCATCGCCCGGTTTGACGAGTTCACCGATGCGTTTCAGCAGCGTCTCGTTATTGCCGTAAATGCTCATGTACTGGCCACCATGATCGACAATGATCAGGTTACCAAAGCCGCGCAGCCAGTCCGAGAACACCACCCGGCCGGCCGCCACGGCGCGTACTTCCGAGCCTTCGCTGGCGCGGATGAATACCCCTTTCCAGCTCGGGCCGTCGCCCCGTTTGCTGCCGAAGCGGGCCGCCAGCTTGCCATTCACAGGCGCACGCAACTGCCCCTTCAGACTGGCGAAAGCACCGGCCGGCGCGGCCGGTGCCAGCGCGATATCGGCCGGACGGGCCGCGGCTTCCTCGCGTAGCGGCTTCACCACTTCCACCGGTTTCTGCTGCACCAGCTTCGGCTCCTCGGCCGGTTTGCTGGCCGCTTTGCCGCCATTCGCGCGCGCCAGGCGCTGCCGCTCGACCTCCGCCGCCGCAGCCGCTCTGGCCTGCGCCCGCGCTTCCGCCTCGGCCTTCGCTTTCGCTTCGGCGCGCGCTGCGGCTAATTGTTCCTGACGTTTTTTCTCGGCCGCCGCCGCAATTGCCTGTTCCTGAATCAGCTTGTTCAGCTTATCCACCAGCCCGGCCATGCGCTGTTCATCGCGTTCCAGATTGCCCGCTTCCTTGCGCTGCGAAACCAGTTTTTTCGACAGATTCGCCAGCAAGGTGGCGCGGCGGCTTTTTTCCTGCTCCAGCCGCTGCTTCTGCTGAATCTGTTCCTGGGCGATTTCCTGCAATTCCTCTTTGGCGTTTTCGGCGTCCGCCTGATTGGTTTCCACCGCCTTCAGGTTGGCGCGCAGCGCGTCCAGCAGACGCGCCTGCGCCTGCGAGACATATGCCATCAGCTGCAGATCGCGGTTAATGCGGTTCGGGTTATCGCCGGACAGCAGCAATTTGATGCGATCTTCATTCCCCGCCACATATTGCTCGCGCAGCAAACGGGCCAGTTGCTGCTTCTGCTGAGCCACCACTTGCGCCAGACGCTCGTGTTCGCCAGACAGCTGCTGCAGCCGCACATTGGTCGCATCCTGCTCCTGCGCCAGTTCGCGCAGTGCACGGTTGGCCTCGGAAATGGCCTGCTCTGATTCGGCCAGTGTGTCGGCCGCATCGTCCTTGGCACTCTCGGTCTTGCTGATGTCTTTCTTGAGCGCACTGAGCTTTTGCTGCAAGCCGGCGCGCTCGGCTTCGGCCGCCGCTTTCTGCTTGCTGCGCTCAGTGGCCTTGCCAAACACGGCAGCCTGCGCCGCTGGCATGGTCAGCGACAGCAGCAGCGGCAGGAGCAGTGGCAGAAAGCGTGGCAAAAGGCGTGGCAACACAGCGCGTTGCAGCCCGGCGCGCCAGCGTGGAATCACGGAATGAGACAACTACTTAGCCTTACCCTGATTGGCTACGGCTGCCTGAGCGGCGGCGATAGCGTCGGCGTCACCGAGGTAGTAGTGACGGATCGGTTTCAGGTTTTCATCGAGTTCGTAGACCAGCGGCTGGCCGTTCGGGATATTCAGGCCGACGATGGCGTCATCGCTGATACCGTCCAGCATCTTGATCAGGGCGCGCAGGCTGTTGCCGTGGGCCGAGATGATGATCTTCTTGCCAGCGCGGATAGCCGGGGCAATTTCCTCATCCCACACCGGCATCACGCGTGCCACGGTGTCTTTCAGGCATTCGGTGAGGGGAATCTGCGCCTGGCTCAGACCGGCGTAACGGGGATCGTTGTAAGAAGCACGCTCATCGCTCGCTTCCAGTGCTGGCGGCGGGGTATCGTAGCTGCGGCGCCATACCAGCACCTGCTCGTCGCCGTATTTGGCAGCGGTTTCGCCCTTGTCCAGACCTTGCAGGGCGCCATAGTGACGCTCGTTCAGACGCCAGTCGTTCTTGATCGGCAGATACATCATGTCCATCTCGTCGAGCGCCAGCCACAAAGTACGCACGGCACGCTTGAGCACCGAGGTGTAGGCCAGATCGAAGCTGTAACCGGACTCCTTCAGGACTTTACCGGCCGCTTTGGCTTCGCTCACGCCTTTTTCAGTCAGATCAACGTCGGTCCAGCCGGTGAAACGATTCGAGAGGTTCCAGGTGGACTCGCCATGGCGCATGAATACGATTTTATACATGAGAACTATCTTCAAAAAAAGTGTGAACGGGACGGAATACCAGTACGGCAAGAACTCTTCCAGCTTCTATTTTATAATGCGCGGATTAAGTTAAACCATTGGATCCCTGTGAAATTCTTCATTGATAATATTTTCGTCATCGGCATCGTGGCACTTTCGGGCGGCGCGCTGCTCTGGCCAGTGCTGACCCAGCGCGGTAAACGTGCCACTGCCCACGAAGTTACGGTCTTGATTAATGGCGGCAAAGCCACCATTGTTGATGTACGTGACGCAACGGAATTTGCCACTGGTCACTTGCCAAACGCTAAGAACATCCCGCTGGCCGAGCTCGACAGCCGTCTGGGCGAGCTGGAAAAAGCCAAGAGCAAGTGTGTGATTCTGGTCTGCCAGAGCGGTGCGCGGGCCTCATCGGCCGCCGCCAAACTGGCCAAAGCCGGCTTCAACGACGTCGTCAATCTGGACGGTGGCGTTGCCGCATGGCAAAAAGCTAGCTTGCCGCTGGTTAAATAAAGGAAGGAATGCTATGACTGCTCGGGTAATCATGTACACCACCGCCGTCTGCCCCTACTGCGTACGGGCCGAGCGCCTGCTGGAAGCCAAGGGCGTGACCGCGCTGGAAAAAATCCGCGTCGATCTGGATCCGGAACAGCGCATGGCCATGATGGAAAAGACTGGCCGTCGTACGGTGCCGCAGATTTACATCGGCGACACCCATGTGGGCGGTTTCGACGATCTGTATGCGCTTGATCAGGCAGGGGGGCTGCTCCCCTTGTTAAATGGCTAAGCGCCACCAAATACAACGTCGGCGTGGCTGAAATGCTTTGAAATCATAATGATTTTGATACAATTGCCTTCGCGTTTGGATGGCAAGTTCACCAAGCACACCTTCATAGAGCGGCGCGAGCCGCTCGTTTTCACTATAACGAAAGCGTTCCATGTCTGACGAAACTCCACAACCAGTATTCCAAATCCAACGCGTCTACCTGAAGGACATGTCGCTGGAACAACCGAATTCCCCAGCGATCTTCCTGGAACAGGAAGCCCCGACCATCGAAGTAGCTCTGGACGTGGGCGCTACCCCGCTGGCTGAAGGCGTATTCGAGTCGACCGTCACCATCACCGTGACCGCCAAAGTCAAAGACAAAGTCGCTTTCCTGGTAGAAGGCAAGCAAGCCGGTATCTTCGAAGCACGCAACATCCCTGCTGAACAGCTGGATCCGCTGCTGGGCATCGGTTGCCCGAACATCGTCTACCCTTACCTGCGTGCCAACATCGCTGACGTGATCACCCGTGCCGGTTTCCCACCAGTACATCTGGCCGAGATCAACTTCGAAGTGTTCTACCAGCAACGTCTGCAAGCAATGGCTGAAGCCGCTGCTGCTGCACCTGCTGCTGCCGCTGACGGCGCCACCACCCACTAAGTTAGCCTTAGTTGCGCTGGTTCCTGCTGCCGGACGCCCGTCCGGCAGCTGTTGTTCCCGATTCTGCCGTCCTCGCGCTATGCGCTCCTTCCTCTTACGTCCATGAAACTGCTCCGTAATCTGCTCAGTCTGTCCCTGATGCTGGCCGCCAGTAGCAGCCAGGCGTTCGACTTTAAAAGCGTGGGCGCCGCCCCGGT
Source organism: Oxalobacteraceae bacterium (assembly GCA_027490725.1). GTDB lineage: Bacteria > Pseudomonadota > Gammaproteobacteria > Burkholderiales > Burkholderiaceae_D > Rugamonas. Next base: position 63,333 of record JAIXXN010000078.1, read on the forward strand.
GATCCTGTACGACGCGCCCTCGACCAAGGGCGGCAAACTGTATGTGATACCGCGCGGTGCACCGCTGGAAGTGGTGCTGGCCTACGGCGACTGGCTCAAAGTGCGCGATGTAGGCGGCGAACTGGCCTGGACCGAAGCCAAAGGCCTGAGCGCCAAACACAATGTCATCGTGCGGGTCGCCAGCGCCAAAGTGCGCAGCAGCGCCGACGACACAGCCGCCCCGGTGTTTAGCGCCGACAAAGGCGTGCTCATGGAAGTGGCCGAGCCGGCCGCGAATGGCTGGCTCAAAGTGCGCCATAAGGACGGCCTGAGCGGTTACGTCAAGAGCTCCGAGGTCTGGGGCATATAATGTTGCCGCGGCGCGTGTGCGCCGTCTGGCCAACGAGGTGGTATGCAAGATCAAGCGAATAAACCGGCGGGCGTCCGCCAAGTGACCGTGCTGGGCGCTGGCGCCTGGGGCACGGCCGTTGCCATGGCGCTGGCCCAGCGTCACGATGTGTTGCTGTGGGGCCGCAATCAGGCCGCCATGGACGACATGGCGCAGGCGCGCGTCAACCAGCACTACCTGCCCGGCCAGCCGTTTCCCGCCGGACTCAAAGTCAGCGCCGATTTCGACGCCGCACTGGCCCACGTGGCCAGTGCGGACAGCCTGCTGATTGCCGCCTGCCCGGTGGCCGGCCTGCGCCCCCTGCTGGCGCAACTGAAAAATTACCCGATTCCGAATGTGGTGTGGCTGTGCAAGGGTTTCGAATACGATACCGGCCTGCTGCCGCACCAGATTGTGCGCGCAGTGCTCGGCGACAGCGTCGCCGGCGGCGCCCTGTCCGGCCCCTCGTTTGCACAGGAAGTGGCGCGCGGCCTGCCCTGCGCCCTGACGATTGCTTCCAGTTCGGCAGCACTGCGCGACTGCGTGGTGGCCACCGTGCACGGCGGCAATCTGCGCGTGTATTCCAGCACCGATCTGGTCGGTGTGGAAGTTGGCGGTGCGGTGAAGAATGTGCTGGCGATTGCCACCGGCGTGGCCGATGGACTGGGGCTGGGTCTGAATGCCCGCGCCGCCCTGATTACCCGTGGTCTGGCGGAAATTACCCGCCTCGGCACCACGCTGGGCGGGCAGACGGAAACCTTTATGGGTCTGACCGGCATGGGCGACCTGATTCTGACCTGTACCGGCGATTTGTCACGTAACCGCCGTGTCGGCCTCGGGCTGGCCGAAGGCAAAGCGCTGAACCAGATCGTGCAGGAACTCGGTCATGTGGCCGAAGGCGTGCCTTGTGCCAAGGCGGTGCGCGAACTGGCCGCCCGGCTGGGCGTGGACATGCCGATCACCAATGCCGTAGCCGGCGTGCTGTTCGATGCTGACCAGCCGACCGCGATGGTATCGCGCCTGCTGGCACGCGATCCGCGCGACGAAGCGCTACAGCGCTAGTTCGACTGCGGCGCTGGTGCTTACCAGTGGCCGCAAGCACGGCAGCAAGCGCCCGCCCCCCGACCAACGCCTTATTCGGCGCTGACTTCCTGTTTCACGGTACGCATCCACTGCACCAGCGGATAGGCATCTTTCAGCCCGCTGATCAGGGTCGGCACCAGCAACTCCGGCTGGTTCAGCTGCAAATCGATTTCCGTCCAGACGAAGAAACTCTTGAGCTTGATGTACTCGATGTGCTCATGCTCGGGATCGAAACCCTTGGGCGGGCGCATCAGCTTGCCTTCGTTCTGAATATCCCCGAAGGTGGCGCGTAACTTCTTGTTTTTCAACACTTTACTGAAGCCGGCCGCATCCTCGACCATGTGCTGGCGCAGCGCTTTCAGGCGTGGTGGTGGTGGCATGTATTCACCGGCACCGAAGAGCAGACGTCCCGCTGCATCGATCTGCATGTAATACGTCGGCCCGCCCGCCTTGCTAGGGCGGCGCATATCGTTGGGTGCCACGGCGGCCGAAAAGCGCGTCTTGTAGGGGCTCTTATCGTGCGCAAAGCGCACATCGCGGTTGATCCGGAACATGGCTTTTTTCGGATCGCAGAACTTCACGGCCGCATCGAATTTGCCCAGCTCCGCAATCATCTGCGTCACCACTTCCAGAAATTCGGCACGTAGAATGTCGTAACGGGGCTTATTCATGATGAACCACGGGCGGTTGTTATGCTCCGTGAGCTCGGACAGAAACTGTTTCAGATCGCGTAAATGCATGGTTTTCCTTAACGCTTGCCGCCCGGGCGTTTGCCCACCAGAACGGTCAAGGTACTTTCCTTATTCTTGCGCAATACCTTCAGGCTGGCTTGCTGGCCCGGCACTAACTGGGCAATCAGATTCAGCATCTGGTTGGTATCGGCGATGGCTTGTTCATTGACGGTGAGCAGTATGTCACCGGGTTTCACACCGGCCCGGTCGGCGGGACTATTTTTAACGACACCGGCGATGATGGCACCGCTCTGGCGTTTCAGACCGAAGCTGCTGGCTAATTCAGGCGTGATCTCCTGGGTTTCTACGCCCAGCCAGCCGCGCACCACCTGCCCGTTCCTGATGATGGCTTCCATCACCGACTTGGCCGTCGAAACGGGAATGGCAAAGCCGATCCCGACCGAACCGCCGGTTTGCGAATAGATGGCCGAATTGATGCCCAGCAGATTGCCGTTGGTATCGATCAGCGCGCCACCGGAATTGCCGAAGTTGATCGCGGCATCGGTCTGGATGAAGTTCTCGAAGTGATTGATGTGCAGATTGTTGCGTCCCAGCGCAGAGATGATGCCCATGGTGACGGTCTGCCCCACGCCGAAAGGATTGCCGATGGCCAGAACCACATCGCCCACCTGCACCTGCTCGACCTGCCCCAGCACGATCACCGGCAGCTTCTCCAGACTGATCTTGATCACCGCCAGATCCGTTTCCGGATCGGTGCCCACCACCTGCGCAGCAGCCTTGCGGCCATCGGCCAGCACGACTTCGATTTCGTCGGCGGCTTCGACCACGTGGTTATTCGTCAGAATATAGCCTTCGGCCGAGACGATGACGCCCGAACCGAGGCTGGATTCATCGTCATCGCCCTCGCCGTCGTGCTCGCGGTCGCCGAAGAATTTCTTGAAAAAGGGATCGCGCAGCAGCGGATGCTTGCCGCGCTTGGGCTTCTTACTGGTGAGGATGTTGACCACGGCCGGCATGGCGCGCGCCGCCGCAGCGCGGTAGGAACCGGCCGCTGCCGCAGGCGGCTTGACGGGCCGCGCTTCCAGCATCACGGCAGGGTGTTCGGCGTCGCCCATCTGCTGAGCGCGCGCCGGCTGGCGCCGCTCAGGTCCGACGGTGGTATAGACCATGTACAGTGCCAGCAGCACGGTCACGGTCTGGGCAAAGAGTAGCCAGAGTCGTCGCATCGCCGCCTGCCTGTGGGGGCGTGGGGCTTATTTCTTCAGCGAATCGCGGATTTCGCGCAACAGCACGATATCTTCGGGCGTCGGTGCCGGTGCGGCTTCCGCTACGGCCGCCGCTTCTTTGCTGCTCAGTTCGCGTGCCTTGTTCATCAGGCGCACCATCTGGAAGATCACAAATGCCAGAATGATGAAGTTGAGCAGGATGGTGGCGAAGTTACCATAGGCGAACACGGCGCCCAGTTTTTTCGCTTCGACCAGACTCAGGCTCGAGTCCTGGCCGTTCAGGCCGATGTAGTAGTTGGCAAAGTCCAGACCACCGAACAGCTTACCGATCGGCGGCATGATGATGTCCGCGACCAGCGAGTCGACAATCTTGCCGAAAGCTCCGCCGATGATCACACCAACGGCCAGATCGACTACGTTGCCCTTCATTGCGAATTCTTTGAATTCCTGCATCATTGCCATATTTTTCTTCCCCGCTGTGTGGTCAATTGTGAACAAAACTGCGCTTGGATCATACTATTTTTTCAATCAGATTCAAAACACTGCGATAGGATGCGCATTTTGGTGCGGATTTAGGCTATAAATTTGTCTTGCATCAATATCCACCGTTTGTGCGCCCCCAAGTAGGGCATGCCCCTGCAGAATTCAAGCACGCAACGGCATTGCTCTGGCAACAAGCGGGGCCGGAGAAGGATTATTTCTTTAGTTCGCAACACGCTTACCCTATAATTTAAGGTTGCAAGAAGCTCACTATGGTGAGTTTTCGCTTCCGATTTTGGTGTTTGCGGTTTCGGATTTTGTTCGCACTTTGACTGATTGGGGTTTGTATGAGTAACGAAAAGCAGGTCGATTCCGGCCGACGCGGATTGCTCGTCGCTACAGGCGCGGCGGGTGGTGTAGTGGGGCTGGCAACTGCTGGCGCGTTGGTAAGTACGTTCCAGCCGTCCGAGCGCGCCAAAGCCGCCGGCGCACCGGTAGAAGTGGATATTGGCAGCCTCAATCCGGGCGAAATGAAAACCGTGGAATGGCGCGGTAAGCCGGTTTGGATCATCAAACGTACGCCAGAGATGATTGCCTCGCTGAAAAACACCGACGGCAAAGTCGCTGACGCGGAGTCGAAACGCAATCCGGACGAATTCACCCCAGAATATGCCCGCAACGAGCACCGCTCGCGCAAACCGGAAATTCTGGTCGCGGTCGGCATCTGCACCCACCTCGGTTGCTCGCCATCGTCGAAATTCACCCCGGGCCCGCAGCCATCGCTGCCGGACGACTGGGAAGGCGGCTTCCTCTGCCCATGCCATGGTTCGACCTTCGATATGGCCGGCCGCGTGTTCAAAAACAAACCGGCACCGGACAATCTGCAAGTGCCGCGTCACATGTTCCTGAGCGATACCAAGCTGATTATTGGTAAAGACGAGAAAGGCGAGGCATAAATCATGGCGGCTTTCAAAGAAACCAAATTCCCGGCCGATGCACCAGCTGCCCAGAAAGCACTGGGCTGGGTGGATGACCGCTTCCCGCTGACCAAGCTGTGGAATGACCAGTGGGGCAAATACTATGCTCCGAAGAACTTCAACTTCTGGTACATCTTCGGTTCGCTGGCAATGCTGGTACTGGTACTGCAGATCGTCACCGGTATCTTCCTGACCATGCACTACAAACCGGACGCGCTGCTCGCTTTCGCGTCGGTGGAATACATCATGCGCGAAGTACCGTGGGGCTGGCTGGTGCGTTATATGCACTCGACCGGCGCTTCGTCGTTCTTCATCATCGTCTACCTGCATATGACCCGTGGTCTGCTGTACGGTTCCTACCGCAAGCCACGTGAACTGATCTGGCTGTTCGGTTTCGCCATCTTCCTGTGCCTGATGGCCGAAGCGTTCTTCGGCTACCTGCTGCCATGGGGCCAGATGTCGTACTGGGGCGCCCAGGTGATCGTCAATCTGTTCGGTGCGATTCCACTGATCGGCCCTGACCTGTCGCTGTGGATCCGTGGTGACTACGTGGTGTCCGATGCCACCCTGAACCGCTTCTTCGCCTTCCACGTGATCGCGATTCCGCTGGTATTGCTGGGTCTGGTAGCTGCCCACCTGATCGCGCTGCACGAAGTCGGTTCGAGCAACCCTGACGGTATCGAAGTGAAAGAAAACCTGGGCGCCGATGGCCACCCGGTCGATTCGATCCCTTCCCACCCTTACTACACGGTGCACGATCTGTTCGGCGTATCGGTATTCCTGACCATCTTCAGCGCCGTGGTGTTCTTCGCGCCGGAAATGGGCGGTTACTTCCTCGAGTACAACAACTTCCTGCCGGGCGATTCGCTGAAAACCCCGCTGCACATCGCGCCAACCTGGTACTTCACGGCGTTCTACTCGGTGCTGCGTGCTACCACTGCGGACTTCATGTGGGTGCTGATGTTCTTCGTCGCCGGTTATGTCAGCTTCGTGTGGCTGAAATCGACTCTGGCCCGTACCGTGAAAATCGCCATCGCCGCGATTGCACTGGTGGCCGTGGTCGGCATGCTGCCACAGGTACTCGATGCGAAATTCTGGGGCGTGGTGTTCTTCGGTGGTTCGGTGGTGATTCTGGCCTTCATGCCTTGGCTGGACCATTCGCCAGTGAAATCGATCCGTTATCGTCCGGATTGGCACAAATATGTGTACGCCGTGTTCTTCCTGAGCTTCCTGACGCTGGGCTACCTCGGTACCCTGCCGCCAACCGAAGGCCGCACGATTGTGTCGCAAGTCTGCACTCTGCTCTACTTTAGCTTCTTCCTGTTCATGCCTTGGTGGAGCACCATGGGCACGTTCAAGAAGGTGCCGGACCGCGTCGTGTTTCACGCGCACTGATCGACTTGGCTAAAGTACACAAAGGACATTACATGAATTTCCCTAAAAAACTGCTCGCCATGCTGGCTCTGGTGCCGGCACTGGCACTGGCCAACGAAGGCGGCGTCGCTCTCGACAAGGCACCAGACCGTTCCAATAACATGGCAGCCCTGCAGAATGGCGCGAAACTGTTCGTCAATTACTGCCTGAACTGCCATAATGCGTCCTCGATGCGTTACAACCGTCTGAAAGATCTGGGCCTGACGGAAGACCAGATCAAGGCGAACCTGCTGTTCACCGGTGAAAAAGTGGGCGAAATGATGACCACCACCATGAAGCCAAGCGATGCGAAAGCATGGTTCGGCGTGGTGCCACCGGATCTGTCGGTGATTTCCCGTGCCAAGGCATCGGGTGCCGGCAGCGGTAGCGACTACCTGTACACCTATCTGCGCACGTTCTACAAGGATGACACCCGCCCAACCGGCTGGAACAATCTGGTGTTGAACAATGCGGCCATGCCGCACGTGCTGTGGGAACTGCAGGGCGAGCAAAAAGTTAAAATGAAGGAAGTGCCGGATCCGCACGAAGCCGGTAAAATGACGCACCAGTTTGATGGCTTCGAACAAATTACTCCAGGGAAACTGAGCAAGCTCGATTACGACAATGCTGTCGGCGATCTGGTCGGTTACATGGAGTGGATGGCTGAACCAGCGGCTGCAACCCGTAAGAAACTGGGCGTTGTGGTGGTGATGTTCATGGCCTTGTTCGCCTTCCTGGCATGGCGCTTGAACGCGTCCTTCTGGAAAGAAGTGAAGTAAACCAACTCGAGAGCGCCGGTCCGCCGGCGCTTGTTTTTGCGATGTCCGCGCTGGCGGGCGATCGATTCAGGATGAGCCGTTCGCGGCCTCATCCTTTTTGTTTCTAAGGAACTATAAAAAATGATGGTTCTCTACTCGGGCACTACTTGCCCATTTTCGCAACGCTGCCGTCTGGTCCTGTTTGAAAAAGGCATGGACTTCGAAGTGCGCGATGTTGACCTGTTCAACAAGCCGGAAGATATTTCGACCATGAATCCTTATGGTCAGGTACCGATTCTGGTGGAACGTGAACTGATTCTGTACGAATCGAACATCATCAACGAATACATCGACGAGCGTTTCCCGCATCCGCAACTGATGCCGGCTGATCCGCTGATGCGCGCGCGTGCCCGTCTGATGCTGTTCAACTTCGAAAAAGAACTGTTCGTCCACGTGCACACGCTGGAAAGCGAACGTGCCAAGGGCAACGACAAGAGCCACGACAAGGCCCGCGCTGAAATTCGCGACCGCCTGACCACGCTCGCGCCGCTGTTCCTGAAGAACAAGTACATGCTCGGCGACGAGTTCTCGATGCTGGACGTAGCGGTTGCTCCGCTGCTGTGGCGTCTGGATCACTACGGCATCGAACTGTCGAAAACGGCTGCCCCGCTGATGAAATACGCCGAGCGCATCTTCTCGCGCCCAGCTTATATCGAAGCGCTGACGCCGTCGGAAAAGGTAATGCGCCGCTAGGTCAATAAGCAACGCGCGTTTGCCGTTCTTGAAGTCTATCGGCGCGTGAGCCGGCCCAGGTCGGCCGCGCGCCGGGTTCTACTGCAGTCTGGAAGACCATGTCTGAAATTTCTACCAAGCCCTACATGCTGCGCGCCATTTACGAATGGTGCACCGATAGCGGCTACACGCCTTACCTCGCAGTCAAAGTTGACGGCGCCGCCACCGTACCGATGGAGTACGTGCGCAATGGCGAAATCGTCCTCAACATCAGCTTCGGCGCCACCTCCGGCCTGAAGATGGACAACGACGCAATCCGTTTCCACGCCCGCTTTGGCGGTGTCTCGCGCGAAATCTACGTGCCGGTAAATAACGTCATGGCGATCTACGCCAATGAAAATGGTCAGGGCATGGCGTTCGAGCCGATGCTGGGCATGACCGAGCAGGACGCCGACGAGGAAGAAGAAAGCAGCGCGCCATCACTGTCGCTGGCCCCTGCGCCGAGCCCGGCACCGAAGCCTGCTCCAGCCACGCAAAACGAGGCTGGCAGCCCGCCGGACGACGACAATACGCCTCCCAAAAAGGGCGGCCGCCCCACCCTTACGCGTATTAAATAGCGTATAATTTGCCCCGTACAAGTTTCGCCGACTTAGCTCATTTGGTAGAGCAGTTGATTTGTAATCATCAGGTGGCCAGTTCGAAACCGGCAGTCGGCACCAGTAACATGCATCGCCCTGTATTACGCAGTATCGAAACCCGCTCGCCTCATAGGTGAAGCGGGTTTTTTGTTGTCTCACCCCAAGTTATGCAATAGCATGCGATACCAACAAAATGATGGGATTTTTGTTGGTATCAGTGAAGTGCAAAAATCAGCATACCAACAAAGGGGTAGACCATGGCATTGACGGACACGGGTATTCGACTGGTAAAACACAGTGGAGCGCCTGCTGGTGACAAGCTCAGCGACGGTGGCGGCATGTACTTGCTAGTAACAGCTACAGCAAAATGCTGGCGCATGAATTACAGATTTAATGGCAAGCAGAAGACGCTAGCGCTGGGGATTTACCCTGCTGTATCGCTAGCTCAAGCGAGGGCGCGACGCGAAGAGGCTCGCAAACTGTTGGCATCAATACCTCCTATCGACCCGAGCCAGGCCAAGCGAGAAGAAAAACTAGCCCGGACCGCAGCTGCGGAGCAAACCTTTGAGGTCGTCGCGCGTCAATGGCTTTTCAAGACTACAGCAGATCGCGGTGCCAACACCCAAGCGAAAGTGACCGCAGCACTGGAAAACAATGTTTTTCCTTTTTTGGGAAAGACCCCTATATCCACAATTAAGCCGCTGGATGTGCTTACAACCGTTCAGAAAATGGAAGTGCGCGGGGCGATCGACACGGCCCATCGCGTCAAACAAATATGTGGCCAGGTGTTCAGGTATGCCGTAGCCGCCGGCTTGGCCGAGCGGGATGTGACTGCAGATCTTAAGGGAGCATTGGCTGCGGCCCCCAGAACCCATTTTTCTGCCATCACGGAACCTAAGCAAACAGCTGCGCTTATGCGCGCCATCTTCGACTATAACGGTTTTCCAGCAGCTGTCGCCGCACTTAAACTCGCGCCGCTGGTCTTCGTGCGTCCCGGTGAACTTCGCACCGCTGAATGGGCCGAAGTCGATCTTGATGCAGCAGAGTGGCGCATACCGGCCTCTAAAATGAAAATGAAGGTCGAACACATGGTGCCATTGTCTTTGCAAGCGGTTGAAATTCTTCGCGCGCTATACCCGATCACTGGGGCTGGCAAGTACGTCTTTCCCAGCCTACGTAGCAAGACGTGCATGAGCGAGAACACTATCAATGCAGCACTACGAGGCATGGGCTATCCCAAAGAAGTAATGACGGGCCACGGCTTCCGAGCAATGGCCCGCACGATCATGGACGAAGTGTTGGGCGAGCGTGTCGATCTAATCGAGCACCAACTTGCGCACGCAGTCAAGGACGCAAACGGCCGAGCGTACAACCGGACTGCACACCTCCCAGCCCGCCGCGAAATGATGCAGCGCTGGGCGAACTACTTAGACAAACTACGGCTTGGTGAACACGAAATCAACTGCAAAGATCCGACTCCGAATTTGCACTAGCTTCCCATGTTTAATATCAAGCAATGGCACGGACTATATGAATTTAAAAGGTAAAAGATAGATATGTTCGTTGAAGATGTATACACCCGCGTTAAGGCGGAGGATTTACCGTGTTCGAAATATGCTTCACTTTTCAAAAATTTTGATCCAGAAAAATTAACGGTGAAGGAAAACCGTGAAGAGTTTCTCGATGCCTTCGGCAATGAATTTCTTCTGATTGTGAGAAAAGGGATCAAGATATGCAGTTACCTGATCTTGAGCGATGAAAAAAAAATAAGGCTTAAACGTCATTACCTTAACAACTATGAATTTCGGTATGTGGCAAATAACGTTCATAAATGTTATTTCATAGGCAATAGAATTTGCTCGGGGGAATTTATTCGATGGACGAGTATGCACTTCGATGATTGGGATACCTATATCGATACAGCCAAGGACGGCTACACAGATCAAAAACCTAGGGGCATACGACCAGCCCAAGTTATAGGAGTTTGCGTCTTACTAATGATCGACTTTGCTTTATCCGATATTAGAAAGAGAGGTTTTCAAAAGCAAAATATGAATTCCATATTGATGGCATACCGTTATCTTCTTGACGCAGAGAGGAATGATGCAGAACTAATGAGGCACCATTTAGAAAGGGTCAAGAGTTCCACCGTCGCTAGGTCTGGTGGTGACGGCAGAGCCGCACTTTTTACTATTCTTGAAAAGGAAACCATAAGGCTATATGAACTGGACAAGGCAAGGTGGCCTACTGGGCGACATCATGTGCCGACTGCTGCACTGGAGATAACGCCAAAAATTGTTGCCTTTTCAAAGAGTCGAGGCGATTTGCTCTCGACAACCACAAAGCCACTGGAGTGGATTAGGGCCCATGTGAAACGAACACAAAGTCAGCTGAGCTAAGCACAAGCCCCCTGCATCTAAGCTCAGAACTACCTATGCTACGCTGGTCTTCTGTTTTGATAAAGCTGAGTCAACGATGATTGCACTCCCTGCGCTACTGCGCGTTTCCAAGGAGTTTTTCATGTCACCAAGTGTTATCAGAATTAGTGAATTGGCGAGTACCCCAAAAAGACAGGGTAAGTTGCCAGTAAGCCCAGCAACTATTTGGCGTTGGGTTAGAGAAGGTAAATTTCCAAAGCCATTTAAATTAGGGGAGTCCATCACCGTCTGGGATACAACCGAAGTTGATGCTTTCATTCTGAAGAGTGCCGAGCCGAATAACGCAGGAGGGACCGCCCAATGACAAGGAAGGGAATCACCCTAGCTGATCTGTCTTGGTTAGCAACCTTCCGCGTGGTGGGTGGTCTTAGGGAAAGGGCACAAAATTGAGCCCCGAAAACTGCAAACCCGAAATAACGGTTGGTGCCGCGATTGAACAGTTTAGAAGCGCAATCATTGCTGCAGGCATAACCCCTCCAGACGAAATTATGGCAGATGGAAAGCTACGCCGTTTTTCAAGCAGCGGTAAACCTAAGGACGACGCCGGCTGGTATGTAATGCATAACGATGCGATTCCTGCTGGCGTTATAGGCGACCATCGCACTGGACTGCACCAGCACTGGCAGGCCGACATTGGGCGAATCCTGACGCCCTCAGAGGATGCTGTACAACGAGCCAGGATAGAAACCCTAAAACTGAAACGCGAGGCCGAAGTAGATAAGCGGCGTAGTGCAGCTGCTAGGAAAGCAGCTGCACTTTGGCAGGCAGCGACGCCGGCTGGTGCCGATCACCCATACCTAGTACGCAAACAGGTCGCCCCAGCCGACACCTTGCGTGAGATTGATGCAAACGGGGTTGCAGCGCTCCTTGGCTATGCTCCGAAGTCCAGTGGAGAGGCCTTGATCGGCCGTTTGTTGGTCGCGCCTGTCAAAAACGGCGCTCAACTTACCACATGCGAATTGATCGACGTCCACGGGCGCAAGTGTGCAATTTATGGTGGAGCCAAGACTGGTGGGTATTGGGCCGCTCAAGCGATGCCGGAAGGCAATGGGAATGGCCTAACGCTGTGCATTGGCGAAGGTGTGGCAACCATGCTGTCTGTACGCGCGGCGACGGCGCGAATTTGTCTTGCAGCATTATCGTCCAGCAATTTGGCTGCAGTGGCGGCAGCAATGCGCAAGCGTTATCCGGCAGCATTGCTGGTGTTAGTGGGGGATCTGGTGAGGGCGACCGGCAAGCCTGAGCATCACGCGATCGAGGCAGCGCAATCAGTCGGAGGCGTACCCATTTCGCCGGACTTGGGCTGCGAACGGGCCGAGAATGAAACCGACTTTAACGACATGGCTGTAAGGTTCGGTATCGACGCCGTTCGTACTCGGATCAATGCCAAAATCAGTGTTGCAGAAGCTGGTGCAGCTTGGGAGCGAATGGGCGAAGAGCCTGACACGAAGTACAACAAAACTGCACCACCAATGGAACAAAAGCAGCGCAAGCGTATGGAGGCGGATTCCATAACCTGTGCTTACGGAGGCGGCACCTTCGATGTGTCGAACCGTGGCGTGTATTTTATCGGCACGGACAAAGACGGCAACGAGCAACCGCCTCGATGGATTTGCTCGCGCCTAGATATAGTGGCGAAGACGCGGGACGCGAAGAGCGGCGAATGGGGCAGGCTATTGGAATGGCACGACGATGATAATGTGCGGCATCAATGGGCTATGCCTTTAGAGTTGCTTCAAAGCGACGGAACCGACATGCGGCGAGAGCTGGCGCGTATGGGGTTAACCATTTCTCCGATAAGAGCTCAGCGTGACCTGTTAGCGGCGTTCGTTCAAGTTTGGACAGTTCAGTCTAGGGCTCGGTGCGTTGATCGGCTGGGCTGGCATGGAGACGTATTCGTTACGCCCTCGGAGTCAGTCGGACAAGATGACGAAATTGTGGTCTTCCAAAATGCCCATGCAATTGAACCAGCGTTTTCCGTGGCCGGTACGCTAGAAGACTGGCGCGAGTCCGTGGCGGCGCTGGCAGCTGGTAATTCCCGCTTGATGTTCGCGTTGTCAGTTGCATTTGCCGGTACATTGGCTGATGTAGTGGGCGAAGACTCTGGCGGGTTCCATCTGCGCGGTGGTTCATCGTCGGGCAAAACAACCGCGTTGAAGGCAGCCGCTTCGGTGTGGGGTGACCCTAACGCCTACCCGCGACTTTGGCGCGCAACCGCCAACGGACTGGAAGGATTGGCAGCGCTGCACAATGACGGCCTGTTGATCTTGGACGAGTTAAGTCAAGTTGACCCGGCGGAGGCTGGGGAAGCGGCCTATCTACTCGCGAACGGTCAAGGTAAGGCGCGTGCATCGCGAACTGGTGCTGCGAGGCAGTCCTCGCGCTGGCGGTTGTTATTTCTATCAGCGGGGGAGGAATCGCTTACCGCCTTGATGGCGAGAGGCGGGCGAAAGGCTAACGCAGGGCAAGAAATCCGCCTAGCAGATATAGATGCCGACGCTGGAGCCGGCATGGGCGCCTTTGAGACCCTACACGACCAGCCCAATCCGGCTGCGCTTGCGCTTGCCGTTAAGGACGCGGCGATCAGGTACCACGGTGCAGTTGGGGTAGCTTGGCTACGTCAGATTGTCGTTAATCGCCAGACGCTCGCCTCCGACATTAAGCGCAGCATTGACGATTTCGTCGAGGACGCCGCCCCGAAGGATTCTGCTGGCCAAGTACTACGAGTAGCGCGACGCTTCGCGTTGGTGGCGGTAGCCGGTGAACTGGCGACAAATTATGGTCTGACTGGCTGGCGAAGTGGCGATGTAAACGACGCGGTACACAAATGCTTTACTACGTGGTTAGATGCTTTCGGCGGCACGGGCAACCGAGAGGAGCGCAATATACTGGCACAGGTCAGAGCATTTTTTGAAACCCACGGCGCAAGCCGATTTGAAGACATGTGTGCCATCAACGACCAACGAGTAATCAACCGGGCGGGGTTCCATCGTACTGGTGCGAATGGCGAACGGGAGTATTTAGTCTTGTCCGAAGCATTCAGGCGTGATGTGTGTGCAGGATTCGAAGTAAAGACGGCGACTGCGGCGTTAGCGGCTGCTGGTTGGATCGTACCTGGCAAGGATGGCAAAAACTCGCAAAAACTACGTATCAAACCACTCGGCACGCTGAGGTGTTACGTTTTCACTAGCCGCATGTGGGAAAGTGAATAGTACGATGCGATTTCTCGAAATCATATCTGCCGTAACTAAAAATCGGTGGGACAAGTGGAACAGGTGGGACAATGTTTATGCATGCGGGTTTGCGGTGTCCCATCTCAGCTTTATCAAGGTGGGACAGGTGGGTGGGAATCGCAGCTTGCAACGATAGCCCTTCCATTTGTCCCACCGTGCCCCACCTGTTTTTTACGGCGGTGGGGCAGCTTGAAGCCGCATCGATGCACGTTGTCCCACCTGCCCCACTTGTCCCACCGCAAAACTATGAGACCTTGTGGCAGCGGTTACGTCAATCCAATCTGGGCTTCTGCAAATCACTAGGAGCTGACCGGGCAGTTATCGAGTTTAGCCCCAACCGGTCTCCCAACCGGTCTTGGGCAATGGCGGCGGTGCCGAGGTTCACCTCCAAGTAGGCCATAGTAGTTTTCACGTCTTTGTGCCTCATCATTTGTTGAACGGTTTGGATAGGCGTCCCCTCTTCAGCAAGAAGGGTAGCGAAGGATCCCCTTAACCGATGCGGTGTAATGCCGCTAATTCCGCAAGACAAATTTGCCACGGAAATTGCTTTGTTTGCGTAACTAGAAGACATCTGCTTTCCTCTGCGACTTGGAGCAATCAGACCAGCTGGGCGCCTTAATGGACTCAGGTGGTCGATGATCCAGCGCGGCATCGGAATAGCCGAAGCCTCCCGTCCTTTCGTGACACCTGGCGTATATGTCCTTCGTTCCCAGTCAATCCACTCCCAGCGCGCGCCAGACGCCTCCGACTCGCGCAAGCCAAGCCCAAACATCAGCCGAACTGCAGTTCCGATCGAAGGCGAGTTAGGTACTGCGCTATCCATGGCTACAAACCAGTCTTTGGCCAATTCGATGGGCAGCGTGGTTTTTGGACGCCGCTGTACTTTAATCATATCGATTTTCCATGGAAGGCGATCAATGATTTCGCGGCGAACAGCCCAGTTGACGATCAGCTTTATGATTCTTAGCCAATGGTTTGTCGTAGCAGGACTATGGCTTGCGAGGTGCTTGTTGCGCGCCAGCTCCACTCGTTCGGTGGTCAGTTCACTAATGGGCAATTCGCCGAGATCATACAAATGATCGCGCGCGAAAGACCAGACCCCGTTCACGTGAGCCTTGCTCATGGCTGGTCCACGAACATCAAGCCACTCAGCAGCTAGCGCCGATAGTGTCGGGATAAGTTTTCCTCCGTTGGCAACGGTGCAGGCATCTGCATAGGCTTTTTGCGCGACCAACTCAGCTCGCGCCCGATCACGTTCATGTGTCGTTCGTTGAATCCTGACGCCTCCGATAGAGAAGCGGTAATGCCACACATTTCTAACAAGGCGAAGATGCTTACTTGGGTCTGTAGTTCCCCTTGAGGCTGGTGGGATCATTGCGAGTTGGGCCGATACGGATTGATAGTGCTTATTCATTGATAATTCCTTTCATTCGAGGGTTAGCGGCATCTTAGGGGCCGTTTCTCAAAAACTTGGAATTTACTGAGACACACTTACCGGAGAACTACGAAGGCTGAGATGAAGGGTAATCGCCCACTCTAGAACGCCCGGTTAAAAATGGGCGATGGCCTCACGTAATATGGTGAAAAGCCGACTCTTACAGATAGTTCGGATTTAGAGGGAGAACCGCATCGTTTTCGCCACTTTTTTGCCGGCTAGAATAATTCGGATTTGCAGTCGAGCCAGTCGCATTTTTTGCAGCTTTGAGGTCGTAGCGACAAGCCTGAGAGGGCCACCTTGGGAGGTAGCTGTTTTGCAGGTTACACCCCTAGCGCCTTTGATGGTTGCAGGGTGATTTTCGTTGTTCGAGACATTCAGAAACCTGATTTAAGAGGCACAGAACCATGACAAAGCAATTTAGTTTTAACATGTACATTGGTTACAGCCCAGCCCCAATTTGCGTAGGAGTTTGCTACCTGCAACCTTGAAAGAGCAGAAAATCTATCTGCTCCCGGCAACGAGCGTAGGAATGTATTTTCTGCGCGAAACCGTAAAAACCTCGCCACATACTCAATCGGTATTGAACAGGGCCGCTATCTGCGTTTACAGTATTAATAGCACCATCATTCCCAATGGCGAACTTTACAGCCGCTGGTTTAAAGGCGTCCAATTCTTGGGTACGTATTCTCGTCGACTTCACAGGGCGTTCTCGGTCAAACCATACCGTTCGTTCCGATCCCAAACCGACCAGTCGTTCCCCTAGATGAACGCGCACAACATCGGTGAGATTGTGCGCATTTAGCAGGTTGACAATATGCTACTCTTTAAAGATCCCGTTTGGGGCGGTTCGACAACATTGCGACAAGGACGCGCAAGATAGGCTCCAGCCAGAAATTGACGGTGCCGAAATTTGAACCAAGGAGCAGGCGGAGCCAATATGCGCAAGCTGGTCCAGTGCTTCAGCTAACGGCCAGTAGCCGACGGCAATCGGACGAAAACACAAACAGGCCCAACGAGAGCAACCTAAGACTCAGAATGAAAAGCGAACGAATGGCTGGTGTGTCGCGGCGCTAATGTTTATAGTCGCGCTTTATTCTGCAATGGGAATTCTCCAAGCTGCCAACGTATATGATGAAGTGTGAGCCCGTTTCAACCTGCGGTTTTGGGGGGGCAATCGCTGGTTTCAGCTTGGTCGTTAGCGTCGTGGCGGATATTTACGCGTTCCGTTTGAAATTGCAATTGGAATGGGCCGAGGTCGGCCAAGAGCAATGGGATGGACTACTCCGCACCTGTCGGCGTCTGAGCGCCTAAACTGGAGTTTCGATACAACCAGTTGAGCGAAGGAGTCTACCATGACGATTATCCCCGTCGGTAACGATCTCGCCAAGAGCGATCGTTCGCCAATGCTGCCTTTTTCCGGATTTTTAGTATGTCGTATATGATGCGATTGTTACGCGCCCCTCATTGTTTGGAAGACATTCTGCGCGAAAAGCACCCAGACGGGTTAGATACAAACCGGCCAAGTTAGGGCACATTTTTCTACCCAATTTTATAGTTACATAGCGCATTGCAAATTAATTAATCAAAACCTATCATTAATGAACGAGAATTAAATGGCAAAATCGATTGAACCGAATATCGCTGATTTAGCAAATGGCTGGCTAAAATCTTATAACCTTCCCTACAAATTATAGCAGGAATCGCTGAACGCAGAAATCGACAAAGCACTTGATGATTATTTTTCAAAAAATGGAGGTGCTGGCGGAAATCGTCCCGATACAAAGCTGCTTCTCCAAGACAAGAATTTGGACTTCTACCCGATACTTATAGAATACAAAGGTTATAAAGACAAACTGGTAAAGCTCGATGCCAACGGGCAGGTTGAAAATCGAAAGAGCCAAAATGAACCTCATTTCCAAAACATCAACTCATTTGCTATAAATGGCGCAGTACACTACGCAAACGCCATTTTACACCACACCAGTTATACGAATATTATCGCTATTGGCATAACGGGGCATAAAAACGAACAAGGTTTAATTGAACACAAAATCGGCGTCTACTATGTTTCCAAACGCAATCTTGGCGCAGGACAGAAAGTAGCTGAATATACCGACCTTTCCTTTTTAGCGCCGGAAAATTTCGATGTTTTTGTTGATAAAATTAAAACGCTCCATCTTTCACAGGATGAGCTAGAAAAAATAAAAGAACAGCGTGAAAAAGAGATTGATGCAAGCCTCGTTAAACTCAATAACGATATTTATCAGAGCGAAAAAGGGCTTGGCGAAAATGATCGTGTTTATCTTGTAGCCGCTTCAATTATCGCGACCATTGGAATTCCGGGCAAAGTACGCCCACTTGAGAAATCAGATTTAAAATCATCCACAGAAAGTGGAAGTACAGACGGCGATATCATTGTTCGGAAAATTCAGGCATTCTTAGAGGAAAAAAAAATTCCCCGAGAAAAGAAAGATTTAATTATACGAACGCTTCAGAATACACTGACTACGGATAATATCAATAAAGTCATAGACGGTGAAAGCCAACTGAAACGAGTTTTTACAAAGATCGTCGATGATTTAGGTATATATTATAAAATTGGATTAACTACCGATTTTACCGGTAAGCTTTTTAATGAGATGTACGGCTGGCTTGGATTTACTCAGGACAAACTAAACGACGTCGTTCTAACACCATCTTATGTTGCAAACCTTTTGGTGAAGCTGGCTCGGGTCAACAAAGACTCCTATGTCTGGGATTTTGCCACCGGATCTGCGGGTTTACTGGTTGCCGCGATGAACGAGATGCTTGTGGATGCGAAAAATAGCATTACATCTCCGGAGCAGTTGGTACAGAAAGAAATAAAAATTAAAGCTGAACAACTGCTCGGATTGGAGCTGCTTTCAAGCGTTTATATGCTAGCAATTCTCAATATGATCTTGATGGGCGATGGAAGTTCAAACATTCTCAACAGAGATTCGCTCTCCGACTTTGATGGAAAATATGGTTTTGGAAAAACGCAGGAAATGTTCCCTGCCGATGCGTTTATCCTCAATCCGCCATACTCGGCAAACGGCAATGGCATGAACTTTGTTGAAAAAGCACTAAGTATGATGAACAGGGGCTATGCCGCAATTATCATACAAAGCTCTGCTGGCTCTGGGAAAGCCCAGGATTACAATAAAAAAATTCTGAAAAAAAATACCCTGATTGCTAGTATAAAAATGCCAGTAAATCTATTTATTGGAAAATCGAGTGTTCAAACTAATATATATGTTTTTAAGGTAAATGAACCGCATCACAAAGATGAACCGGTGAAATTCATTGATTTTTCAAATGATGGCTACACGCGAACTAACCGTAAAAAAGCGAGTAACAATCTCAAAGATACGGATCGCGCAAAAGTACGATACGAAGAGGTGGTAAACCTTGTGCGATTCGGCAAAAGCAAGCTGAAGATATTTACCAGCAGTGAATTTTATGAGGGAAAGATTGATCCTAGCAATGGTGCTGACTGGAATAAGACAGCGCCGATAAACGAAAAACCAACATTGCAAGATTTTAAGAAAACCGTTGGCGATTTTCTTGCCTGGGAAATAAGTAATCTACTGAAAGAGCAAGTCGGAGCTGAGAGCCTGGGAAAGTAGAGGCCCCACTTACCAAGAAATTGCAAGAGGTTAAGTGGGGCGAGTTCAAGATTGGAAATATGTTTGAAATTTCTAAAACATTGAGCTTTAACAAAGAAAAACTCACATTTGGATTTGGATATGACTATGTAACAAGAACATCTCAAAACCAAGGTGTTCTACAGCAGACAGGCTTTGTAAATAAAGAGAATATAAACACTTCAGGCAATTGGAGTCTAGGCCTGTTGCAAATGGATTTTTTCTATCGAGAGAAACCATGGTATGCAGGGCAGTTTGTCAGAAAAATTAGCCACAAAGAAAAAATTACGAAAAATGTCTCTTTATTTCTATCTGTAATATTAAATAGTCAAAGACAAAGATTGTTATCAGTTCTTGTCAGAGATGTTGATAAAACATTTTTAAAATCTGAAATTCACCTTCCTGTCAAAGCAAATGGTACGGTTGATTACGACTTCATGGAGAGATTTATAACAGAGCTAGAAGTGGAACGAATAGCGAAGTTAGATGCATATCTCTCCGCAGCGAACCTTAAAGATTGCATTTTAACAGTTGAAGAGCAGAAGGCATTGGATGATTTTGATAATATTGAATGGGGTAATTTTAGACTCGATTTGTTATTCGAAAAACTAAAGACAAAAAAACTACCTTTCAAAGCAGAAGATTTGCCAAAAAATATAACTGATCAATGTACACTTCCATGTCTCACATCGAGCTTTAACAACCAAGGATTGAACTATTTTGCCCCTAAAAATGGAGCCACAATCTTAAAGAAGGTTATTTCAATACCGGCCAATAGCGATGTTTATCGAGCCTATTTTCAGCCGCACGAATTCACGGTTTTGTCAGACGCATATGCAATTCAGTGGATATTTGATGGAGTTGAGTTATCACCGAATCAGTATTTGTTTGCCGTCCAATGCATTAACAAGGTGACTAATCTACCAGTATATTCCTACAAGAATAAATTGGGAGGATGGAATGTCGTGAAAAACAAATCTATCACATTACCCGTCATGCACGGCAAGCCTGATTATGAAACTATGAACACCCTCATTTCTGCCATGAAAAAATTGGCCGTTAAAGATGTCGTTCAATATGCCGACCGAAAGATTCAGATAGCCAAAAAAGCAATTACTGAGGACCATGGGGCCTAATTGAAGAGAGGCGCATTGCGCCGAATGCTTGAGATACACATTCGGCGCAATGCGCAAATAAGGCGCTCCGATTGCGCTTCACTGCGACCATTTGCGCATTTCCTGAGTGACTCCCAAGGGGCGGAAGCCCCCCGGTCATTTAAAAACCATCACCCCCAATTCACCTGATGACGCTTGGTGTGTCGGCATCCGATCGGAATCAATGGCCTAATCCGGATCGGAATCACTGGCTGGGGTTGCACAGTAATGCTTGGCTTGTTTTGAATTGGAATGACTGTTTGGTTTTGACCGGGATACGCACTTGGACACTCCATGGGGAGCTGCATTAGCAGGCCATCATGGCCCGCCTCTGCTCAGCGGGCCGTTTAGGCGTTGATGGCTTTGCTGGGAGCATTTTTTAGGGGGGGACTTCAGATCCGGCGGGGCAATGTACGGTTTTTTACTGCAGCGAATACCTGTGTGATTCTTATACCGTCCTGGCCCTTTTCATCAGCATAGTCATGAACGAAAAACTCGGAACTGGTGATACAGACCCCTGTGCCGAACCAGCCATTATCCTTAAGCCCCCGAGTGATTCAGGTCGACGGTGTCAATATCTGCCGTGGTTCCGTGATAGTAGACGGCAGGCTGGCGCGGGGCATATTTTCCAATGCCTCCAATCGCTCGTAAGGGTCGGGACTGTCCCAAGAAGGAGGGGGCGCCGCCGGCAGCGTCATCAGCAACGCTGTAAGTTCCTCCGTACTCTTCGTCATTTTGATGGCCAAGATGAATTGTTCTTGCTCCTGCTTGTTCACCCTTGGCCTCTCAGTCACCATAGAATTGCTTGAAATTCGGCTTTTTGATTATGAGCCGCTGTGGATAAAACAGCAGCGTAGCGCCGGGCGCTTTCTGCGCCTAATAGGCTTTGCGATCAAATTATTGTAATGCAACTTCGGCAATCTGGCGATCCGCGTCGCGACTTGGCCAGCGCGGCGGCCTCTTCTTGATCGACTGTCGAGAATGCCGCTGGCGTGCCGTTATCGGCCTTTCCGCTCAGTCCTTCGCCATGCTGGGCCCATGTGTCGACCGTGATGGCATTTACCGCATCAGGATCGGTGACGACACGCGAGACATCGAAGCGGTGGCTGCGCATGGCACTGATCGCCTTGGCAGCTATTGTGGGCTAGGCCTGACATTGTTCAAGTGTTCTTCTTGGGCGTCCCATAGTCTTAAATTGTCTCCCGTCAGACTCATGCCAGCTTGCAATGTGAAATTGGTTGAAGTACTTAAAGTATAGCCAATTGATTATCTGTGTTGGAAAACGAACGATTTCTAACACCTCTGAAAGTCCATCTATAGTTATGTAAATAAATTAGGGCTTGCCATTTCTAACAGGTAAATATATTCTAACAGTGTTTTCTAACACAGCTAGCACTTCTACCTAGGAAAAACCATGGCAACCTTCGCATACGGCCGCGTCAGCACCACTGAACAAAGCGCAGACAATCAGAAGCTGGAAATTGAAGCTGCTGGCCATGTGGTCGACTATTGGTTCGCAGACACCATCAGCGGAAAGACGAGTGCTACACAGCGCCCACAGTTCGCCGCGCTGCTAGGACAGATTCGAAATGGCGAAACGCTGATAGTTGCAAAGTTAGACCGCCTAGGCCGCGATGCGCAGGACGTCGGAGCAACCGTCAAATTGCTAGCTACTCGCAAAATCAGCGTAATCGTCATGCAGCTGGGCAAACTAGACCTGACCTCACCCGCAGGCAAGATGATGTTAACCATGCTTGCGGCCGTGGCCGAGATGGAGCGCGATATGCTGGTCGAGCGCACTCAAGCTGGTTTAGCCCGAGCTAAAAGCGAAGGCAAGACTCTAGGTCGTCCGTCTAAAACCAACGCCGAGCAGCGCACTGAAATCATCGCTAAATATGCCGCCGGCGAAAGCGTGAGCGCGCTAGCCCGCAGCTATAACGTTTCGCGCGCCAGCATTTTAAGTGTCGTAAAGTCTTGATATTCCTTGAAGGAATGGCTTCCGTTTATTGCGCTAATTGAAAGCTGATTTTTAGATCATTTAGCCAACTGACATCAAGCAGTTTATCGTGCTGCATGCGCCCCACCACGATTCCCGGATGTATCCCAACTGAACTCGCGAATTGCTCAACTGCGGCGCGGGTCTTTGGTAGCGTCGCAAGCTGGCTCGCTGCTGTAGGCGGAATCAAAATATCTCGTGCCCAGGCATTAGCCTCGACTTCCTCGGGGGAGTTAGAGCCCTCTTTATTAGGGTCATCTAAAAACACAGCTGTCTTTTGTTTGCTATGGAGCAGAATGTGCGCAGCCTCATGGAAAAAACTAAACCAGAATTTATCGTTAGTTTTCCCATACAAAGAAAGCTGAATTAGCGCCTTATGAGGGTTTAACCATCGGGCGACACCGGAAACATGAGTTCTAGGAAGGGCAGGAACGACGACGAACGCTACCCCTGACTCATGTAAAAGTGTCTTCATTCGCTGATGAAATTGCTGGGGTGGCTGCGTGGTAAGCGACAATATCTCGTTTAGAGCTTTCTTAAAATTATCCTCGCTATACCGAGGTCCTTCTAGCCGCTCGGCCACACGCTCGCCAAGACGTAGCCAAGCCGAGATAGCGGCAACATCGGCTTGCTCTTCCCGGCTTCTACGAAATGCCAATTCCATTTTTCCGTACTGGTTCTCCCATTGTTCCGGGCTCGCAACGCCGAAAAATGCCAATAGCTCACCCACGAGCGAAGGCTTCGATTTCTTGTCTAAACGTCGTTTGGACAAAACATCCAAGTCCATCATCTCCTTGAGAGGAAAGCGTTCCAACCAAGGCACCATATCCGCGTTACGCTGTGCGGCGTCAATCAGTGCTGCGCGCTCTCTGTATTGAGCTTCTCTGGTTAGCCAAAATCCTACAGAACCACCAAGAACATTTCGAAGTCGAATAGCTGCATCTTCAGTTAAAGAGACTTTCCCTTTGATTAACTGATTCACGTGCTTGGGCGAAAAGCCGAGTCGGTCGGCTAGTTGCTGTTGCGTCCAATCCCTCTCTTCTAGCAGGTCGAGTATGGTATCTCCTGGGGGTGAAACCCAATCAGGAGCGAACTCCGCGCTGTCAGCGGTATTAGAAATGCTAATCATGGTAATCCCCGATAAATTCGATGCAGATGATAGTTACCCGAGACCAATCTATAGATTCGTCGTTACGTCGCGGTGTTGGGTCGTTCGCTGGGGCAAAAACAAGTCTGTATCCTCCGGCCAACTCAACGGCAAATTGACCTTTACGGTCGCCGTGCAAAGGATGAGGTCGACCAGCTACAAGGTCGCTGACGCAATCCACTGCAGCCAAGTCCGCAAGCCTACTTTGGAGTTTTCGTGCGCAGCTAGCGCCTAGCTGCTTCACAGCCACGACCTGCTTTTCGCAGGTTTCACGCAGCCTCTTGTCCGCAAATTCGATTTTCAGGAGTATCTCCTACAGGGGGTATGGTAACTTCATTTACCAAATTGGTAAATGACATTATCAATCGAACGTGCAAATCAGGCAACTTAAAAATGACTTGTACTAGGTTCTGTCAAAGCCACTAAGATTGCAATTTTCACAAATCATGCTGGCATGGAACTTAAAAACAAAAGCCCAGCACGTGAAGGCTGGGCTAAGCGCTTGATTCCGATGGTGCTGAATGGCGCTAACAAAGCGGGCTAGTCTTTTGTACGCCGCCTTCAATTTAATGATCAGTATGAAAATTACCTTAGGGAAATTTAGCGCGCCGATCCGCAAGTTCCTGCAGCTTGTCAAAAATCATTGGCAAATCGTGAATCGAGTACCGACGCTCCAACTTTGACCACGTCGTTCCCGCAGGTCGATCTACGTCGACCTCGATGTAGTCTAAATCAAGCGCTTTCGCCGCTACTCCGGCATTCGTTGCATGTAACTCGATGCCAGTATGAGAGGCAAATCTGGCTACGATTTCAGCTGCTGCAAGACATTCTTCACCAGCAGCAATTAATCTGGTCATTAAAGTAGTCCTTCATTTAAGGGAATAATGGTAGGGACGGCCCCTCCTGTCCCAGGTATAAAAACCAGACCTTTCGATCATTCAGAATGATCACTTAACTGTGCCACAGTCAAATCTAGCAGCACAAGAAAAAATCTAACGTAAACTATAATTTGAACAGATTAGAGCAACAAGCCGCGTAAAGCATATCGTCACCTCACTTTTAGTAAGCCGTACCTTTAGATAAACCAGAATCATCGCGTCAGCGAGATTAACAGACCATAGATCTGTCGTCGTCATCCGAAGCGAATCCCTTTTCGTGCATCAATCTCCTTAACAAAGCGTACTGCAATATTGCCGAACGTAGAAGAAAGTAGCTTCTCGGCTTTCACTGCACGAGTTGCTTCAATTCCCGGATTCTTGAATGATCCGTCAAACCAATTTTCTTTGGATTTTTGGGCTGACGAATTCGCGGCGTTGGATAGCTCAGTCTGCGTTTCATTTGCTGGAAAATCTACCTCGCTGTACTCACGATCAAGTAAAGTAATTAATCGTTGCAGAGCACCTCCTATGCCAAACAATAATTTATCTTGATCGGGATGATTGATGGACCCAGCATTTTCTAGAAGTATCGCGATATATTGAGTAACTTCCACAATCAATTGGTTAAGATATTCTGGGGATGTAGGGTGTTTGTTTACAAGATAGGTACCGGTAAGGATTGAATCTGTGGCCCCTTGAACGACATCCTTAAAGGCATCATTCGAAATACCAAGTCGAATTACAGGGTATGTGCAATAGACAGCGACAAAGAATGCCACGCCATGAGCGGAGGCTATCAAAGGCACATGACGAATTTTTGTGATGATATCCGGTGGTTTCCGATTTTTTCCATACGAGCTAAGTTCTATTTTCGTAATTCCACCAACAGCAACTGCCCATTGGACCCCCTGAGCCCCATATTCGGCAGGAGTTAGACGGAATTGATTTCCCTGTTCATCCGTTCTAATGAACCCGACGGTGGGACCAAAAAGCCAATCAAATATTCCCATCATTGCCCCAGAGTAATAGTCTTTCGAAAGGTAGGGAAGCACCGAAAATTAAAAGTGCCGTGCCAGCTATCATGCTGCAGTGTGCTAAGTATGCAACGAATACAGAATGGGTACAACGTATAGGGCTTATCGGCATTGCCTTCACATGTGGACGCAAGTTAACACCCCTCGCCGAACACGGATAAATAGGCTCCGCGCAATTTAATGGAATAAACTGGACATATTTCCTTATTCGAAAGTTATGCGATGTCAGTTCTAACCGGTGCACCAGTGTTGCTGAGACAGAAGCTTGAAACCGCGACCAACATCTATATTGCCAATTTTGGAATTAGCAATGCTCTATGGCCCAGATGCTTGAAAAACTCCTACGTCGAAACGTTTAGCCATCCCTCGGCGCTTCAATTCCTCCAGAAAGATGACAAAGATGGCTTCGTAGCAAACGCAATGGCGAACGAATGGACTGCGCGTGGCATTCGTCCAAACAAAGGAACGGCATCGCGGTGGTACAACGTAAGCAAGATCTTCGAAAGCACTTCAGCGGATATATGGATACACCGATGCGACGATGACATTTGGTGGACTATTTCACTGCCCGAACCGTTCTCCATAAGTTTTCACCCTTCACATGCGCCTGAAGCGAGTGCGGGAGATGAGGTATTTCATACAGCTAAACCAACCATAGCGTGGTCGCGGACGGATTTGGCGGGAAGGCGACTTTCTTGGAAAGGAGCACACCCTAAAGCGCGCCATTTTCTGGCAACAGAGGCCACGTTGCAGCGCCTCAGTAAGGATTACGCACCTTATGCACTGGCGATGATTATCGGCGCAGATTTGACTGCGTGGCACAAACTTCCGCTTTGGGAAAAAGTGCTTCTCGACAGCCGGAAGGGCGAGGTCAGCATTTCTACTGCTAAGCAGAATGCGGCATATGAAATGGCGCTGACCGCCTGGAACACTACTCGAAACTCAAACGGGCAAACTGCAGAGAGAACGGTCAAGAACAAAGAATTCGGTTTCGCAAACGTGCTTGAGCTCGAAACCTTTGTGAACAAATTGCTCAGCATCCAGGAAGGCATTTGCGCAATCAGTGGGCTGACACTCCAATACCGAGACTCCTGCGACGACCCGGCAATGTTGTGCTCACTTGACCGCATCGACAGTAATGGACATTACGAGCGCGGCAACTTGCAAGTCGTCTGCCGTTTCATCAACAAATGGAAGTCAGATGCGCCCGATGATGAATTTAGAAGACTTTTGCATGTGGTTCGCGATCCTAACGCGTACATGTCTGAATGAACATTTTAGGCCAAGCGAAAAGAAAGGTGTGACAATGCACGACCCTGGCTATTGGAAAATGCCCTACATCATCCTCGCCATAGCTCACAAACCGAGAGAACCGTAGGGAAACATCGGGGAATTTTTCTCTTACTGAAAAACTTACGACACTTTTCCAACAATATAGCGAAGAACAATTTTTGCTGGTATTTTTGTTGGTATTCTCTGATTTTGTCGAAGTTTTTCATAGTGCAATGCGATACCGGCAGTCGCACCAAGAATTAACAGGGAAATCAAAGGGTTACAAGCTTCGGCTTGTAGCCCTTTTTTCTTGTCTGCGGCCCATGATGAAGTTTGTACCCCACTTGTACCCCACTTTAATCAACACTCGCCGTCGCCGCATAAAACGACTAGCACACCCGGACCACGACGAGATGCCTCCAGAGCAAGCGCTCAAGCTTGAGCTGGCAAAGAAGAAAGATGGCGCTATCGTTTACGTTACCACCGATGGCCACAAGGTCTCGACCATTGGCGCGACCGGCACGCTGGCTTACACCAGCGGCGGCAAAGCCACGGAAGTGGCCTTGAAGCCAGCGGGCGTGAACGGTATGGAGCCAGTGAAAGCGACTACAATTGCAGCGGGAACCAAGGCGCGCGCCACCGTCACGACAGCGGAGAAGATCACCGTATCGTCCGAGTTTTTGGTGAAATAAAGCTTGAAGACGAAATGAGTCAAACACCCAACCACGATGCCGGCCTCCATCAAGGAGTGGTCTATGCACTGCTGGCAGCCGCCTTGTTCGGCGCCAGCACGCCCTTTGCCAAGTCCTTGGTAGATCAGGTTGCGCCAGTCGTTCTTGCCGGTATGCTCTACATGGGTAGCGGCTTGGGGCTGCTGGTGCTATACCTCATAAGAAAGCTTGCCCAGCGAGGCAGCCATGCCGCAGATGCCGGGCTGACTCGCAAGGACTGGCCGTGGTTGGGTGGAGCGATTGTGGCTGGTGGTGTAGCAGGTCCGGTTCTGTTGATGATCGGCTTAACTACCACGCCAGCTTCTTCTGCTTCGCTGCTGTTGAACATCGAAGGCGTGCTGACCTCCGTGCTGGCATGGTTCGTCTTCAAGGAAAACTTCGACCGCCGCATTTTCATAGGCATGCTGCTGATTGTGGCGGCCGGAGTGCTGCTTTCTCTGGAGCAGGCGGCATCAAGCGGCCTGTCTGTGGGGGCGCTCGCTATCGTTGGCGCTTGTCTTTGCTGGGGTATCGACAACAACCTGACGCGCAAGGTATCGGCCAGCGATGCGGTGCAAATAGCCTGTGTCAAGGGGCTGGTCGCGGGCACAGTCAATCTATCCATTGCGGCAGTGCTTGGTTCACACCTCCCGCCTGTATCGACGGCGATCAGCGCCGGGGTGATCGGATTCTGCGGCTATGGGCTAAGTCTGGTGATGTTTGTGTTGGCACTGCGCCATTTGGGCACAGCCCGCACTGGAGCGTATTTCTCAGCCGCGCCTTTTGTTGGCGCCGCGCTGTCGCTGATGATACTGGGTGAACAGTCAAGGATGGCCTTCTGGCTTGCTGCGGCCTTGATGGCTACGGGTATCTGGCTGCATATAACGGAAAGCCATGAGCACGAACATGAGCACGCGCCGATGGATCATACTCACGCCCACTCTCACGATGCCCATCACCAACATGACCACGACTTCGAGTGGGATGAGACTGAGCCGCATGTTCATCATCATCAACACTCGACCTTAAAGCATTCACACAAGCATTACCCGGATATCCATCATCAGCATAAGCACTGAGAAACGTCAGTGCTGTGTCTTACAGGGCAGCGCATCGATCAGCGCTTCAATCCGATCCAACTTGGTCATAACGCGATCAAACGATGCTTGGAGCTGGTCGAGAGCTAGACGATGCGTCGCTGGCATGGGCCGTCTATGGCGGCGCCACGAGGCACCTCAACAGCTTGGCTGGCCTCGCCGCCGATGGCGGGGTACAGGTTGAGCACGGCCGCAACAGGAGCCGTCGCCACTGGTAGCGACTTCTTCATGGACGCCAGTGCCGCTTTAGTCTGCTGAATGCGACGATTGAGCTGGATGAGTGAACGGGCCGTGTACAAGCCCGTGAAGACGAACGTGCCAGTGACGAAGCACTGCGCAGTGCAACGAGAGATATTCCATAAGCGCGGCGTGGAAAGTTGAGGAACTCCCAGTATGTCGGCGCAAAAATAATTCGACCGTTTCGGCCTCACGCGCATTCGCGAAAAAATTTTGACGGGCTGACCGATCTAATGATTGGATAGGGGGGCGTGCCTTGTCCCGCCCCCCCACCTTGCGCGTTACCATGCGAAAACACCCGCCATGCAGCCGTGACGGCGATGATAATCGCGCCAAAGGCGAACTGTTCAGGCAAAAAAAACCGCTCAAAACTGGCGGTCTTTGTACTTCGTCAGGCTGCACTCGACTATGCGCGCTTACGTCGGCGAGCCATGAAGCCCAGAAGGCCAAGGCCACTCGCCATCATTGCGTAGGTGGTCGGCTCCGGCACCGCAGAGATGGTGTTGAATGCGCGATAGTTGCTGATGCCATGAGGCAAATTCGCGATGGTGAACACTGTATTCGCCGCTAAGGGCGTATTCCAGTGGAACAGCAGCTCACCCTGGCCGTAGTGAATAGCCAAATAGCTGGTAGCGCTTGTCAGCGTGAACGAGTTGGTAGTTTGCGTGTCGTTTTGCCCGACAAGAGACAACGAACCAACGCCGGTACTCGGCAGGCCAAACTGCGTTTCCACGATGCTCTCGATATTGGATGCATTCTGCGGCGTGATGTTCGCTCCGTCATAGACCCAAACCTCATTGGCACCAATAGGGCCATAAGTAACTTGTTTGGAACCCGCCGTGAAGCCAGAGGTGCTAGGCGACAGAATATCAATCCAGACGGCACTCGGCGGCGCTGCATAAGCTGCTGGCGCGAACGCGACGCTCAACGCTGCGATGGCAGCAAGATGAGTAATTTTATTCATGGCTTTTCCCTAATTCTGGTTGGCTAGAGCGATCTGGATCGCCGAATTTGTACGTTACCATACGTTCACTTCAGGTTCAACAAAAACAACTAAAGTTTCATTTGCACAACATCACTATAGGATGTTTTATGCCCAGCGCCCGACGGGAGGCGGCCGCTAAAGCAAGGGTAGCTGGATGCCGCCACATAAGTTCAATGAAGGAGTGGCGCCGGCCGTTACCGAAGAGAAACTTAACCTAGTGTCCGGGATGGGTTGACCACTACAGATCGCCAAGTAACGCTCCGTACATAAACAGCCTTATGCAAGTCAGGGGAAAGTCGCTGTAGCCTAAATGCTAGTTGAAAAAACGTCAACTAGTGCTGACCATGAGCCGCCCAGTACACCCCATCCGCCGCCCAACATGACTAATTTCACCCTTCTCATGCTTGCTTAAAAAACTTATTCTTTCGACATTGTCAAAGTATTCAAAATGCACAGGCCGGACGTCGGTGGCCGGTGCAGAACGGCATGCACATGGTCCACGCTGGCAGCAAGCACACCGACCACCGCTCCCGGGTCACCCCCAATTCGTTCCACTCTCGTTATGAAGAAAGCACGCTGAATATGAAAATCACTCGCAAGCTGTTAAGTACTCTGCTGGTCGCATCGTCGACTCTGCTGGCCGGCGCACCTGCCATGGCCGCCACCAACTTCGTCGGCAACGGCGAGTTCTGCCTCAACTGCATGGTCACTGGCTGGGCACTGCAAACCTCGCAAGCCACTTTTCTGCAAGTAAAAAATGACGGCACCGGTAGCGGTTTCCTCTACGTCAAAGATGCACCAGCCAGCATTTCCCAGCAATTCCTGGACACCGCGGGCCCACTGTCCCTGTCCTTCGACTACTGGCTGGAACAAAGCAACCCGGATCAGGCACTCTCGGTGATCTACAACAACCAGACCATCTTCTCGACGACCACCAAGACCGCTGGCTGGCAGCATATGCAATTTGCCGTCACCGGCACCGGCCTGGATAGCCTGCGCTTCAACTTCAACACCTTCGGCGTCGGCGCTTCCACCGCGATGCTGCTGGATAACGTCAGCGTGACGGCCGTTCCGGAACCGGAAACCTATGGCATGCTGCTGGGCGGTCTGGCACTGATGGGCGTTATCGCCCGCCGTCGCCGCGCCTAATATGGCCAGCTCAGGTCTTCAGGCAACACGGCTGAAGACCTGAGTCCCAGCCCTTCCCGCTAGCGACGACGTGCCATGCTCAGCAGCACATCACGCAGCACCGCTGGCGCCACCGGCTTGGTCAGAAACACCAGCCCATGCTGGGCCGCATAATTACGCGGCGCCACATCCGTTTCACCACTGATCAGCATTACCGGCATACCTGATGCCTGTAAGTAGCTGGCCAGTGCCAGCCCTGCCGTCGGCGCACCCAGACGTACATCGCAAATCGCCACAGCGCAGTTGTCGGCCAGCTGGCGCGCCACCTCCACCGTCTGCGCCCAGCACACCACACAGCCCCACGACTGTAGCAACTGACGCATACCATCACCGACCATCACGTCATCCTCGACCAACAGCACCTGCAAACCTGTCAGCCAATTCCGGGCTACGCTCCGATCCGCTTGCTGCGCCAGTTCTGCAGGCGCCACGTCATGGCCGCGTTCCGCCAACGGCGCTGCCACCGATCGGGTCAGCGTTACCTGCATGCAGCAGCCTGCGCCACGCTGCGAACGCACGCTGATCGCGCCGCCCTGCAGTTCCGTGAGCCGTTTGGCGATTGCCAGCCCCAGCCCGAAACCCTGAGCCGATGATCTGGCCACATTATCGAGCTGCACAAATTCGCTAAAGATCAGTGCCTGATCTGCCTCGCTGATGCCGCAGCCGGCATCGCGCACCTGTATCCGCCAATGCGCACCGGCCGGCCGCACCGCCAGCACCACGGCGCGGCCGGGCGGTGAAAATTTGATCGCATTGCCCAGTAAGTTAGACAGCACCCGTTTCAACATCAGCGCATCCGCATCGACCTGTTGCGCCGCCTGCACCAGCGCCACCAGTCGCACCCCGTTCTGCTCGGCCAGCGAGCTGTGCTCCAGCACCAGTTCCCGCAGCAGGGGCGCCAGCAACAAGGGCTGTACATCGGCCTGCTCCATATTCGCGTCCAGCCGCGCCAGATCGAGCACTTGCGTCAGCAGCGCATTCAGGGTTTCCCATGACAGCTTGATGCCGCGTACCGCCTGATGCGCCGACACATCGTCAGACTGCACCACCAGCCGTTTGACCGCCTCCAGATACAGGCCAATGGCATGCACCGGCTGGCGCAAATCATGGCTGATGGCTGCAAAGAAGCGCGCCTGCGCGTGCGTTACGGTGCTCAGGGCGCGTGCCTCACTTTCCGCCTGAATACGGGCGACAAACTGGCGCTGCATCAGGCGCGTCTGCACCGTCGCAATCTGCGCCAGCGGTATCGGAACGAAAATCGTGCATAGCCCCAGCACCCAGATCGCGGGCTGACCCGCATCGATACCCTCGAGTATCATGCGGACCCCGGTCGGGGTCCCAAGTATCAACAGGGAAACCAGCAAACGCAGCTTGTCGAAGCTCGAGAGATGGGCGGTCAGAATCGACGCAATGACAAACAAATACAGCGCCAGTAGCGCGTGCAGGCTGACATCGCCGGGGGTGTAAAAGAAGTAGGCAACGCTGGAGTTGGCCAGCATAAAAACCCAGATCAGACCGCGCAGCCGCCAGCGCCGCCGCGCCGCCGACAGTTGCTCGAAACGGGTATGGCGGATGATCCAGATGCGCGCACTACCAATACCGGCAATCAGCAGCCACCACGTCAGGGGTTTCCAGTAAGGCAGAATGGTAGAAACAAAATAGCCGATTCCGGCCAGAACCAGTAAGCCCCACGGGAAGGATGCCGCATCGGCCGGTAATTCTTCGGGATCGGGTTGAGTGTCGGCCAGCGGGGCCTCCAGCGCAGTCATTTCAGTGCTTCAGAAAAGCGGGCTGCCTGAGTCCGGTTGGTGAGATTCAATTGCTTGAACAGCTCACTCATGTAGTTCTTGACCGGTCCTGCGCTGAGTTTCAACTGCTGCGCGATGCTCTTGTTGGTCATGTCCAGACGCAGCAGACCGCGCATTTCTTCCAGTCTGGAGCTCAGTCTGGGATCGGTCGCGTAACTCTTTTCACTGAATTGAACCAGCCCCGGTCGCCCGCCCGCCAGGCTGGCTTCGATGGCCGCCCGCATCTCGCCGGCGCTGGCATTCTTGGACAAAAAAAAGCACACGGAAGGCAAATTCAGACAGCGCCGTAGCAGATCCGGCGAGTCCAGCCCTGACACCACAACCACCGGAACCTTGGGGATCCGGCCCAGAATCTCCTGCAGGGCATCGCCGCGTTCCATTCCGGGCCTATTCAGATCGACCAATGCCGTCTGGGCCGCTACGGATAATATGGACTGGGGCATATTGTGATTGTGAGCTTCCGAGGAATAGTGAACAAATGTGTTGTTCAATATACACTGAAAATCAACTCTGGGCGCGAATATGCAGCCAGCGCGCATGCGCCATGCGGGCCAGATAGTCCAGTGTATAGCCCAGCACACCAATCAGCACGATGGCCGCCATCAGTTCCGAATAGGCCAGCCGGTCACGCGCGTCAAGGATGAAATAACCCAGGCCTGCCGAGACACCCAGCATTTCCGCCGGCACCAGCACGATCCAGATAATCCCGATCGCCAGCCGCACACCGGTCAGCACATCGGCCGTAATCCCCGGCAGTACGATGTGTAGCACGGTTTCGCGGCGGGTAGCCGACAGGCTGCGCGCCAGCAGCATCCAGTTCGGATCGAGTCTGGCCACGCCCGCTGCGGTATTGAGCAGAATCGGCCAGACCGCTGCAAACGCCAGCAGGAAGTACACCGGCGCGTCACCGACGCCGAGCGTCATCACGGCCAGCGGCATCCACGACAGCGGCGACACCATGCGCAGCAACTGGAACAGCGGCATGGCAGCTGCAGCAAAGCGGCGCGAACTGCCGACCAGCACACCGAGCGGCACGCCCAGCAGCACCGCTGCCGACAGGCCAATGCCCACCCGGCGCAGACTCAGAGCGACGTCGCGCCAGATGTCCGGTCCCTGCAGCATTTGCAGCAAAGCCTGTCCCGCCTGCAGCGGCGCAAATGCGGCGGCTATCGGGGTGTCGCGTTGCAGCGCCATAATCCCCAGTTGCCACAGCAACAGCGCCACGGCGAAGCCGGCCAGCGGCAGCAAGGTACGTGCTTTCAGGCTGACCGTCATTTAGATCGCCACAACTTCGCTGCGCAGCAGATTGGCAGGAAGACCGAAGGCTGCCGGGCCGCCCACCGCCATCATGGCTTTGCGTACGAAGCGGTCGTCCACCAGATCGCGCGCCACGAAGGCCGGATCGAGTTTCTGCAGGAAGCCGGTATCGCCTTCGAGGCGGGTGTTCTGCAGCGCCTTGACCATCTGCTCGGTGTAGGACGGGAACGGATACGGCTGGAAGTCGATACGGCGCTGGCCCCAGTCCTTGTGGGCGACGATGCCGCGTTTTTCGTAATCGGTGAAGTCGGTCACCGTCAGCACTTTCGACAGCACCTGCAACGAGTGCGGCGTGTAGCGATGCGCATCGCCCGACGACAGCAGGCGCGCCGTGTCGATCTGGCTGGAACGGGTCCAGTGCTGCGCCTTGACGATGGCGTTGGTCACGCGCTGCGCCCATTCAGGACGGGTGCTGATATCACGCTCGGACAGGAAGGTGACGCAGCAGGCGTGGTTTTTCCACGCATCGCCGGAGAAGCGCAGCACCTGCCCCACGCCCGCCGTCTCGGCCAGTGCGTTGAACGGTTCGGCCACGATGAAGCCGGCAATCGCCTTGCTAGCCAGCGCCGACACCATTTCGGCTGGCGGCAGCACGATCAGATTCACTTCCTTGGCGCCGATGGCACCGTCGCGGCCTTTGGCCACCACACTCAAGCCGTTTTTGCTCAGGATCTGCTGCAGCAGCACGTTGTGGATCGAGTACCAGAACGGGATCGCCACCGTGCGGCCGCCGAGGTCGGTGACGCGGTTGATGTCCTTGGCGACCGTCAGAGCCGAGCCATTGATGTGGTTCCATGCCACCACTTTGGCGGGGAATTTGGCGCCATAACGCACCGACACGGTAGCCGGCGACAGCAGGTGGATGACATTGACCTGACCGGAGACAAACGCTTCGATGATCTGCGCCCAGCTACGGAACAGACGCGGCGCTTCGGCCTGCAGGCCTTCCGCTTCGAACAGCTTGCGGCCATGCGC
Organism: Oxalobacteraceae bacterium; assembly: GCA_027490725.1. Lineage (GTDB taxonomy): Bacteria > Pseudomonadota > Gammaproteobacteria > Burkholderiales > Burkholderiaceae_D > Rugamonas. Next base: position 98,271 of record JAIXXN010000078.1, read on the forward strand.
TACCAGCAGCGGCGTGGCGTCGGTGATCGGCAGGTAGCCGATCTTGACCGGCTGGTCATCGCCCTTGGGCCCCTGCTGCGCCATCGCGTCGCCCGCAAACAGCAGCGGCGCCGAGGCGCCAGCCGCCGTCAGCGCCGACATGCGCAGGAAGTCGCGCCGCGTCATACCGCAGTCGCAATCGGAAGAAGCGCAGATATGGTAAGGATTGGAGCCGCTGGATACTGTCATGGCGTACTTTCGAAAAAAGGGAAGATAAAAAATCAGGCGCTACTGCGCTCGCCCAGCAGGGCGGCCAGAATTTCCAGCCGCAGCGTGCTGACGGCGGCAGCGTGGGCAATGCGTGGTTGTGGCAGGTCGACCTGCCATTCGCGGACGATGCGGCCCGGCTGGCCACCCATCAGCACAATGCGGTCCGCCACCAGTATCGCTTCGTCGATATCGTGCGTTACCAGCAGCACGGCGCTATGCCAGCGGTGCACCACCTCGACCAGCAGGGTTTGCATTTCGGCGCGGGTAATCGCATCGAGCGCGGAGAATGGTTCGTCGGCGAACAGCAGTTCCGGCTCGCGCGCCAGCGCGCGAGCCAGCGCGACGCGCTGCGCCATGCCACCCGACAGCGCGGCCGGATAGCGGCGCTCGCAACCGGCCAGACCGACGGCATCAATCGCCTGCTGCACGCGCTGCGCACGCTGGGCCGGCGTGATCTCCGGCTGGCGCGAGAAATCCAGCCCGAAGCCGACATTACCGGCCACTGTCAGCCACGGCAACAGGCTGGCTTGCTGGAACACCAGCGCGCTGCGCGGACTCGGTTCCGTCAGCGGCGCGTCGAGGAAGCTGATCTGCCCCGACGAGGGAGCCTGCAGTCCGGCCAGCACGCGCAACAAGGTAGACTTGCCGCAGCCGCTACCGCCCAGCAGACAGACGATTTCGCGTGGACGTATGGTCAGCGAAATATCTTCAAAGGTCTCGACACAGCCCGGGTAGGCAAAGCGCAAGGCGCTGGCCAGCAGCGCCGGATGATCGGCTGCGCGTTCGCTCATGGCCGGGCAGCCGCCTGTTGCGCCAGTGCGGCCTGCAGCTGGGTCAGGCTAGGCGTAATCACGGGGATAAAGGCCGACTCGCGCCAGCGTCGCCCGAAGCCGCGCTGATGCCCCACGAGATAGGCCAGTCCGCCTTTGGCCTGCAGTTCCAGCGTCAGCGCCTGCTGCACCGATTCGGCCAGCGCGATACGCAAGCGGAACAAATCGGCGGCCTGACGTACGAAGCGGCCATCGGCCACACCTTCCAGCAGCGCGGCAACCTGCTGCGCCAGCAAAGCTTGCGCTTCGGCGATGCGCTCGCTGAGCTGACCACGGTGAGTGCCAGCCAGTGTGGCAGCAACCTTCAGACTGGCGCGCGCCAGCCCGATCGACATCCCGCACTGCATGCCGAGGAAGGCAGGCCGCACTTGCGGCAGCCAGACCGGCGCATCGGCGCTGATCACGTCGTCCGCATTGACGGCCACCTGCTCGAGTTTCACGGCTGCCGTATGGCTGCTGCACAGGGCGATCAGTTCCAGATTGGCGCTACGCTGCACGCCAGCGGCCTTGCTGTCGAAGGCGACGATGATGGGCGCACCGCCATCAGTCGGCGCCACTGCTGCGGCAGCAGTAAAGTGCGCCGGATGCAGATTGGTGACCCACGCCAGCTGGCCATTCAGCTGCCAGCCGCCAGTGGCTGCATCGGCAGCGGCGCTAATCTGCAGCGGCTCCATCCCGGACAGGAATTTCATCGCGTTGGACAGACCGGTGGCACCGGCCAGACGGCCATTGAGTAGTTGCGGCATCAGGCGCTGGCACAGCGCCGTATTCGGGCTTTGCAGCAGGTATTCGATAAACGTGCGCTGGCCCCAGTAGACAAAGGCTGCCGTCACCGATTGCTCGGCGACGTCGGCAATCGCGCAGATGGCATCGCCAACGCTGCCGCCGTCGCCACCGAGCGCCTGCGGCACGCCGACACGGAAGCGCCCAGCGGCGGCCAGTGCCGGCATCAGTTCATCGGCCAAATGCTGTTCCTGATCGAGCGTATCGGCATGCTGTTCCAGCCAGTCGTGTAGGGCCACCATGGTTAGATCGCGCCAGGCAGGTAAGGCGTCAGTTGCGGATTGACGGGCGTGCCAGCCAGACTATTAGCGAAGTTGCACAGCGTGGCCAGACTGATACCCAGTACCACTTCCAGTGCCTGCTGCTGGTTGTAACCAGCGTTCAGGAAGGCTTGCAGTTCGGCGTCATCGACGGCGCCACGGCGCGCGATCACGGCGCTGGCGAAGCTGGCCACGGCATCGAATTTTGCGTCGCCGGTAGCAGTACCCGTTTGCAGGGCGCGCACCAGTTCCACCGGCTAGCCGGCTTTCTTCAGAGCGATGGCGGTATGACCGGCGATGCAGAAGTCGCAGCCGTGGATGCGCGCAGCGGTAATCTGTACCACTTCGCGTTCGGCCAGCGTCAGGCTGGCGCGCGCGTTGATGCCGGACACCGTCATATAGGTTTCCAGCGCCACCGGCGCATTCGCCAGCACACCGATCAGGTTAGGCAGGAAGCCATTGTTGGCGATGGCTTTTTCAACGAAGGCGCGGCTATCGGCCGGCGCGGTTTCAGCAGTTTGCAGGGTCAGGCGGGACATGGTCGTCTTTCATGGACAGTGAATCACTATTATCGTCAGTGCAAGGCTATGCCGCCATACTGTTTCGTCGTCATCTCTTGCTCAAACGTCTTTATCCGGTTTTGCGTAACTGGCGCCGGTAAGCGCCCGGCTGGGCCCCGACGATGCGCTTGAACGCTCGGGTGAAGGCGGCACTGGACTGATAACCGACCTGCCCGGCCACCTGCTCGACTGACTCGCCTTGACCTAGACGCGTTGCGGCGGCGCTCATCCGCAGACGCAGCAGGAAGCGCGCCGGCGAAATGCCGCTGATGCTGGTGAAGTGTTTGCAGAAGGCGGCGCGCGACATATGCGCCACCTGCGCCATGCGGGCGATGCTCCAGTCGTCGGCCGGCTGGCGCAGCATACGCTCGAGCAGCTCGGAAAATTCACCATGCTGTGCCAGTGCCAGCAGGCCAACCGCGACCGCCTCGCCCTGCGTGGCCTGACGGATCAGATAAAACAGCAGCAACTCCACCAGTCGCACGATCAGTGCCGAAGGCCGTAGCGGATCGCCACCCGCTTCGGCGATGATCATGTCGAACAGCGCGGCGGTATGGCGCGCATGCGCCGCGTCGCTGCGACACACCAGATGTTCGGGGAAGGTATCGATCACCAGCGGGCTCAAGGCGCCACGGAAACGGAAAAAGCCGCAGGCTAGTCCGGTGCCACTGCCGTCATCCTCGCCATCGAGGGGCTGGATTACCGGCCCGCCGATGGTCGCGGCAGGATCGGCATAGGGGCTGAGGAAATGCGGCGCGCCATGCATCAGGAACACGCCATCGCGCGCACGCAGCAGCACCGGCGGCTGGCCGTCGCAATGCAGGTAGCAGCTGCCCTGCAGAATCATATGGAAACTGGCCATGTCGCTGCCAGCGGTCGACGCCCTCCACGGACCGCAATAGCGGCCCACATGCAACGCTGCCGCATCGAGTTCTATGCTCGTGAGCAACAATTGGGCGAGTTCTTCGGAGGCGACCGGTTCCATAAAGTCTGGACTTAAAGACTAGGATTGTATGTCGTCTGTCGCAGCGCCGACAGGACAGTTTGCGCATATGCATATGCGCTGAATCGCACTCGCCCTGGTGCAGCTTGCCGCCCCGGCACACGGTACTTCGCGGTGCGCAGCACAGCACCGCCGCGAAAGATGCGCTGTATGTGAGAATGTGTGACCTTCCCGCTCATCCCATCTGTTAGGCTGCATCCCTTGACTCATCGGCCGGAACGCTGCGTCACCACCGGCAGGCATGCGCAACACTTGGGTACGCATGCCTGCCTGTCGCCCAGATTTAACCAGAGGATCAGGTATGCACTACATAAAAACTTTCATCGTTGCGCTGCTACTGGCGCTGTTAGGCGGCTGCGCGTTCTGGGGTTCCGGACACCGCGCCCAGCAAAACGGCAGCGTGGTGGACTACCTTTACCCGAACGCGAAACAGGCGCCCATGCTGCAAGCGGGCGTTACCCAGCTGCGTCCGCCCGTCCGGGTCGGCATCGCCTTTGTACCGGGCGCTGGCTGGGGTGGCGCCCTGAGCGAGCAGCAGAAAACGCAACTGCTGGAACGCGTCAAAGCCTCGTTCGCCAAGCACGCTTACATCGGCAGCATCGAAATCATCCCGAGCGCCTACATGCAGGCACGCGGCGGCTTCGATAATCTGGATCAGGTCGCACGCATGTTCAACGTGGAAGTCGTGACCCTGCTGTCTTACGATCAGGTGCAGTTCAACGATACCAATGTGCTGTCCATGCTGTACTGGACCATCGTCGGCGCTTACGTGATTCAGGGGAATCAGTACGATATCCAGACCATGCTCGACGCTTCCGTGTTCGACGTGAAAAGCCGCAAGCTGCTATTCCGTGCCCCTGGCACCAGCCGGGTCGCTGGCAATGCCACCATGGCCGGTCTGAGCGCGAAATCGCGTGCGGCCCAGTCGGATGGCTATAACCAGGCCGTAGACCAGCTGATTCCCCACCTGCAGACGGAGCTGGATAATTTCCGCGAACGCCTGAAGGGCGATAGCTCTATCCAGATTCGCAACAAGGAAGGCTATCAAGGCGGCGGCGCTGCAGACTGGGGCCTGCTGGCACTGGCAGGCTTGTTAGCCGCGCTGGTGGTTGGCAAACGTCGCCGCGCTGGCTAAGCGGGTGCCGACTCAGCGGGAGCCGACTATGCGGGCGCCGACTATGCGGGTGCCGACTATGCGGGTGCCGACTCAGCGGGCGCCGACTATGCGGGCGCCTGCCAGCACCTTACTGGCGCTGGCCGCGCTGGCACTCGTGTATGCCCCCGCAGCACTCGGCGACGCGCTGGCCTACGACCGGCTGGCGATTCTGTCTGGACAGCTGTGGCGGCTGTGGAGCGGCCATCTGGTGCACTTCTCGGCACAGCATGGCATCACCGATGCGGTAGCACTATTTCTAATCGGCGCCGTGCTGGAGCCACTAATAGGAACGCGGCGCCTGTGCCTCGCCCTGAGCTGGGGGGCTGCGCTGATCGCGCTCGCCCTACTGCTAGGTCTACCGGAGATGGCGCACTATCGCGGCCTGTCCGGCCTGGATGTGATGATGGCCGTGATGGCGCTGTGCGCCCTCTGGCAGCAGCGCGTCTTTCCGCGCTACTGGATAATCGTTCTAGCGGCGCTGCTGGTACTCAAAACCGCTGCCGAAGCATACGGCATGACTCTCGGCGGATCGTCGCTGCCACACGGGATCATCTCCGTGTGGCAGGCTCACGCCCTGGGCGCACTGTGCGGCGTGCTGAACACGCTGCTAACGCGCGGGCTTAGTCGAGCGTCACGTGCGCAATTGGACCAACGTTAAAACGCTGCTGTGCTACCGGATAACGCCAACGACGCAGAACCCGCTGGTGTGGCCACAAGCCGCGTGTAACCGCCCACCCCGTTAGCTCTGTCAGGCGATCGCTGATCCGCGCCTGCAAGGCGCGGCTATTAGGCGGCGCCTGTTTGGCCAGCCATCTGCACAGCTTTGCCTCACAGCCCTGCTGACGCGTAATGTCGCCCATCACGGCAAGGAAGACAGCAATCAGATCCTGTTCCGCGACGCCTTCCTGCTGCAAGGCGTTCAGCATTTCCAGCACCGACTCCGGCAGCAGCTCCGACCAATCCGCCAGACTGGCGGGAACGAAGTGCGCAATCCGACCCTGCCGCCAGTAACGATAGAGCTGGCTCACAAAGCCGTCCAGCGCACTGCGCTCGGAAACGTCGGCAGGTGCCGGTGCGCTCTTTAATAGGAACGCCGGAATGTCATATTGCTCCATGCCGTTATCGCGGCACCATACCGCCTCACTGCTGGCAGGGATGCGCCGGAACACCGCCGGACCGCAAGACCGCACAGATGCGCTGCCGCCCCAGCCCGCCGCAAGCATCTGCGGCACGCTGCGCAAGACCGCGGGCTCACTGGCCTGCGCGCCTTCGGCACGCTGATGTACCAGTACCAGTCGCGTATCGCGGGTCAGCAAACGATACTGCAAGGCCAGTTCACGTTGGGCCGTGGCGTCCAGACCGGGCAGCCGTAGTGACGCCGCCAGCCGCGCCAGCGTATCCCCGGCCAGCCGTGCGGCCTGCTCCCCCAGCACCAGCGTCAGCTCACCAGCCTGCCCCTGACGGTGCCAGCGCAAACATGCCATGTCCGGCATACCAGCCGTAAAGCCCGCCAGTGCATGCGTAGTCTCTTCCTCGAACAGTACGCTGCGCGGCGCCACTTGCCAGCTCGCCGGCGTTTGCCAGTCTAGCGCCAGATCCTTTACGGGCGGCTGCCGCATGCGCCGGAACGTGCGTAGAATCGCGCCGTGGATATCACCCATGGGCGCCACAAATTCGCATGCGCCGCCCGTTTCATCGGCCAAACGCTGCAGCAAACTGCCTGCCGGCGCCGTACCGATCGCCACAACGAAGAGTCGATGGCCGGCATTGCGCGCCCGTTCGATCACTGTCTCGACGTCGGCGATTTGCCCATCCGTCAGCAACAGCAAGTCGGCCTTGCCGGGCACCTCGTACGTGGAACAAAGGGCCAGTTCAAGCTCCGTGCCTCCCAGATTAGCCGTTAGCTGCGCGACCCAGCGCGCGGCCACCGCCAGCACCTCCGGCGCGGCGCGCTGCAGGCCGGCGTGGTGATGCTGGACAGTGCTACCGAAACAGCTCAGGCTCAGGCTGTCTTCGCCTCTCAATTCACCCAGCACCTCGTGCAATGCGCGCTGCGTACTATCCATGCTGTCACCAGCCATCGAACCGGAACAATCCACCAGTACTTTCATCGCCACCGGCTGGGCTGCCACCACGCCGGCCGCTGCGGCACACAGACTGGCGAGTACTACCGTCTCGCCAGTTGCCAGATCGGCACCGCAAACGGCCAGCGACTGCCCCTGCAGGCCGTCGATCAGCACCACCATGTCGCGGTCCATGCGCGCACTTTTATCCAGGCTCAGACTCAAGCCACCCTCTAGCATCCGCACCGACAAGGCATGCGTCGGTGAGCTAATCGCCCCCGCCTGCAAAGCGCCATTTAGTTGCAGCTGCAGGCTGCACGGGTATTCCGCTGCCAGTTCGTGGAATGGCTGCTGGTGCGGCGTCAGCCCGGCGCTGGCTGGATTGCCGTAGCGCGGCGCGATCACGGTCGGGATGGCAATACGGATCTGCCCCTGCACATAGGCCAGCAGTTGTGCGAAGCGATAGCGCACCACCGCCACCTCACCGGCTTGCAGATTACCGATGTTGACGGTGCTGAAACCAGCGCCGGCCGTCTGCACCATCACCGGCGTATCGCCCTGCTCCAGCGCATCTTCATAGATCTGCTCGCCTTGCGCAGCAGCATAGACTTCACCCTGCAGCACCCGTTCACCGAGCGTACAGGCCATCTCCAGCAGCACCGCGCCGAGCGGCAGGGGGAAGGTGTACACGGCTTCCACATTCTGCTGTGAGGCATTGTGGAAATGCTGCTCGACACTGAGCTCCAGCAGCAGGCCCGCCACCGTCCCACTGATCGCCACCTTCTGCAGCACCGGGACCACGCCATCGCGAACCCGGATGCCAACTTGATTGCCGTACTCTGACACCACCATGACCCACCCCCTTTAGTTATGCCTGCGTCGATTGAATGTTTGCGTAAACCGCCATCACCCCGGCATAGAACTGGCGTAGCTGCTCGGGCGACAGACCAGCCCGCCCCGGCTCGACCTGCAACTCCACGCCGTCGGCCAGTACCAGATGGCTCCAGACTTCCACCGTTCCGGCCGGACGCTCGCGCAAGGGCACGCTGGTCTGCTCGCCCTCAAGCAGGGCGCGGATGCGCTCCAGCGACATGCCTTCCTGTACCCAGCGGCGAATCTGCAGCAATTGCTCCAGATGCCGCGCGCCATAGCGCGCCGCACGGGTTTCGCCCTGCGGCCGGTCGACTAGGCCCATCTGCACGTAATAGCGCACCGTGCGCTTGCCCAGATCGGTGAGCGCACACAGCTCGTCGAGCGTAAATTCCCTTGCCTGTTCCATACCTGACTCCGATTTTCGCGATGCCCGGCACATCACGCTTTTTATACAGTAGATTAATACATTAACACTGTCAATAAATTTATCCAGCGCTCGGTAGGAGCGCCGGATACCCCGCATATCGGGCGCCGAATATCGGGCGCCGAATATCGGGTGCCGCATATCGGGCGCCGCATATCGCGCGCCGCACCGGGCAAGCCCGCGCTGCGGGGCTGGCACTGCAGGCTGGCGGCGCCTTGCATCGCTTGCGCGGCAGCTTCGCGCCGTTTTTCCGCATTCTGCCCCCAGTTTTTTGCAGTTCGTCACATGTCGATGGCAGCGCATCGGGTGCATGTCTATAGTTCACTCATCGCAAGACAAAACCTGATTCACCCACCACACCAAGGAGCTCAAAATGAACATCGCAAAAAACATGGAAGCCATCTTCATCGCTGCACTGCTGATCGCTGGCGCCACCTCAATTGCTACCGCTGCCGTACCAGCAAGCAAGCCTGCCGTGCAAGACAGCAGCGCCACCATGCAAGTCGTGAACGTCAGCGCAAAACGTCTGACCGCCGCTGAAAAAGCTGCCCTGTAATTCGCCCACTACGACGGAGCATACGATGAAAAAAATTCTGCAAACCGCCATGCTGGCAACGATCCTCACCAGCGCTGCTGCGCTGGTGCAAGCGGCCGACCTCAGCAGCGAAAACCGCAGCGTCGATGCGCGCACCGTCAACGTTGATCTCGACGGCGTGATCAACCTGAAAATCAAACAAGGACCAGTCGCGTCGCTGACTCTTTACGGAGAGGCTGACGCGCTGAAAAAAGTGACGGTGGAGCAAAGCGGTGACACGCTGCACATCGGCACAGTAAAGCAGCGCACCATCAACTTTGGCAAACGCCAGGAACTGCGCGCCGAGCTGACGCTCCCGAATCTGCGTCAGCTCACCTCCGGCGGCGTCGGCGCCACGGACGTCAAGGGCTTTAGCGGCGACAGTGTGCGCGTGGCGCTGGAAGGTGCTGGTACCGTCAACCTCAACTCGCAATACCGCAACGTCAATGTGCGGCTCGGCGGAGTGGGCAGCATGACGGTCAATGCCGGCAATAGTGACAAAGTCGATCTGGATCTGCAAGGCGCAGGACACATCGAAATCAGCGGTCAGACCCGGCAACTGCATGCCAATCTCGGTGGCGTGGGCGGGCTCGATGCCGAGCAGCTCAAAGCCGACGCGGTCGACGTGAACATGACAGGATTAGGCAGCGCTTCGGTGTATGCGAAGAACAGCGCGTCGATGAAATTAAGCGGACTGGGTTCGGCCACCGTGTACGGTAATCCAGCCAGTCGCAAAGCCAGCACGCAAGGCATGGGCAGCATTAGCTGGCAGTAAAGAATGCGGTAAGCCGCAGCAGTAAACACATGGGTGTGTTTTTCACGTCCGCCTGGTTTCCCCCGGGCGGACGTTTTTTTTATTTGCCCAGCATGCCCGGCAGCATGCGGTACACCTGAATTCCGGCAGGCCCGATCAGTACCAGCATCAGCGTCGGGAATATGCAGAAAATCAGCGGGAACAACAGCTTCAGGGCGATCTTCGCCGCCGCCTCTTCCGCCATCACACTGCGCTTGGCGCGCAGGTTCTCCGAATGTACGCGCAGCGATTCACCCATACTGGTACCGAAACGCTCCGACTGGATCAGCATCGCCACCAGCGTATCGACATCTTCCACGCCGCTGCGCAGCGCCAGATTGCGCAGGGCTTTCTCCTTGGTGAAGCCGGCGCGCATTTCCATCAGCACCAGTTGCAGTTCCTGCGCCAGCGCCGCGCTCTTGATATGGATTTCACCTGCCACCTTGGCCAGCGCGCGCTCCAGACTCAGGCCGGCCTCCACGCAGACTGTCAGCAGATCGAGGGCATCGGGAAAATTCTCGAAGATCTCGCGGCAGCGGCAGGCGGCGCGCCGCGCCAGCAGCGCATTCGGCAGGTAATAGCCGGATGCGGCCCCTGCCAGCAGCAGAGGAAACAGGCCGCGCTCCAGACTAATCTGCCAGAAGCTGGTGGCGCAAAGCGTCAGCACCGCCGGCACTGTCAGCGCCAAGAGCGTCTTGGTGGCGAAATACAGCGACGGTGCCGAAGCACCACGCCAGCCGGCATTCATGAAACGGGTGCGCAAGGGCGAGCGCTCCCAGCCAGCCTCCGGCAGCGAAAGTCGCGAGAGTGGCTGCGCTACCTGCGCAACCCGTTCTACCCAGCCCTGCTCAGCGCCCTGCGGCGCAACCAGCGTGGTCGTCACAAGCCCCAGTCGCGCACGCAGCGCGGCCGAAGAGAAAATCAGCAGCGCCAGTAAGGCCAGACCGGAGACCACCAGAAATACCAGCACCAGAAACACCATCTGCCCATAGTCCATAGCGCCTCCTACACCCGTATGCGGATGACTTTGCGCATCCATAGCACCCCGGCTGTCGCCATCAGCAAGGCGTACCACATCAGGCGAACCCCGACCGGATCAGTCCAGAGCACCTGTACGTAGGCCCGATTGGTGAGCAGCATCAGCAGCAGCACGCCGATCGGCAGCAGGCCCAGTACCCAGGCCGACATGCGCCCTTCCGCCGACATCACCCTTACCTGCGCCAGCAAGCGCAAACGGGCGCGTATCAGGCGGCTGATGTTACCCAGCACTTCGGCCAGATTGCCCCCGGACTCACGCTGAATCAGCACGGCGATCACCAGATAGCGCAAGTCGGTCAGCGGTACCCGCAGCGCGAGATTGTGCAGGGCCTGGTTCATCGGCACGCCATAATTCACTTCTTCGTAGGCGAACTTGAATTCACCGGCGATCGGTTCAGGCATCTCCTCGCCCACCATCTGCATCACGTTCGCGAACGAATGTCCGGCGCACAGCGCACGGCAGAAGAAATCGGCCGCCTCGGGCAGCTGCTGTTCCAGCTTGATCAGACGCGCCTGTCGCTTGCGCAGCAACACCAGCAGTGGCAGCGCCGGTAATAGCAGCATCAGGCCGATTCGCAACAACCGTGGCAACGGCAGCAGGAAGTACAAGCTCAGCGATCCCCCCAGCAGCACCAGCATGGCGGCCAGGCACTGTGCAACTGACCAGCGCACCCCGGCTTGCAACAGCAGCCGGTCTAAGCGCGCAAGTCCGGCGGCGCGACGTAACAGCTGTTCCAGTCCAGCGTTGCGGCTGTAGCTGCGCTGCTTGAGGATGTTGATCCGCTCGCCGCTGCGTTCACTTTCTGCGGCCATCAGCCGCAAGCGCTTGTTGATGCGACGTGCGGCACTGCCATGCGCACCAGACCACCACAGCCACATCCCTTCCAGCAGCAGAATCAGCGCCGCGAACAGGAGGACAAAAAAACCGGCGAGAAACCCATTCATAACGCTACTCGAACACGCGCTCGGGATCAAACACGCTGTCCGGCACGGCGGCACCGAACATACGCAGCCGTTCGGCAAAGCGGGGCCGCACGCCGGTTGCAGAAAAGCGGCCCAGTACCTTGCCGTCGGCATCCACGCCGCGCTGCTCGTAGCGGAAAATCTCGTGCATGGCGATCACATCGCCTTCCATGCCGGTGATTTCCTGCAGGCTGACCAGCTTACGGGTGCCATCTGTCAGACGCGAGACCTGCATCACCACCGTCACGGCCGAACAGATTTGCTGACGGGTGGCGCGCGTGGTCAGACTCAGTCCTGTCATGCCGACCATGTTCTCCAGTCGCGACAGCGCATCACGCGGCGTGTTCGAGTGGATGGTTGCCAGCGAACCTTCATGGCCGGTGTTCATGGCCTGCAGCATATCGAGCGCTTCCGGCCCGCGCACCTCGCCCAGAATGATGCGATCGGGGCGCATCCGCAAAGCATTCCTTACCAGAGAACGCTGATTGACCTCACCTTTGCCTTCGATATTCGGCGGGCGCGTTTCCAGTCGCACCACATGCGGCTGGCGCATCTGCAGTTCGGCCGCATCTTCAATGGTGACAATGCGCTCTGCCGCGGGAATAAACCCCGACAGTACATTGAGCATAGTGGTCTTGCCGCTGCCGGTACCACCGGAAATCAGGATATTCACCTTGGCCTGCCCGAGTGCCTGCAGCACTTCCATCATCGGCGGCGTCAGGCTACGGTAGTCGAGCAGATTCTGCACCGTCAGCGGATTCACGGCGAACCGCCGGATCGACAGAATCGGGCCATCGATGGCCAGCGGCGGAATGATGGCATTGACCCGCGAACCATCGGGCAGCCGCGCATCAACCATCGGGCTCGATTCATCGACGCGCCGCCCCACCCGCGAGACGATTTTTTCGATGATCTTCATCAGGTGGGCGTTATCGTTAAATGTCACCTCGGTCAATTCCAGCCGTCCGGCGCGCTCCACGTACACCTTGCTACAGGTGTTGACCAGAATGTCCGACACCCCGGGGTCGTTGAGTAGCGGCTCGAGTGGCCCGAAGCCCAGCATCTCGTGCTGGATATCGAGTACCAGATTGTGGCGCTCGTTCTGGTTCAGGACAATCCGCTCGTCTTCGATGATGCGCTGTACCAGCAAGGCCAGTTCGTGCTTGAACTGTTGCGGCGTCAAGCGCTTCAGACGCTCCAGATCGATCCGGTCCAGAATGGTCTGGTGCATGCTCTTCTTGAGTTCCTGATAGGCAGCTGCCGCCAGACCCGGTGCACCCGGCGCACCCGGATGCTGGCGCGCTTCATCCATCACGCTCAGACGTTCACGTAAGCTCATTGCTCCTCCACTGTCATTGGGACCGCTATTCGCTATTCGCTATTCGCTATTCGTTCTCGTGGCGACCAAACAGCCGGTCGAACAGGCCTTTGCTCTCCGGCGCACGGCGCGCCGTCACCAGTTCCACCAGCTCGCCCAGACTGCGCGCCACCGCGCTGCTGCGCGACAGTTGCAGCACCGGTATGCCCTGATTCACCGAATCGGTGGCCGACAGATAATCGTTCGGCACCGTGTGCATCACGTCCGCCCCCAGCGCCTGCTCCAGATCCACCAGTCGCAGCTTGCCGCCCTTTTCATAGCGGTTGACGATCAAGCGGATCCGCTCGGCCGAATAACCGAGCGAGCGGAAAATATCGAGCAGGCGACGGCCATCGCGGATATCGGGCAGCGCCAGCTGCAGCACCGGATGGATGGTGTCGGACTGGTCGAGCGCGCGCAGCGAGATGGCATCGATCTGGCGCCCCACATCGAGCACGATGTAGTCGTAATGCTGGCGTGCGATGCGCAGAATCGTATCCATGTGCTCCGGCTTCATATCGACCGTATGCTGCGGATCATCGGCCGCTGCCAGCACACCGAAATTCGACGCCACATGCACCAGACAGGAATCGAGAAAGGCTGCGTCCATGCGGCTGATCTGGGCGCAGATGTCGGATAGCGTCATGCTCGGGTTCTGGTCCGAGACATACAGGGTGGCATCGCCAAACTGGCCGTGCAAGTCGATCAGCAAGACCTTTTTATCGGCCAGCGCTGCCAGCGCATACGCAAAATTGGTCGACAGGAAGGTCGCACCGCTGCCTCCCTTGCAGGAGATGAAGGCCACCACTTTACCGTTGCGCAGCTGGCCGCGTCCCGCCGCCGTCTCGATCCGCGACAGCGCTTCATGAAAGGCGCTATGCACCAGCGGCAGCGGCAGCACATCGCGAATCCCGGCCCGCATCGCGTGGATCAGAAGCTCCTGCTGCGGCTCGCGGGTCAGCAGCAAAAACGTCGCAGCCGGATACAGTTTGCATAGCCGCTCAAGCAGTTCGGCCTCCTGTGCCGGCAAATCACTGGCATCGACAATCGCCAGTTCCGGCGGCTCCTGCAAAGGACGCTCCACCGCATCACGCACGCCGGTGCGCGATGCCACCAGCTGCAAGCCCGGCATGCGTGCCGAACCCTGCGCCGCCACTTCCGCATGCAGCAAACTATCGCCGCTGACCATCAGTGCTTTCATCGCCCATCCTCACTTGTTGGTGCCCGCACCTTGCAGCATGCCGGCCGGTGCTGCGGCAACGGCTCCATTGCCAGGCTTCTGGTAACGCTCATAAGCTGCCTGCGCCTGCTTGCCATCCATGCCGGCCGCCGGGTCATGACTCGGCACTTGCGGATGCGCGATCTGCATGGCCAGCGTGGCGCGCGCACGCGTCCCGAAAGTCTGGTCCCAGTACGGCGTAGTGGACGAAAGCCCGGTACCGCAGGCCGTCAGAAGCAAGGCGCTCCCGATCAGCAGCAACAGTTGATGGCGCATGGTGTGCTTCCCTTCACGGATGCTGGCCGGCAGGCGGCCGCGCTGCAGGCAATACAGGTGTACCTTCCAGCCACCCCTGCAGGTGCAGGCCGATCCGGTCCGGCGTGCTCACCGCATCGGTCGGCAACGGATAACTGGCTGGCAAAGGCTGCACCAGATGCGGGGTCACCACAAACAGCAATTCGGTGCGATCCTGCTGGAAGTCCGTGCTGCGGAACAGCGCCCCCAGCACCGGCACATCGCCCAGTAAGGGCACGCCGCGCAGGCTGCTGGTCTGGCTATCGCGGATCAGTCCACCGATGGCAAAACTCTGGCCATCGAACAGTTCCACCGTGGTCGAGGCACGCCGCGTGGTAATCAAGGGCAGCACGGCGTTGCCCGAGATGCCGCTACCAGAAATGCCGATACCTTCGCGCGAAAGCTCCGACACTTCCGGGGCAACCCGCAAATTGATGCGGCCACCGGCCAGCACCGTTGGAATAAACCGCAAGCCCACCCCGAATTCCCTTTCTTCCAGTGTGATCTTGTTATTGTCCTGCGCGACAGGAATGAAGATTTTTCCACCTGCCAGAAAACTGCCTTCCTGCCCGCTGATCGCCATCACCGTCGGCTCGGCCAGAATTCGCACCAGACCATCCTGCTTTTCCGCGCCGATGGCCAGATGGTCGCCACTAGCCTTGCCGATCCCGAGTAGCCCCCGCAGCGTGCCGCTGATGAAATTCGACGACAGCGTGGAACTCCAGCTGCCACCACCGAACTTCACCGCAAGGCCGGCTTCGAGTTTGTCGAGTAGCGACTTGGACACCTCGGCGATTTTCACCTCCAGCATCACCTGCTGCGGTGCGCTGACGGACATCAGGTTGATAATGGCGGGGGCCGCTGCAGCAGCACTGACAGCGGTACTAGCCACGACATTGCCCGCAGCGCCGCTCTTGCCGGTCTCCAGCGCCGCCGGCGGCCGGCGCACAAACGCCCGGGCCAGCTCCATCACGTGCGCGATGGTGGGGGCATCCGGCACCGTGCCACGGATCACCAGCGTGTCGCCCACCGCACTCACCTGCAGGTCTTTCTGCTCCGGCAACAGCGCCGTCAGGGTCTGCTGCAGCGCACCGGCATCGAGCCCGACCACCACTTCGATCAGCGTGCACAAGCCGCCCGGTCCCTGCACGATCATATTGCTGCTCCCCAGATCCACGCCCACCACATACAGCGCATCGCTCGCCACCAGCATGGCATGCAGCACGGCCGGATTGCCCACACTACGGGCCTGCACCGCTTCCGGCACCTGCAGCAGTTTCGCCTTGCCCAGCGCCAGACTCAGACTGATAGGTGCTGCCACCTGCCCCTTGCAACGCAGCCCGGCATCGCTGGCGGCGCGCGCACCGGACAGACTGGTGACAAGCAGCGCCAGCACGGCGTAGCAGGCAGGTAGTTTCATGGCTGGCTCACAGACATTCCTGGTGACGCTGGGTACCGGCGATCACACCGATGCAATGCCGCGCGCGGGGTGGTGCCTGCACCACCCGCAACGGCTTGATAGTCGCCGGTTCGCTGTGCTGCACCTGCGACACCTCGATCTGCAACAGGGTATTTTTCGTGGCGCCGCTGGTTACCCCGGGCAGCGGGTCGACCTGATTGCGCAGCACCAGCGACAGCGTGCCCACACTGCGCGCCAGATCGATACTCTCGGCCTGCGCCGGCGTCACTTCCAGCGTCACCGCATTCACTACCCGCGGTCTGGTTTCATCGCGCCCCACTTCCTGCGCCACTGCCAGCACCAGAATGCGCTCGAGAACAATGCGCGAAATCGCCTGTTCGCTGCCACTCGCGGCAGACTGCGTATTCACCAGAATATCGACGAAGTTACCGGGCAAGGCAAAACCGGCCACCCCCACCACATCATTGACCCGTACCGTGATCGCACGCTTGCCCTCAGCGATCAGGGCCGACAAGCCGCCCAGCGTGCCGACCGGCGCCAGCTTGGCTTCGCTGAGCGGCTCGTCACGCAGCACGCTGGTTTTCAGCACCCGCCCAAGCAGTTTGGCGCTGTCATGCAACGCGCCGCGCGGCATATTATCGGCCGGCCAGTCCAGCGCTTTCAGCATCTCCGGCGTGAGCCGCTGCCCCAGACTGACGTCGCTGGCCGCCACAATAATCCGGTTCGGCGCCGCCGGGGTGGAACGCAGCAGCCAGCGCGAAGCCAGTGCCACGGCTGCCAGACCAAGCAGCAAGGCCAGCGCCAGCATCAGCAGTGCGCGGCGGTTATTCATTTGCTGCGGCACTGCGCTGCGCTGGCCACCACTGGTGGTTCGGCCAGATTCGCCAGATTCGCCGGTAGGTCGCTGGCGAACATGCTGACCCAGGCCTGATCCAGCGCCGCCACCGTGACCCGCGCCGGTTCGCCGAGAAACGCGGCAAAGTCGCGGATGCGCCCGACAATTTCGTCCGGATAGCTGGCCAGCAATGGCAAGCCGCTACGGCCATGCAGCTCCTCGATCAGATAGCGCAGCGCGACATCGTCGAACACCACCTCGCGGCTCACGCAGCGATGGCGGAACAGGGTGCTGTAATTGAGCGCATCGAGCGCGCCGATGCCAACCTTGTAACTGACACGGCGCAGCGCCGAAGCATCCAGCAGCGCGGCGGGCGCCATGCTGGTGACAAACACCAGCTGCACACGGCACACCACGCTCACCGGACTGGCATGGGCCGCCGTGACCGGGCAACGTCCCAGCTCCTGCGCCAGCGTCAGGTGATTCAGCAGATCGGCGGCAGGCATGCGCTGGCGCCCCAGATCATCGACGATCAGTAGACCATTGTTCGCCTGCAGTTGCGGTGGTGCGCGGTAGCAGCCACCCTGCGCGTCCAGCTGCAAGGCCAGTTGCGCGGCGCTGAATTCGGCATCCAGCGTCAGCACCGGACGCTGGCACAGTATCCAGCGCGGATCCATCTGGCGCGGCTCACCGAGCTGGCGCAACTGGTAAGGCTGGGGCGCACGGTGGAGTAGCGCGTCATACAGCTGCACAATGTCAGAGCCGATCAGCAAGGCATGCGGTAGCGCCACCACGCCCTGCAGCAGACTACCGAGGCGCCGCGCCAGCGTCGATTTGCCACTGCCCAAGGGACCGTGCAGCAGCACCGTGCGCCCCGCATACAGCGCCGCGCCCAGCACGCGCTGCTGCGCTGGCGCGAGGAATGCGTCGCGCAGTTCAGCGGCCAGATCTTCCGCACAGAGCGATTGCATCTGCGCAGCCTGACGCTCCACCTGTGCCGCATACGCTGCCAGCGTCACCGGCGCCGGCCCAACGTAAGCGCAGTGCTCCAGCCACGCGCTGGCGCGCTGGCGTCCCGCGCTGGTCAGCTGGAACTGCACATCGAGCTCGGAGTCACCGCGCCACGCCACTTCCAGCACATGCTCGGCCACCAGCAAGTCCAGCACTTCACGCAGCACGTTGATCGACAGGTGCAGGCGGGTGCTCAGGGTGGCTAGCGGTGTTTTACCGGACAGCAGAATCAGCTTGCCGACCAACTCGCCGAGCAGGCTGACCGGCAGGCCGGTTTCCCGCACCGAGCGCGGTGCTCCCGGCCAGATCGGGACCAGGCCGTTGGCAGAAGTCTGGAAAGTTTCGGCAGCAACAGGCGTAGCCAGGTCGGACATGGTGAACTCCCGCAAGTGATGCATGTGATGAGGAAATTGAGTCTAGCGAGCCGCGCACGCTAGACCTTGATGCAGAGCAAACCCGCACCGGACGCGCTAGCGATGCGCCAGCGCCACAGTGCTGGCGGTGGCCAGTGCAATCGCCAGCCCATACGGAATCCCGCCGGCACTGGCGCCCGGCGCCAGCGCTACCGGCTGCAGCGGCAGGCCCATGCAGGACCACCACAGCGGTGCACACAGGGTGCGCAGGTTCTGCCAGCTGCGCCGCCACTGGCCATTGCGCAGAAGAATCAGCAGCGCCAGCACGCCGCCAAACAGGGTGGCCAGCAGAGCCGTCTGGAGGGCCGCCAGCGGCCCCAGAAAAGCCCCCGCCATCGCCATCAGTTTCACATCGCCAGCTGCCATGCCGCGCAGCAGATAGAGGGGTAGGAATAAAAAAAAGCCGGTCGCAGTACCGGCTAACCATTGCTGGGCGATGGCACCGTGCGGTCCGGACATGCCATGAAGAAGCAGTGCCAGCAGCAGGCCACTCAGAATCAGCAGATTCGGAATTTTGCGCAGTGTCAAATCCGTCAGTGCCGCCTGCGCTACCAGACAGAGCAGAATCATTTCCATTGCAGTGAGCATGATCAATTCTCCCTTTCGACTTCCGCTACCGGCCCCCCGGCGATGCACGCGCCGGGGGGCGCTATTTAGGCAGGATTGATTTTGGCCGCCAGTTTGGTAAAGGCATCGCTCAGCGCCGGGCCCAGCAGACCGAAAGCGGCCACTACGGCAGTCGCCATGACAGCGGCGATCAGGCCATATTCGATGGCGGTGATGCCGTCATCATCATGGGCAAAGTTTTTAACTGCAGTCATCAGTGCGTTCATGCTGTACTCCCGGTAGAGGTCTCGAAGTGTCCCTGAGGCAGGCCGCTGGCGTGACCGTGAGCGGTTTGCTGCGTCATTGGATTCACTATACAAAAGCTGCCGTAAGGCAAGTTGACATGACACAAGTTTTCCGTGTGGAATTATTTATCGCTGCCGATAAAATTTATGCTGCGCCGCCCCACGCAATGCTGGCTTATGTCAAACTGCGGTGCACGCCGGCTAGGTAAGCTGCTTAGCACCTTGGTTGTCGGAAAAAAGTTGCATCCGATTGCAAAGGATGTTTATTTTCACACACATGAATTGCCTAGAATGCAAAAAGCCATTATCCTGCGTAGCTGTTCTTTGGAAAGGCTCTCCGTTGCTGCTTCACAGTGCGCCTGGCTATCAAAGATATAGGCTTGATAGGCGCGAAGCTGGCCTGGCTCGACACAAAGTTGTGTGATTATTTTCCAAAGAAGACGATGGATTCCCTACTGAAACACATGGTGGACATGACCGGCCACCGCGATCACACCATGCTGGACATCTCGGTGATCTCGGCGGTGCAGGAACTGGCCAAAGCCTGCCAGACCCGCGTGCTGTCGCTGGCGACCATCCGTGGCAAAATTTTTGTACGTCCCCGCGCCAGTATTCGCGCCGGTGAAGTCGCACACATGATCGAAAGCAACGATCCACGTCAGCCGGGCGAACCGCTGGTGAATATGCCGGCGCTGGAGCACTGCATCAGCCACCACGAATCGAGTGCCGATGTGGCCAACGCCCAGGGTGAGCACACCCTGTGGCTGCCGATCTGGCTGGGTGACAAATGCGACACCTGTCTTGAAATCATCAATCCCAAGCCCTACACCAGCGACACCATCCATGTGATTGGTGGCATCGTCAGCGTGTACCGCAATTTCCAGAATCTGCTCGACTACAGCGAACGTGATTCGCTGACCGGCCTGCTCAACCGCAAGACCTTCGACGACCAACTGGCCAAAATGCTGGCGGCCAGCAGTGACAGCCATTCCGTCAGCGTGGTGGGCGAACCGGAACGGCGTAGCTCGCGCGATCAGGAAAAACAGTGGCTGGCGGTGGTCGATGTCGACCATTTCAAGCTGGTCAACGACCGCTTCGGCCACCTGTATGGCGATGAAGTGCTGATTCTGATCGCCAACCTGCTGACCTCCTCGTTCCGCAGTCAGGACCGAGTATTCCGTTTCGGCGGCGAAGAGTTCGTCGTGCTACTGCGCTCGACCACGCTGGAAAACGCCAAGAAGATCATCGAACGCTTCCGCATGAGCGTGGCGGCACATGACTTCCCGCAAGTGGGCAAGGTGACGGTGAGTGTGGGCTTTGTCAGCATCAGTGCACTCGATGCACCGGTCGTGATTCTCGGCCACGCGGATCAGGCGCTGTACTACGCCAAGAGCCATGGCCGCAATATGGCCTGCCACTATGACGAACTGGTGCAAGGTGGCCAGTTGCAGGAAATCGCCTCCAACGATACCGCGGAATTCTTCTAGCAGCGCGCGGCGCTGCGCGCCCCCCTGCTTCAGGCGAGGGTGAGGAAACGCATCGGGTCAACGTTCCATTTGCTGGGCGATTCGTGACCGATAATTTTGTCGCCACCGCCGAATCCCAGCCCGCGTGACAGGTCCACCGTCTCCGGTTTGATATACAGATTCTGTTTGGTATTGAAGAACACGTTGACCTTGGGCGCCAGCAGATTGGTCTCGTGCGGTTCGATCACCACGCCCAGCCGCCCCGACTCCAGCATCACCATGGTGCCCACCGGATAAATCCCCACACAACGCATGAATTCCTGTGCGTACTGGGGATTGAAGTGGAATTTACTCCACTCGTAAATCTTGCGCAGCGCTGCCGCCGCCGACATGCCCTTGTGATAGCAGCGATCGGCCGTGATGGCGTCGTACACGTCGACAATCGCCGCCATCTGGGCCAGCTCGCTGATGCCATCCGCCGCCAGCTTGTTCGGGTAACCGCTACCGTCGCGCCGTTCATGGTGGTGCAGCGTGATATCGAGCGGAATCGGGCCAACTTCGGGCGACTTCAGCAGAATATCGTAACCATCTTGCGGATGCCGTTTGATGATCGCGAACTCTTCATCCGTCAGCGGACCGGGCTTGTTCAGAATTTTGTCGGGCACCAGCGCCTTGCCGGTATCGTGCAGCAAACCGCCCAGACCGGCCTGATGGGTACGTTCCGCTTCGAAGTTGCGCGAACGGCAGAACGCCACCAGCAAGGTACACACACTGACCGAATGCAGGAAGGTGTAATCGTCTTTGGTCTTAATACGCAGCAAACCCACCAGTGCCCCGGGATTGCGCAGTATCGATTCGGTGATATTCTCCACCACCGGCGAGACCTGATCGAGCTCGACGGCTTTACCGAGGCGCGCATCCTGCATCACCGTGCGGACCAGCGTCGCGGCCTGGTGGCGGATCTGTACGGCGCGCTGCATTTCTTCGCCCAGCGAGACGCGGGTGACGATGGGTGACTTGGTCGCAATTTCGACAATTTCCCGTTCCGTCGCGGCCTGCGCTTCGTCCAGCGTTGGCGCATCCTGAACATCCAGCCCTTTTTCGTTGTCGATGACAACGTCGTGGATGCCGGCGCTGATAATCTTGCGGATTTCCTCTTCGCTGGAGAGCAGAAAGCGGTTCCGCACGAAAGGATGGGTCATCCAGTCGCAACTGAGGTCATGAATATACATGCCCACTTTGAGCTGTGATGCGTCGACTTTCTTTAACATGCGCGACCTACTGGAAATGGTGCCGGAATGGCTGGTGGGGACGTTTCCAGTATATCAAAAAGTTGCTTCGTGGGATTAAATTTCCAAATGCTATGATCTGTTTTCAGCGGTTTGTATACGCCTAGACACTATTATTATGGAACTTCGTCAGCTTCGTTACTATGTTGCCATTGTTGACCACGGCTCGTTGTCCAGGGCAGCGCTGGTCTTGCATATTGCACAACCTGCTCTCACCCAGCAATTGCGCCAGCTCGAAGACGAGCTGGGGGTCCAGTTGCTGCACCGTAGCGCCCAAGGGGTGCTGAGCACGGATGCCGGCAAGATATTTTATGAACATGCGCAAGCTATCCTGAAGCAGGTCGCCGACGCGCGCTCTGCCGTCACGCAGTCGACCGAACGCCCCAGTGGCAGCGTGACACTGGGGCTGCCGCACAGTATTTCCGGCGCGCTGGCGCTGCCCCTGCTGACGGCGGTGCGCGCCCAGTATCCCGAAATCTCCCTGCAACTGACGGAAGAAATCACCGGCAATCTGAGCGAACAATTAAAGTCGGGCCGCATCAATCTGGCCGTGCTGTTCGACGATGGCCAACTGGGCGGCTTCGCCACGACCGCGCTGGTGGAAGAAGAATTGCGCTTTATCTCGGCCAGCCAGCCTGCGGAACAGGCATCCGCTAGCCTAGCCGGCGCGCCACCGCCCGGCAACGAAAGTGAGCAGTCACTTACGCTGGCCGAGGCATTACAGAACACGCTGATCCTGCCCAGCCCCCTGCAAGGGGTGCGTCCGCGCATCGATAGCGTGGCCCGTCAGGCCGGCCTGAGCCTGCCGCATGTCATCGAAATCAATTCCATCGCCATCCTCAAATCGGCGCTTCTGGCGCATCTGGGCGCCACCATCCTGCCTGCCGCGCCCGTGCTCGACGAACTGAAACGCGGCAGCATGCGTTCCCAGCGCATCGAACAACCGGCCATTTCGCGCACCGTGGTGTTGTGCGCATCGAAAAACATCCCCCTCACCAACGCCGCCGAAGCCATCCGCAAACTGGTACAGCAAGTCAGTCTCCAGCTCTGTACCGACCAGTTGTGGCCGGGTGCTACGGTGATCGCCTAAGCTCAGCCATCACGGTATAAGTTTTACTTATACCCACATCGGCAAACGCTATTTCCGTATACGTCAACTCGCGCCCATACTGCGCCTCAAAGTGGATACCTGTACCCGGCCTTGCTGGACTACACTGTCTGCATCGCCGCTAACCATGCGGCCCATGGCCCGATCCTTGGCGCGCCTACCCGGCACGACCCAGAACGGGCGCGATCTGATACCAAAACCGGAGACACGCCATGCCCGATACCACGGCAAACGGCCCAGCAAAGCAGCACGACGCTGCCGCCACCCCAGCCACCTCAGCCACCTCAGCCACTTCGCGCCTGACCAGCGTCAGCCTCGACGACAAATACACGGCCATCCAGGGCGACATTTTCCTGTCCGGCATTCAAGCGCTGGTGCGCCTGCCGATGATGCAGCGCCTGCGCGATCAGGCCGCCGGTCTGAACACGGCCGGTTTCATTTCCGGCTACCGCGGTTCGCCGCTGGGCGGGCTCGATGAAAATCTGTGGAAGGCCAAAGGGCATCTGGAAGCCCACCATGTGCAGTTCGTACCGGGCGTGAACGAAGATCTGGCCGCTACCGCCGTGTGGGGTTCGCAGCAGGTCGATCTGATCGGCGAAGCCAAGTACGACGGCGTATTCGCCATGTGGTACGGCAAAGGCCCGGGCGTGGACCGCTGCGGCGACGTCTTCAAACACATGAATCACGCCGGCACTTCGGCCAAGGGCGGCGTGCTGCTGGTGGCCGGTGACGACCACGGCGCCTACTCGTCTACCCTGCCGCACCAGTCCGACCACCTGTTCTCGGCCTCGATGATTCCTGTGCTGTATCCCTGCAATGTGCAGGAATATCTGGATCTGGGCATCCACGGCTGGGCCATGTCGCGCTTCTCCGGTTGCACCGTGGCATTCAAGGCGCTGGCCGATACGGTCGAATCGTCGGCGTCGGTGGATGCCAACCCGTTCCGCGTCGACGTCAAGATCCCGCAGGACTTCGTGATGCCCGAAGGTGGCCTGAACGCGCGTCTATCCAGCATTCCGCTGGGTCAGCAGGCGCGCAATCAGGAAGCCCTGATGCAGGACTACAAAATCTACGCGGCGCTGGCCTATGCGCGCGAGAACAAACTCAATCACACCACCATCACCAGTCCGAACGCCAAGCTGGGCATCATCGCCTCCGGCAAATCCTATCTGGACGTGCTGGAAGCGCTGGAAGAACTCGGCATCGATGAAAAGCTGGCCGCCGAACTGGGTCTGCGCCTGTTCAAGGTCGCCATGCCGTGGCCTCTGGAACCGGACAGCGTGCGCGAATTCGCACAAGGTCTGGACGAGATTCTGGTGGTGGAAGAAAAACGCCAGATCGTCGAATACCAGCTCAAGGAACAGCTGTACAACTGGCGCGACGACGTGCGTCCGCGCGTGATCGGCAAATTCGACGAAAAAGGCGAATGGGTGGCACCGCGCGGCGAATGGCTGCTCACCTCCAAGGCCGACTTCTCGGTCTCGCAAGTGGCGCGCGTGATCGCCAGCCGCGTTGCGCGACTGGTCACCGACCCGGTCACCTGCGACCATATCAAAGCCCGTCTGAGCTTCCTCGACGCCAAAGACGCGGTACTGAAAAAGGCCATTAACACGCCGTTCCGCCCGGCTTTCTACTGCTCCGGCTGCCCGCACAATACCTCGACCAAAGTACCGGAAGGCAGTCTGGCGCTGGCCGGTATCGGTTGCCACGTGATGGCCACCTCGATCTACCCGGAATTCAACAAGCTCACCACCCACATGGGCGGCGAAGGTGCACCGTGGATCGGTCAGGCCGCGTTCTCGAAAATTCCGCACGTGTTCCAGAACCTCGGTGACGGTACCTATTTCCACTCCGGCTATCTGGCGATCCGCGCGGCAGTCGCCGCCAAAGTCAACATCACCTATAAGATTCTATACAACGACGCCGTCGCCATGACCGGCGGCCAGCCGGTAGACGGCATCACCTCGGTGCCGATGATCGCCCAGCAGATGGCTGCCGAAGGCGTGAAACGCATCGCACTGGTGACCGAAGACCTGAGCCGCTACACCGACCGTGCCGCCCTGCCGTCCATCGTCAGCCTGCACGATCGCAAGGACATGGATGCGGTCCAGCGCGAACTGCGCGAGATCGGCGGCACTTCGGTGCTGATCTACGACCAGACCTGCGCGGCCGAAAAACGCCGTCGCCGCAAGAAAGGGGAATTCCCTGACCCGGCCAAACGCATGGTGATCAACGAAGCCGTATGCGAGGGCTGCGGCGATTGCGGCATCCAGTCCAACTGCGTATCGATCCTGCCGAAGGAAACGGAATTCGGCCGCAAGCGCACCATCGACCAGTCGTCCTGCAACAAGGACTACTCGTGCGTGAAAGGCTTCTGCCCGAGCTTCGTCACGGTGCAGGGCGGCAGTCTGAAAAAATCGCGCGCCGGCGTCACCAAGGACAATGCCGATGACGGCTTCGGCGCGCTGCCGGAACCGGTGCTGCCATCCTGCGAGCAGCCCTACAACATCCTGATCAACGGTATCGGCGGCACCGGCGTGATTACCGTCGGCGCGCTGATGGGTATGGCCGCCCACCTCGAAGGCAAAGGCGCTTCGGTGCTGGACATGACCGGTATGTCGCAGAAAAACGGCTCGGTCACTTCGCACGTGAAAATCGCCCGCACCCCGGCCCACCTGCGCGCCCAGCGCATCGCCACTGGTGAAGCGGACGTGATTCTCGGCTGCGATATGCTGACCGCCGGTGCTGCCGACGCAGTCTCGAAAATGCGTCCGGGCCGCACGCTGGCGGTGGTCAATCTGCACCAGCAGCCGCCCGGCACCTTCGCCCAGAATGCCGACTGGCAGTATCCGGTCGAAGAAGTGCGCGCCCTGATCGAAGAATCGGTGGGTGCTGGCGCCGCCGATTTCATCGACGCCACCAAACTGGCCACCGCACTGATGGGCGACTCGATTGCTGCCAATCTGTTCATGCTCGGTTACGCCTGGCAGAAAGGCCGGATTCCTCTCAACGAAGCGTCGCTGCTGCGCGCCATCGAACTCAATGGCGTCGGCATCGCTTCCAACAAGAAAAGCTTCCTGTGGGGCCGCCGTGCTGCCGTCGACCTGGCCAAAGTCCAGCGCGTGGCGACGCCGGCGCAAGCGATCGTGATGCAGATGCCGCAAAGTCTGGAGACCATCATCAGCAAGCGCATCGAGTTCCTGACCGCCTACCAGAACGCCGCCTACGCGGCCAGCTACCAGCAACTGGTGGAGCAGGTCCGCGCGCGCGAAAGCGCACTGGGTCTGGGCAACAAGCTGTCCACCGCTGTCGCCAAGTACGCCTTCAAGCTGATGGCCTACAAGGATGAATACGAAGTGGCACGCCTGTACACCGACGGCCGTTTCGTCGAACAGTTGCAGCAGCAGTTCGAAGGCAACTTCTCGCTCAAGTTCAATCTGGCGCCACCGCTATTCGCCAAAAAAGACGCCAAAGGCCATCTGGTCAAAGCCGAATTCGGCTCGTGGATGTGGCACGCTTTCACCCTGCTGGCCAAGCTGAAAGGCTTGCGCGGCAGTGCTTTCGACCTGTTCGGCCACACCGCCGAACGCAAGATGGAACGTGCGCTGATCGTCGAATACCGCGAACTGGTACAGACCCTGAGCAGCCAACTGTCGCCGGAAAACCACGCGCAAGCGGTGGAACTGGCCAGCCTGCCGGAAAAAGTCCGCGGTTTCGGCCACGTCAAAGAGCTGGCCGTTGCCACCTTCCGCAGCGAAAAAGCCCGTCTGCTGGGCCGGTTGGGCCAGCAGCGCGCCGCCTAAGCCGCAGCGGGGCAGCCGCAACGCGGCTGCCCCGCCCTGCCACGTTTTTCCGCGGCGCAGGCTATGAGATTGACGTTTACGTAAAGGGAAACGTAAACGGCATATAATGGCCTGACGACGCAGATCGCTACCAGAATTCAAGGGACATCCATGACCGACCTCTCTACCCCGACACAGGCTGCCGTACCGGAACAGCCACGCCTCAGCAACAAAATCCGCTTTGTCACCGCCGCCTCGCTGTTCGACGGCCACGACGCTTCGATCAACATCATGCGCCGCATCCTGCAATCGAACGGCGTAGAAGTGGTGCATCTGGGTCACAACCGCTCGGTCGACGAAGTCGTCACCGCGGCACTGGCCGAAGACGTGCAGGGTATTGCTATCTCCAGCTATCAGGGTGGCCACGTCGAATACTTCAAGTACATGATCGACCTGCTGCGCCAGCGCGGTGGCGCCCACATCAAAGTCTTCGGTGGTGGTGGCGGCGTGATCGTACCCGATGAAATCGCCGATCTGCATGCCTATGGCGTGAGCAAAATTTTCAGTCCCGAAGATGGCCAGCGTATGGGGCTGGTCGGGATGATCCAGTGGATGGTGCAGCAGTGTGACATCAATCTGTGCGACTACTCGCCGACCACGCTGGCACCGCTGCGCGAAGGCAGCATCGAAAGCCGGCACCGCCCGCTGGCCCAGCTGATTACTGCGCTGGAAAACGAACAGGCAGCAGCGGCGCTGCGCGCCGAACTGCTGGCCGCCGCCGAGGGACTGGCCGTGCCCGTGCTGGGCATTACCGGCACCGGTGGCGCCGGCAAATCCTCGCTGACCGATGAACTGATCCGCCGCATCCGTCTCGATCAGGGTGATGCGCTGAATATCGCCGTGATCTCGATCGATCCGTCGCGCCGCAAATCCGGTGGTGCCCTGCTGGGTGACCGGATCCGCATGAACGCCATCAACCCGTGGGCCGGTCAGGCGCGCGTGTTCATGCGCTCGCTGGCGACCCGCGAAGCGGGTTCGGAAATCTCGCAAGCGCTGCCGGACGTCATCGCCGCCTGCAAAGTGGCCGGCTTCGATCTGGTGATCGTGGAAACCTCCGGCATCGGTCAGGGTGACGCGGCCATCGTGCAGCACGTCGATGTGTCGATGTATGTGATGACGCCGGAATTCGGCGCCGCTTCGCAGCTGGAAAAAATCGACATGCTCGATTTCGCCGACTTCATCGCCATCAATAAATTCGACCGCAAGGGCGCCCTCGATGCGCTGCGCGACGTCGCCAAACAGTATCAGCGCAATCGCGAACTGTGGAGCCAGCGTCCGGAAGAAATGCCGGTATTCGGCACCCAGGCATCGCGCTTCAATGACGATGGCGTCACCGCGCTGTATCAGGGTCTGCTGCCCAAGCTGGCCAGCTTCGGGCTGTCCGCCAAAGCGGGCAAGCTGGCGCCTGTCGAGGTACGTTACTCGAGCGGCAAAAACGTCATCGTGCCACCGGCACGGGCGCGCTATCTGGCCGAAATCGCCGACACCGTGCGCGGCTACCACCGCCATACGGGCAAGCAGGTGAAACTGGCGCGCGAACGCCAGCAACTGAGCGAAGCCAAACGCATGCTGGCCGCTGCCCAGCGACCTGCCGACTTCGATGATCTGATCACGGAGCGCGACAGCGCGATGGATGCCGGCGCCAAAAAGCTGCTGGCACAATGGCCGGATCTGCAAGCTGCCTACGCCGGCGATGACTACGTAGTGAAAATCCGCGACAAGGAAATCCGCACCCGTCTGGTCCAGCACACCCTGTCCGGCACCAAGATCCGCAAAGTCGCCCTGCCACGCTATGAAGACCATGGCGAAGTGCTGCGCTTCCTGATGCTGGAAAACGTGCCGGGCTCGTTCCCGTTCACGGCGGGCGTATTTGCCTTCAAACGCGAAGGTGAAGACCCGACCCGTATGTTCGCCGGTGAAGGCGACGCCTTCCGCACCAACCGCCGCTTCAAGCTGGTCTCGACCGGCATGGATGCCAAGCGTCTGTCGACCGCCTTCGATTCGGTCACCCTGTATGGTGCCGATCCGGCGCTGCGTCCCGACATCTACGGCAAAGTAGGTAACTCGGGCGTGTCGATCGCCACGCTGGACGACATGAAAGTGCTGTACGACGGCTTTAATCTGTGCAGCCCGAGCACCTCCGTGTCGATGACCATCAACGGCCCGGCGCCGACCATTCTGGCGATGTTCATGAACACCGCCATCGACCAGCAGGTAGCGCGCTTTGTCGAAGAAAACCAGCGCGAACCGAGCGCCGACGAAGCAGCCAAGATCAAGGCATGGGTATTGCAGAACGTGCGCGGCACGGTGCAAGCCGACATCCTGAAAGAAGATCAGGGCCAGAATACCTGCATCTTCTCCACCGAGTTCTCGCTGAAAGTCATGGGCGACATTCAGGAATACTTCGTCCACCATCAGGTCCGCAATTTCTACTCGGTGTCGATCTCCGGTTACCACATCGCCGAAGCGGGCGCGAATCCGATCTCGCAACTGGCCTTCACGCTGTCGAATGGCTTCACGTTTGTGGAAGCCTATCTGGCGCGCGGTATGCACATCGACGATTTCGCACCGAATCTGTCGTTCTTCTTCTCCAACGGCATGGATCCGGAATACACGGTGCTGGGCCGCGTCGCACGCCGCCTGTGGGCCGTGGCGATGCGCGACAAATACGGCGCCAACGACCGTTCGCAGAAGCTCAAGTACCACATTCAGACTTCCGGCCGTTCGCTGCATGCACAGGAAATCGACTTCAACGATATCCGTACCACGCTGCAGGCGCTGATCGCCATCTACGACAACTGCAACTCGCTGCACACCAACGCCTACGATGAAGCGATCACCACGCCAACCGACGAATCGGTACGCCGTGCGCTGGCGATCCAGCTGATCATCAACCGCGAATGGGGTCTGGCCAAGAACGAAAACCCGAATCAGGGTTCCTTCATTCTCGACGAGCTGACCGATCTGGTGGAAGAAGCCGTGCTGCAGGAATTCGAACGCATCGCCGAACGCGGTGGAGTGCTGGGCGCCATGGAAACCGGCTACCAGCGCGGCAAGATTCAGGAAGAGTCGATGCTGTACGAGCACCAGAAGCACGACGGCACGCTGCCTATCATCGGCGTCAACACCTTCCGCAATCCGAAGGCGGGCAGCGAAGCGCCGCAGATTATCGAGCTGGCCCGTTCCACCGACGACGAGAAGCAATCGCAACTCACCCGTCTGGAAGACTTCCACGCCCGCAATGCTGGCGCCGCTCCGCAGGCACTGGCAGCCCTGCAGCAAGCCGCCATCGACAACGCCAACGTGTTTGAAAAGCTGATGGATGCAGTGCGGGTCTGCTCGCTCGGTCAGATCACCACGGCGCTGTTCGAAGTCGGTGGCCAGTACCGCCGCAATATGTAAGTCCTGCAGCCTGACCCGGCCAGCACCGCCCTACGGTGCTGGCCGCGGCCCGGCAGGCAACTCGACCACACGGCTGGCGATTTCTTGCATTTTCCCGGTTTCTGTCCTACTCTTGAAGTGATCGTATAAGGCACGATCCTGCGCCCTCGCGTCTTGAAATATTATTAAAGATATTATTGAATATCTTGTTGAATATTGCTTAAAGATTAAATTAAAGGTTACATCGTGGCTAGCGTCTCATCCGTCAATGCGCTGCAGGCATCGATTGCACAGGCCGAAAGGCTGGTGCAACAGGATCAGACACGCGTCAACCAGGATGCCAGCCGCCTTGATCAGAGCCGTCAGCAACTAGCCAAGGACCAGCAATCCCTCAGTGATGTCCAGCGCCAGAGTGCGCAGGCTTCGGCACCGGCCGTGAAAGTGACGCCCGCGCCAGATCTGACCCAGGCCATCGAAAAACCGGCCCGCGCCGCGCAGGTGCTACCCGCCGAACTCACGCCCAAGCCGCAGGCACAGGTGAATGCCCAGGGTCAGACCATCGGCAAGTTAATCAACATCACCGCCTAGACCGTGGCGGGCGATGCGCCCAGCTCCTGCTGCTTGACCGCTTCCCACCACGCGACACCCGTTGCGGGCTGAACGATATCGAGTCGCTGCCCGATCGCCGGGGTGGCCAGCCTAACGTCATGGCTTGCCGCCAGTGCGGCGATCTGGTCGAGGTGGTCGAGGTGGTCGAGGTGGTCGAGGTGGTCGAGGTGGTCGAGGTGGTCGAGGTGGTCGTAATGATCATGCGACAGAATCACGCCCTTGATCGGCGCTAACTCGGCAATGCTGATGGGCGGCTTGGCGAACATAAAACGCAGCATCAGTGCCAGCGTCTTCGGCGATCACGGATGGATAGTTCATATTCGGCAGCCCTGCGAATATCGCAGTCTCCGCAAAAATAGTCGGTGCTTCCCTAGGCGAAACTGACGGCGTACACGGGCGGCAGATGGGTGGCGATGGTTTGCCATTGTCCGCCACCATCTTCCGAGAGCCAGACGCCGCCCGTGGTGGACGCCATCAGCAGCAAGCGCCCATCCGCACTGACCGCGAGGCCGTGGCGATACACCAGATCATAGCAATGCTGCTGCGGCAATCCGCCGCGCCAGGCGCTAAAACTGTGCCCGCCATCGGTGGTGCGGGTCACTGCCAGCGCAGCCTGCGGCGGAATACGCTGACTATCGGCGCTCGCCGGCACAAACCACGCGGTTTCCCCATCAAGGGGGTGCACCGCCGTGACGAAGCCGAAATTCGACACCTGTGCGGGTCGGATCTCCTGCCAGTGCGCGCCATTGTCGAGCGAGCGCCAGATGCCATTGTGATGCTGGCACCATAACTTGTCCGGCTCGGCCGCGCAGCGCACGATGCGATGCGGGTCCTGCAGCGCCTGCACCTCGGCCAGTTCGGGCGGCATATAGTCAGCCCGCATGCCCTCGGCACGCAGTTGCCAGCTGGCGCCGCCATCCGTGGTGAGCCACACGCCGCCGCAGGAAATCCCGACCAGTACGGCATTACTGTCGCGCGGATCGACGCAGATGCTGTGGATACCGGGCACGTCATAACCACCGCCCATCCACTGGGCGCGCTCCGGCACCTGCCACAGCGCTTCCACCAGTTGCCAGCTCAGGCCGTAATCGTCGGAACGGAACAGGCCGCCCGGCAAAGTACCCGCCCACAGCACGCCTGGCTGGTCGTTGCCACCCGCCGCCAGCGACCAAATCTGCTGTACCTTCCACTCCAGCGGGTCTTCCGAGTCGGCGGGCTTGGCGGGGAACGCCGGCACGGCCAGTTCGGTCCAGTCATGGCTGCCAGCACGCCGGCAGTGCAGCTTGGGGCCGAAATGGCCCAGATGCAAGGCCACATACAGGCTGCCATCGCGCCCGTCCGCCAGCAACATCGAGACGGGATCGCCAAGAAAATGCCGGGCGCCCAGTTGCCAGAGGTCGGCGTTGCGGGTCAGCTCGAACAGACCTTTACGGGTCGCCAGATAGGCGTGGTCGGACATATCAGCCTCCTGATAGGGCTTGCAAAATATACACCTTGGAATCGGCACGCAGCACGTCGTCCAGCAACTGCCGCTCGCGGCTGCGCTGGCCATCGATAAAAATCACCACATTGGCGCGCAAATGACCCTGCTCGTCGAGCACATAGCTGCGTAAGCGCGGCTGGCCGGCAAACGCTTGCTCAAGTGCTGCGCGCAGCACGCCGGCGCTGGTCTCCAGCGTTGGCACGGCGAGAAAGCGCGCCAGCTGTTGCGTGAAAATGAGTTGCGCCATGGAACACTTCCTCGACTCTGTCTACCCCGATAGGGAATTCTATGCTCTTTCCACTACAATGAAAACGCCGCCAGCAGAGGAGATGCCCATGTCCATTACCCCGCAGGAATTGCAACAATTGATGACCGAGGTCGAGCGCGAAGATCCCATCGATTTTGCCGACCTACCGTTCGAGGAAGGCGAGTTGCGCGCCCTGATCGCCAGCCACCTGTGCGAAATGGCCGACGCCATGGAGAGTTTTAGCGAGACCGATAAACAGCTCACCTTGCTGGCGGTAGCGGCCAAACTGGTGCTGGAAAACATGGTGCTCAACATTCAGCTGCTGCGCCGCCACGGCCTGCCGATGAGCGACTCCGCAGAAGCCCTGCTAAGCCGCCTGCGCAAACCCGGCCCGCCGCCACGCTGAAACAAATCATTACTTTTATTACATGCAAAATCAGCAATAATGCGCTCCTACCCCACACTCCGGAGACGCGCATGGCCAATATCAACATCAATCTGGGTAGCAACACCATCCAGTCGATTTTCAATGGATCGAGCATTGACGATACGCTGACCGTCGCTGCAATCGTCGACCAGTTTTTCCAGGCGAATTACACCCTGAATGCGATCCACAGCATTTACGCCAGCCGCAGCTATACCGGCGACACCGTGCGTCTCGACTATCTGGATGGTGGCTACAGTAATTTCAGCGGCGTCGTGCTGGCCAATCCGGGCGCCAGCACGGGTGCCGCCTCGGCCGCCCGTCTGGAACAGGTCATGCCGAACTACTTCAAGCTCAGCAGCGCAGGTGAGTTGAACTATCATTACGATAACAATAGCGGCGCGTTCTATAGCACCACCAGCACCCTCAGCGAAGCAACCATGAGCACACTGCTGCCGACCAGTAGTCCCTACTACGATCCGGCCACCGGCAACATCAGCATGGGTATGTACGGCAAGGTCAGCGTCGCCCAGTCGGACGATTTCGTCGGTACGGTGAATCTGCTCACCATCAGTTCAGACAAGACGATTGCCTCGGCGACCATCAGCGGGGTGTTCGGGATTAGCGGAAATGGCCTTGCCATCGCCGAAGAATTGGCCAGTACAGACGTGAACGGCCTGCTTAGTAACATGGTGATCAATTACCGTGACGGCAGCAGCGTCAGCATGAACGATTTGAATCTGCACATCGATGGCCAGACCGACATCGAAGAGGGCATGCTCACCAGGGCTGGCAATTTCGCCGCCGACGATACCTTCAATGTCACGCTGGCCAGCCGCCTCGACCATGTGTTGCAGTTGGCGAGCGGCGCGGGCAATGACCGCATCACCCTCAAGGGCGGTGGCGATACGCTGGGAGTCGATGCCGGCAGCGGCAACGACGTCATCCGGCTCGGTGATGATAATCACCGCGTCGACGGTGGCAGTGGCGCCGACATGGTGGTGCTGGCAGGGCCACGCAGCCTTTACCAGCTGACCCAGAGTGCTAACACCATCACCCTGCAGTCCAAGGCCTTCGCGGGCGGCATTGACACCCTGCTCAATGTGGAGCGCCTGCAGTTTGACGACGGCACGCTGGCACTCGACATCAGCGGTAACGCCGGTCAGGTCTACCGCCTGTATCAGGCCGCCTTTAACCGCACGCCGGATGGGGGCGGACTGAGTTTCTGGATCCACAATGCCGATCAAGGCGTGTCGATGGACGAGATTGCCGCCAGCTTTATGAGCAGCGCGGAATTCAAGAGCCTGTATGGGAGCAATCTGAGCAATGCAGCGCTAGTCGATAAGCTCTACCAGAACGTGCTGCACCGCGCCGGTGAAGCAGGCGGCGTTACCTATTGGAATGACTATCTGGATCACCGCGGCGGTACCCAGGCCAAAACGCTGGCCTACTTCGGCGAGAGTGTGGAAAATCAGGCGGCGCTGGCAACGGTCATCGGCAACGGCTTCAGCTACACCCCTTACGGCTGAAGTTTCGCGGCGGGAGCCACCAGCGTCAGATCGGTTTCCGCCACCGCCACACAGGGAAGAATATAGCCTTCGCGCTGTTCTTCCTTGCTCAGGCCCGGCCATTCGACCTGATAGCGCACCTTGCCACGGGTACTCAGGCACAGGCAGGTGCGGCAAGCACCCGTACGGCAGGAGCTGGGCAGGATCACCCCTGACCACTCGGCCGCTTCCAGTACGGTTTCCCCCGCACGTGCTTCAAACACCCAGTTCTGACCTGACAAGGTCACCTGTACCGACCTGCTCATGCTAACACTCCGTTCCACGCTGGAACGCCCATGATAGCGCGTACGCCTCAGGCCAGCAGTTTGACTTTTTTGTGCGCCTGCGTGGTGGTGTGGGTAGCAATCGCCACCGCCGGGTGAGACATGTGACCGGCTTGCAGTTTGAACACCGCCATGGCTTGCGACACGCAGCGCGTCTGCAGCGCCAGATTGCCCGCTGCAGCCGCTGCTTCTTCTACCAGTGCCGCGTTGCGCTGGGTAATATCGTCGATCTGGATCACCGCCAGATTAACCTGCCCGATGCCATCGCTCTGCTCGCGGGTGGCATTGGAAATCTCATCCATCACGCGGGTCACCCGACTGACCGACGCAATCACTTCGTTCATGGTCACGCCGGCGCTGTTGGTCAGCTTGGTACCGGCGTGGACTTTCTCCATCGAGGCGTTGATGAGATCCTTGATTTCCTTGGCCGCCGTGGCCGAGCGCTGCGCCAGATTACGCACCTCGCTGGCCACCACGGCAAAGCCGCGCCCATCCTCGCCGGCGCGGGCCGCTTCCACCGCTGCGTTCAGGGCCAGAATATTGGTCTGGAAGGCGATGCTATCGATCATGCCGATGATGTCGAGGATTTTGCTGGACGAGGCATTGATGGCATCCATCGTCGCCATCACCTGCGCCACGATATCGCCGCCCTGCGCCGCCACCTGCGCCGCGCGCTCCGCCAGTTGATTGGCGCTGGCGACGTTGCTGGCACTCTGTTGCACAGTCGAAGTCAGCTGTTCCATGCTGGCTGCGGTTTCCTGCAAACTGGAAGCCTGCGACTCGGTACGGCCGGACAGATCCATATTGCCATCGGCAATTTCATCGGTGGCCATGGAAATCTGGTCGAAATTGGCGCGCACATCGCCGATGATGCTGCGTAAATTCACATTGGTTTGCCGCAATGCCGCCAGCAACTGCGCCATTTCGTGCTCGCCTTGGACTTTAATATTCGAGGTCAGATCGCCGCCCGCCATCATACGCGCTGCGTGGGTGGCCTGCTTGAGCGGCAGCGCCACTTTGAAGTACAGACTACGGCCTAGCCAGGCCATGCCCACCCCGGCCACCAGTGCCAGCCCAACCAGCCAGCCGCGCAGGCTAGCCAGCGTGTCAGCTTCCAGAGCGGACAGCAAACCCGCCAGCAGCAGCATGGCACTGCACAGCAAACTCGAAGCGATCAACACTTGCCAGTCAAGCGTGGTACGCAGCGCAGCGCGGCCGCGCGTCCACCAGCTACTGGACACGGCATGGCCGTGCACGATGCGCAGCTTGCGTGGATTGCCGCCCCGAATTTCCCGATACAGCTTATCGGCCGCCACCACATGCTCGCGGTCCGGCTTGGTGCGCACCGACAGATAACCGACCGGCTTGCCCTGCTCGATGACGGGCGTGACATTCGCCAGCACCCAGTAAAAATCGCCGTTCTTGCGGCGATTCTTGACCAGTCCTGTCCAGGGCGTGCCGCTCTTGATGGCCTTCCACATGTCGGCGAAGGCTTCCGGTGGCATGTCAGGATGGCGCAGAATATTCTGCGGAGCCCCCAGCAATTCCTGCTCGGTGTACCCGCTGACTTGAATGAAATACTGATTCGCGTAATTGATGTTGCCTTGCAGGTCGGTGCTGGAAACGATGGTCTTGCCATCCTCCATCACGTACTCGTTGTCTGTAACTGGCTGATTGACCCGCATAGCAACTTCCTTTCCGACATAAACACAAGAAACCCATAGTCAGATTACTGGAACTACCGTCGTTCAAAAATCACCAATTGTCTCAATATACTCAATCGTATTTTTTGCGGGCCTAGACTTGTCCTAAACAACAACGTTTTTGTGACGCAGGCGCAACAAAGTTAATCTGGCTTAAAGTTTTGCCCTAAAGAAAGTGGTTTGTTCAACAGAATTGTGCGTGGATTGCGGCAGATAATCATCAGCACCACGATGGTGGCCAGATACGGCAGCATCGACAGAAACTCGGATGGAATCGCCAGCCCCATGCCCTGGCCGTGGAATTGCAGCACCGTCACGCCACCAAACAGGTAGGCGCCCAGCACCACGCCGCGCGGCTTCCAGGTGGCAAACACCACCTGCGCCAGCGCGATCCAGCCGCGTCCCGCCGTCATGCCTTCCACCCACATGGGCGTGAGTGCCAGCGACAGATAGGCGCCACCCAGCCCGGCCATCGCGCCGCCGAACAGCACGGTGCCGTAGCGCAGGCCGATCACCGGATAGCCGATCGCATGGGCACTATGGGGCGACTCGCCCACCGCCCGGATCAGCAAACCGAGGCGGGTACGCGCCAGCAGATAGCCGACCGCCAGCGCCAGCAGCAGCGAGCCGTAGACCATCGCATCAAAGCGGAACAGCAGCGGCCCCAGCACCGGTATGTCGGACAACAGAGGGATCTGCAGATGCGGCATCGGATCCACCGTCTGCCCCACCAGCCCGCGTCCCATGAAGGCCGACAGGCCGATGCCGAACAGGGTCAGCGCCAGTCCCGTAGCGACCTGATTGGTTTGCAGGGTCAGCACCAGAAACGCGAAAATCAGCGACATCAGCAGGCCGGCCAGCATCGCCGCCAGCAAGCCGACACCCATCATGCCGGTCGACAGGGTCACGCCGAAGCCGACCACAGCACCCACCAGCATCATCCCTTCCATGCCCAGATTGAGCACCCCGGAACGCTCGGTCACCAGCTCGCCCAGCGAGGCCACCACCAGCGGCGTCGCGGCACCGGCGGTACTGGCGAGGAAGGCAATCAATAATTCGGTATTCATCAGGCAGGCTCTCCGGAGGACACTGGCAGGCGGCGCTTACGCGGCTTGAAGCGGTAGTGGATAAACAGATCGGCGGCGAGCAGATAGAACAGCAGCAAGCCCTGGAACAGACCGGTAATCGCCGACGGCACCTGCAACTCGATCTGCGCCGTTTCACCGCCGATGTAGAGCAGCGACATCAGCAGGGCTGATAGCACCACACCGAGCGGATGCAATCGCCCGACATAGGCGACGATGATGGCGGCGAAGCCGTAGCCGGCCGACACGGACGGCTGCAACTGGCCCAGCGGCCCGGCAACTTCGCCCACCCCGGCAATCCCGGACAGGGCGCCGCTGATCATGAAGGCCAGCCAGACATTGCGTGGCTCGCTAAAGCCGGCATACAGGGCGGCGGCCGGCGCCATGCCGCTGACCTGCATGCGGTAACCGGCGAAGCTATGCTGGCAGAAGAACCACGCGCCCAGCGCCGCCAGCAGCGAGAGGGGCCAGGCCGCATTCACCCGCAAGCCTTCGATCAGCAATGGCAAGGTGGCCGCCTCGCTGAACATCTTCGACTGGGGGAAATTGAAACCGGCCGGATCGCGCATCGGCCCGTGTACCAGATAGCTGAGCAAATGGTAGGACACATACACCAGCATCAGGCTGACCAGAATTTCGCTGGTGTTAAAGCGGGTGCGCAGTAGCGCCGGAATGGCCGCCCACAGCATGCCACCCAGCGCACCGGCCAGCAGCATCAGCGGCAGCACCCACCAGGCTTGCACTTCATCGAAATACAGCGCCACCGCGCCGGCCGCAATCGCGCCCACCGTCAACTGGCCATCGGCGCCGATGTTGTTGACGTTGGCGCGGAAGGCCAGCGCCAGCCCGACCCCGCACAGCACCAGCGGCGTGGCTTTCAGCAGCAACTCGCCGACCCCGTACAGCGTGGTCCACGGTTTGATGAAGTACACGTAAAAAGCCGCCAGCGGCTCCTGCCCCATGAAGAAGAACAGCGCGGAGCCGGTCAGCAGCATGGCGACGGCAGCCAGCAGGGGTGACGCCAGCATCATGCGGCGCGAGGGTTCGGGACGGCGTTCAAGCCTGGACATGTTCTGCTACTCCTTGCTGGGAACTGAAATCGCCACTCATCCAGAGGCCGATCTGATTGATACTGGTGGCAGCGGCTGGCACCACTGGCGAGAGCCGGCCATCGGCCAGCACGGCTAGGCGGTCGCTGAGCATGAACAACTCGTCGAGTTCTTCCGAGAGCACCAGCACTGCCACACCCTGATCGCGCATATCGATGATGGCCTGGCGGATCTGCATGGCAGCGCCGATATCGACGCCCCAGGTCGGCTGGGCGAACACCATCACTTGCGGCGCCAGCGCGATTTCGCGCCCGACGATGAATTTCTGCAGATTACCGCCGGACAGACTGGTCGCGGCCGATAATTCGTCGCCACATTTCACCTTGAAGCGTTCGATCACCTTGCGCGCAAAGGCCCGCACCACGCCGCGCTGAATCACGCCATGGCGCACCATGCCCGTGTTGGCGGCCGGCAGATAGCCGGTCAGCAGCGCATTATCGGCCAGCGACATCTCCGGTGCCGCGCCCCGCCCGAGCCGTTCTTCCGGCACAAAGCCCAGCCCCAGCTGGCGACGCTGGGCGGCATTCAGCGCGCCCACGGGCGCGCTCCCCAGGCGCAGACTGCCCTCGCCGGGCGCCAGCAGACGCTCGCCGGAAATCACTTTCAGCAGCTCTTGCTGGCCATTGCCGGAAATCCCCGCGATGCCGACGATTTCGCCGCTGCGCAGACTCAGGCTGATCTCTTTCAGGCGGGTGCCGAACGGATCGTCGCTAGGCACGTTCAGGTTCTCCAGCGTCAGCAAGGCGGCCCCCGGTTCGCGGGGCTGATGCACACACACCGGCAGCTCGCGCCCGATCATCAGTTCCGCCAGCGATTTGGCGCTTTCCTCGCGCGGCCTGGCCGTGCCGGAAACCCGCCCGGCACGCAGCACGGTGGCCTTGTCGCACAGCGACTGGATTTCGTCGAGCTTGTGGCTGATGTAAAGAATACTCACGCCCTGCGCTGCCAGCTGGCGCAAGGACTCGAACAGACTCAGTACCGCATCGGGCGTCAGCACCGAGGTCGGTTCATCCATGATCAGCAGACGCGGCGACTGCAACAGGCAGCGCACGATCTCGACCCGCTGCCGCTCGCCCACCGACATGCTGTGCACCAGCCGCGCCGGATCAAGCGGCAGGCCGTACTGTTCAGCCACCGCACGGATGCGTGGCGCCAGTGCCGCCGGGCTGATTTTTTCATCCAGTGCCAGCGCAATGTTCTCGGCCACGGTGAGCGTTTCAAACAGCGCGAAGTGCTGGAACACCATGCCGATGCCGAGCTTGCGGGCAGCCTGCGGCGAGTCGATCAGCACCTGCCGGCCTTCCCACATAATCTGGCCTTCGTCCGGTCGGGTCACACCGTAAATGATTTTCATCAGGGTGCTTTTGCCGGCGCCGTTCTCGCCCAGCACCGCATGGATTTCACCCGGCATCACCGTCAGGTTAACGCCGGCATTCGCCACCACGGACGGGTAGATCTTGGAGATACCTAGCAGTTGCAGGCGCGGCTCGCTCATCGGCGCTTCCTCTATCGTATACAAAGTAGATACTCCTTCAGACGCAAGTTATGTGCCACAGCCATGCTACGACGCTACCACCGCGATGCCACGACGCTGCCACAGCGCACGCGCCGCTGGCCGGCCGGCGCCGGGCATAGCGCTCGTCAGTGCGCACCAAATCTGCCACAAGTTCTCACCAGAAACGTGCGCCACGCCCGAAAATGAGGACAAAAGCGCGCCATTTCGTACACAATCACAGACAGCGACACGGCACAGCGTGTACACAATCTGCCTTGCATGGTTCCTGCTTAATACAGCGTGAGTACACTCTCACGGAGAATCACACTATGCCATCCTCGGGTTCTGCAGCGGCCAACAAGGTGCCGCACGCCGCGACTGCTCCGCTATCCGCGGCCGGCACAGCGGCCGGCCGGACTAGCGGCGCCGCCAAACGCGGCACCACCGCCATCGACCTGCGCATCTACCGCGCCGTCATCAACGCCGTCATGAGCCACCGTCTGCCGCCCGGCACCCATCTGGGCGAAGCCGATTTCTGCGAACTGTATCAGGTCAGCCGCACCACCGTCCGCAAGGCGCTGCAAAGGCTGGCGCATGAACACATCATCGAACTGCGCCCGAATCGGGGCGCCGTGGTGGCCTCGCCCACACCGGAACAGGCGCGCGATATTTTCGCCGCGCGCCGTGCCATCGAGCGCGAAATCGTCCCACTGGTGATCCGCCACGCCACACCGGCCTCGATCGGCCAGATCCGCGCCGCGCTGGCAGCGGAAGATCAGGCCCGCCACAGCGGCGACCGCGCCGCCTGGATCCGGCTCGGTGGCGAATTCCACCTGCTACTGGCAGAACTGGCCGGTAATCAGGTACTGCAGCGCTATATGGCGGAACTGGTGTCGCGCTGCTCGCTGATCATCGCCCTGTATGAACCACCGGGCGCCAGCATGTGCGAAAACGCCGAACACGAAGATCTGGCCACGCTGATCGAACAGGGGAATGTTGCTGCGGCAAACCATCTGATCGAGCATCACCTGCTGGAAATCGAAGCGCGCCTGCATCTGGGGCCGCAGGAAAAAAAGATCCGGCTGGCAGACGCGCTGGCCGGCTGTTAGATGCTTACACGCGTGCAGCACGCAGATGGCGCGCTAATTGCTAGAGCTTGTACTGAAAGTTAGCGCTATACCGTATAAACCGTTTTTTCTTTTTTAATCACCTGAATGGAGCTTCACGATGTCGCACACCGCCCGCCGTACCGCCCTCG
This sequence comes from Oxalobacteraceae bacterium, assembly GCA_027490725.1. Classification (GTDB taxonomy): domain Bacteria; phylum Pseudomonadota; class Gammaproteobacteria; order Burkholderiales; family Burkholderiaceae_D; genus Rugamonas. The sequence continues at coordinate 139,570 of JAIXXN010000078.1, forward strand.
CCCTTCTCGTCAGCTGCAGCTGCGCCGCGCAAGCTGCCGACTGGAGCGACACCTCGCTGAGCTACCGTTATGGCACCCAGTACGCCGAACCGTTTAACAATCAGGACATCAGCAAGAACATCTTCAACCTGACCAGCGTCTCCGGCTACAAATACGGCAAGAACTTCTTCAGCGTCGACTTCCTGCTGTCCTCGGAAGCCGATCCGTCTTCAGCCGGTGCCAAAGATGGTGCCCATGAAGCCTATGCCGTGTATCGCCACACGCTCGATCTGGGCAAGATCAGCGGCAGCAATCTGGCCTTCGGCCCGGTACGCGGCGTCGGTGCTACCGCCGGTTTCGACTACAACACCAAAACCGATGCCGGTTACAACTCGAAAAAACGCATGCTGGTGGCCGGCCCGACCCTGATGTTGGATGTGCCGGGCTTCCTCGACGTCAGCCTGCTGGTCCTGCGCGAAAGTAACGCGCCATACAACACCTTCAGCCACGTGCAAACGCCGCGCTACACCTACAAAACCCACGCCATGCTGACCGCAGCCTGGGGGATTCCGTTCAACTTCGGCATTCCGCTCTCGTTCGAAGGCTTTGCCAACTTCATCGACACCAAGGGCAAGAACGAATTTGGTGGTGATACGGCACGCGAAACCAATATCGACATGCAGATCATGTACGACATGAGCGCCGCCGTCAGCGCACCGAAAAACACCTTCAAGGTCGGGATCGAATACCAGTACTGGAAAAACAAGTTCGGTAACTCCGATACCAACAACCCCGGTGCTACCGCCAAAACGCCGATGGTGCGTGCCGAATACCATTTCTGATTGCTGCACGCGCTATTCCGCTTAATCCCACGCTTACTTTCTAAGGAAATCGTATGATGAAACGTCGCACCCTGCTAGCCCTTGCTACCTGCGCAGCCGCCTTCGGCCTGTCCGCTTCCGCCTTCGCAGCGGAACCTTTAAAAATCGGCTTTATCTACGTCGGCCCGGTCGGCGATGCCGGCTGGACCTATGCCCACGATCAGGGCCGTCTGGCGATGGAAAAGGAACTGGGCGCCAAAGTCAAAACCACTTATGTGGAAAACGTGCCGGAAGGCGCGGACGCCGAGCGCGTGATCCGCAAGCTGGTCGCCGAAGGCAACAAGCTGATTTTCACCACCTCGTTCGGCTATATGAACCCGACCGAAAAAGTCGCCAAGGCTAACCCTGGCGTGGTGTTCATGCATGCTACCGGCTTCAAGACCGGCAAGAATCTGGGCATCTATGAAACCCGCCTTTACGAAGGTGCTTATCTGAACGGCGTGATCGCCGGCAAAATGAGCAAGAGCAAAACGCTGGGCTTCATCGCTTCCTTCCCGGTGCCGGAAGTGATCCGTAACATCAACGCCTTCACGCTCGGCGCGCAGAGTGTCAATCCGGCCATCAAAACCAAAGTGATCTGGGTGAATTCCTGGTATGACCCGGCCAAGGAACGTCAGGCCGCCGAAACGCTGGTGGCACAAGGTGCGGACGTCATGGCACAGAACACCGACTCGCCAGCGACCCTGCAGGTAGCGCAGGAAAAAGGCGTGTATGCCTTCGGCTGGGATTCGGACATGTCCAAATTTGCTCCGAAAGCCCACCTGACGGCCGCCACCAATAACTGGGGTCCCTACTACACCGAAACGGCCAAAGCCGTGCTGGCCGGTAGCTGGAAAACCGGCGAGTTCCGCGGCGGTCTGAAAGAAGGCATGGTGAAAATGTCCGGCCTGAACAGCGTGGTGCCAGCCGAAGCAGCCAAGGTCTTCGAAGAGAAGAAGGCCGCGCTGACGGCGGGTACTTTCGCCCCGTTCACTGGCCCGATCAAGGATCAGTCCGGCGCCATCCGCTACGCTGCAGGGGTCGCCGTGCCACTCAAAGATCTGCTGTCGATGAACTTCTACGTGCAAGGCGTGGAAGGCAGCATCCCCAAGTAAGCTAGCCTGACAGTTGTCGCCCGCTGTACCTCACGGGCGGCAACTGATGTACTCATCCCTTACATCCCGATGCGGAAAGGACGGCATGTCTGACGCCACCGAACAGGATCACCATTTTCTGAGCCGCGTACTGGCACTGGCCCAGCGCTCGCGCGATCAGGGCCACCACCCGTTTGCCGCCATAGTGGTCGACGCCGCTGGCAACGTGATTGCCGAAGCCATGAATGCTTCCAGTAGCGATCGCACGGCCCACGCGGAAATGAATGCGCTACGCCTCGCCTCACAGCAATACAGTCCCCAGCAACTGGCCAGCGCCACGCTGTACAGCAACGCCGAACCGTGCGCGATGTGCGCTGGCGGCACCTACTGGAGCGGCGTCGGCCGCGTGGTGTACGGCATGTCCGAAGCAAGCCTGCTGGCACTGACCGGCAGTGATCCCGAAAATCCGACCCTGGCGCTGCCCTGCCGCGAGGTGTTTGCACGGGGCCAGCGCCCCACCACCGTGATCGGTCCGCTACGCGAAGACGAAGCCCGGCTAGCCCACGAGGGCTTCTGGCAACAATAGCTAAATCCCGCTAAAAACCCTGCAAATAACGCAATTCTGCTGAAATGACAGGCTTGCGCCCTGCCGATGCAGCAGAGCAACACTGCCGCAATGCAGCAGCGGCTTTGATTGCTTAATTCCCCTGATCGCGGCACAGTAGCGCTATCTATGCCACGCGCCGGGCGATAAAGCGGCGTCAAGGGGAGACACCATGCCAACGCTTTACCACCTCGCTGCTCTGGCAGCACTGACAGGCTGCGCCACACTGGCGCTGGCCCAGCCGATGGCGTCCGGCAGCACCCCGGTGTCCCTGAGCGAAATCCTGCCCTACAAAACCGCCCCCGATAAAGCCCTGCTGCATTACCGTGCTCTGCAACGCTTGAAAAAGCGCTTCGACGCTGCCGATATGGATGGTAGCGGCAGCCTGAACCGCGAAGAAGCCGCCAAAGCCGGGCTCGGTTTCATCCAGCGCAATTTCGACCACATCGACACCCGCCAGCGCGGCGACATCAGCTTCGACGATCTGAAAGCCTACGTCATCCAGCGCCGCGAAGAAGCGCGTTCGCGCTGAGCGATTTTCCTATCGCTCAAGGCATCGAAAAAATTTGTAGACGACTGGTCTAATTGTGCTATAGTTCAATCCATGAAAGCCGAATACACCGACGTCCGCCAGCACATCCTCGATCAGGGGAAGGCCATCATCACGCGCAAAGGCTTTGCGGGGGTGGGCCTGAACGAGATCCTGACGGCGGCTGACGTCCCGAAAGGCTCGTTCTACCACTACTTCAAATCCAAGGAACTGTTTGGCGAAGCGCTGCTGGCCGATTACGTGCAGCAGTACCGCGTCGACATGGATACCCTGCTGAGCCGGCCCGGCAAAACTGCCGCCGAGGCGCTGATGGGGTACTGGGCTAGCTGGTTTGCCGACAGCAGCGACAGCGGCGACAGCAGTTGCGGCTGCCGCTGTCTGGTGGTCAAACTGAGCAGCGAAGTAGCGGATATGTCCGAGCCGATGCGTACCGCCCTGCGCGACGGCACCAGCCGCATCATCGAGCGCCTCACCCGCACCCTCGAAGAAGGCATGGCGGATGGTTCGCTGGCCCCCGTAAACGAGCCGGCGCGCATGGCGCAAACTTTGTATCAGCTATGGCTGGGTGCCGCCCTGCTGACCAAATTGCGCCGTGATGCCAGCGCCATGCAGTCAGCCTGGTACAGCACTCTCGATTTATTGCAGTTACCACCCGCAACACATCCGTAAGCAACGCGAGGCACAGCCCCCTCGCGTTTTTTTGAATGACGAACTAGACGACTGGTCTAATACAAAAGGACGCTAACATGAAGAACTTCGAATTCCACAATCCTACCCGCATCGTGTTCGGTGCAGATACCGTTGGCAAACTGGCGACGCTGGTGCCTGACAGCGCCCGGGTACTGATTCTGTACGGCGGCGCCAGTGCTGAAAAAACCGGCACGCTGGCCGAAGTGCGCAGCGCACTGGGCAGCCGCAGCGTGCAAGAATTCGGCGGCATCGAACCCAACCCGAGTTACGAAACCCTGATGCGCGCCGTCCAGCTAGTGCGCACCGAAAAAATCGACTTCCTGCTAGCCGTCGGTGGCGGCTCCGTCATCGACGGTAGCAAATTTGTCGCCGCCGCGGCACTCTACGATGGCGAACCGTGGGAAATCGCCGAACAGGGCGGCGCCAATATCCGCCGCGCCCTGCCGATCGGCACGGTACTGACCTTGCCCGCCACCGGTTCGGAAATGAATAACGGCGCGGTAGTCACCCGCAAAGCCACGCAGGCCAAGCTGCCATTCCGCAACCCGCTGCTGTTCCCGCTATTTTCCGTACTGGATCCAGCCAAAACCTTCACCCTGCCAACGAAGCAGGTGGCGAATGGTCTGGTAGATGCCTATGTGCACACCATCGAACAGTACCTGACCTATCCGGTACAGGCGCTGGTGCAGGACCGTTTCGCCGAAGGTCTGCTGCAGACCCTGATCGAAATCGCCCCGCAGGCAGTGGCCGCACCGGATGACTACAGCACCCGTGCCAACCTGATGTGGACCGCCACGCTGGCACTGAATGGTCTGATCGGCGCCGGTGTGCCGCAGGACTGGGCCACCCACATGATCGGCCATGAACTGACGGCGCTGTACGACATCGACCACGCCCGCACCCTCGCCATCGTGCTGCCTGCCCTGCTCGAGGTACAGCGCGACAGCAAACACGCCAAGCTGCTGCAATACGCTGCGCGGGTGTGGAACATCAATACGGGTAGCGAAGCAGAACGCATTACGGCGGCCATCGCCAGCACCCGCGCCTTCTTCGAAGGACTGGGCATTCCGACCCGTCTGTCGGCCTACCAGCTGGGACAGGATGCCGTCGAAGCCGTGCTACGCCAGCTGGAAAGCCACCACATGACTGCACTGGGCGAACACCGCGACATCGACCTCGCCCGTAGCCGTCGCATCCTTGAAGCCGCCCTGTAATGGCATGGCTGATAGGCACTGATTGACTGAACTAACTGACTTAAAAAAGACTGACCTCACTTCACGCACAAGGAAACGACATGAACATTCTGATGGTACTGACCTCGCACGACCAACTCGGCAACACTGGCAAAAAAACCGGCTTCTGGCTGGAAGAATTCGCCGCGCCGTACTACACCCTGACGGCAGCGGGCGCCCGCATCACGCTGGCCTCGCCGCTGGGCGGCCAGCCACCGCTGGACCCGAAAAGCGATGAACCGGAATCGCAGACGGACGCCACGCGCCGCTTCAAAGCCGACCCGCAAGCACAGGCGCTGCTGGCCAATACCGCCAAGCTGGCTGAGATGCAGGTAGCCGATTTCGACGCCGTGTTCTATCCGGGCGGCCATGGCCCACTGTGGGATCTGGCAGAAGACCGCGATTCGATCAAGCTGATCGAAGACATGCTGGCGGCCGGCAAACCGGTCGGCGCCGTCTGCCACGCACCGGGCGTGCTGCGCCATGTGAAGGCGACTGACGGTACGCCACTGGTGCGCGGCAAACAGGTGACCGGCTTCACCAACACCGAAGAAGCAGCGGTCGGCCTGACCGACATCGTGCCCTTCCTGGTCGAAGACATGCTCACTGAGCACGGTGGCAACTACTCGAAAACCGGTGACTGGCAGTCGTATGTGGTGACGGATGGCCTGCTGGTCACGGGGCAGAATCCGGCCTCGTCGGAAGCGGCTGCTGCAGCGCTGCTGAAGCTGCTTGCCTGAACGGAACCGTGAGCGATAGCGACTTAAATGTACCAAAACTACAAAATTGAGTTGACTTCAATTTCTCCCTGAAGCAGTATAAAAAAGGAGATTGATATGGTTTTCACAATCAAATTCAACTCTACGGTAGTTTTAATACAGATATTGAGTCACTAAAGCACACGGTCGGATCAAGCTGCCATGGCGCAGCCAGTCATCGTCCCGATGTGTAGACCAACACCACAGGAGACGTGGCATGACCGGCAATTCCGATCGATTGAGGGGTGCGCTCGTGCGCGCCGCATGGTGCGCTCTGGCGCTCACCCTGAGTGCCTGCGGTGGCGGTGGCGGCAGCGCAGCTGGCGGGACCAGCACACCACCGCCGCCTGCGCCGCCTCCGGTCGTGGTGAGCGATCCAGCCCCGGCGGCAGCCACCCTGCGCGTCCACTATTTCCGCCCCGATGCCAGCTACGCCAACTGGGGCGTGTATGCCTGGCAGGGACCGAAGACACCGTCCACCGGCTGGCCGGGCGAGCGCTTCCTGTTCGCCACTGCCGACGCCAATGGCTGGGGTAAGCATGTGGACATTCCGATGGACACCTCCCAGAGTGCGATGAAATTCCTGATCTCGCTGCCCAACAGCGCCGGCACCGATGCCAGCAAGGACTGTCCGGACGACCTGTCGGCGGCGCTCGGCGCGACGCTGTCGAGCAGCGGACAGGAAGTCTGGGTGGTGTCGGGCGACTGCACGGTCCACACCAGCGAGCCACCCCGCTTCAGCATCGGCGCCGCGCGTGCCATCTGGCTGTCCGCCGATACGCTGCTGTGGCCGGGGGCGACGAGTGCCAACACCTACCAGTTGCTGAGCGCTGCCAACGCTGGCATGGCGGCGACCTCGGGCGCCGTCAGCGGCGCCGATCACAGCTACGCTTTGACGGTCGATAGCAGCGGCTATGCCGGCCTGCCGGCAGGCGTGCGCGCAAAATATCCGCAGTACAGCAGTGCCACGGTACTCCGGCTGGCGACGCCGCTCACCCCGGTGCAGTTGAGCAGCGCCCTGCGTGGCCAATTGATCGTGACGCAAAGCAGTGGCGGAAAAGTTGTTGATGGCACCCAGTTGCAACTGGCGCCAGTGCTCGATGCCGTGTACGCCGCCAATGCACAGAGCGCAAAGCTAGGCCTGTCGTTTGCTGGCGGTGTGCCGACCTTCAGCCTGTGGGCGCCGACCGCCCAATCGGTCACGCTGAACCTGTTCGATAGCGCCACCAGCAACACGCCGTCGGCCACGCTGGCAATGACGCTGGATGCAAATACCGGCACATGGGTCTACACGGCGCCGAATGCCAGTTGGACCAACCAGAAATATTACAGCTACACGGTACAGGTCTACAGTCGCGCGGCCGGCAATAAGGTGGTCAGCAACAGCGTCGTCGATCCGTATGCCGTGTCCGTCAATGCGTTGGACCCGGGCGCACCGGCCGGGCTGCATGCCATGGTCCTGAATCTGGCGGACACGCCTGCCAAACCGGCAGGCTGGGACGCCCATGTCGCGCGCAGCCTGCCGGCCATGCTCGATGGCACCGACAGCGCCATCTACGAGCTGCATGTGCGCGAGTTTTCAGTCAGCGATCGTAGCGTCGCAGCGGCAGCAGCCGGCCGATACGAAGCATTCGGCCCGGCGTATGCGGGTGTCAGCACAGGTATGAAACATCTGGCGGCGCTGGCGCAAGCGGGCATGACGCACGTGCACCTGCTGCCCGCAGTGGAATTTGCCAGCATCGATGAAGTGCGCTGCAGTACGCCACAGATCCCTGCCGCGACAGGGGCTGAGCTGAGCGCCGCCAGCGCAGTGGCGGCTGCGCAGAATAGCGACTGCTACAACTGGGGCTATGACCCGCTGCTGTATGGCGTGCCGGAAGGTGCTTACGCCAGCAATGCCGCCGATGGGAGCGTGCGCGTGCGCGAGTTCCGCACGATGGTGATGGGCCTGCACAGCATCGGCCTGCGCGTCGTGATGGACGTGGTGTATAACCACACACCCGCCAGCGGTCAGGCCGGGCTGTCCATCCTCGACCGCATCGTGCCCGGCTACTACTATCGCCTCGATGCGAGCGGCAATGCCACCGGCCAGTCCGGTGCCGGTCCCGATCTAGCCGCCGAGCAGGCTATGACGGCCAAGCTGGTAGTCGATACGCTGACGCGCTGGGCTGACCAGTACAAGGTAGATGGCTTCCGCTTCGACATCATGAGCCTGATGCCCAAACAGGTCTTGCTGGACATCCAGAGCGCCCTGAACGCGGTGGCGCTGGCCGATGGTCGCCGCAGCGCCGGCGGGCCCGGGGTCTACCTGTACGGCGAAGGCTGGACGCAGAATGGTCTACACTTCGTCAACGCCCAGCAATCCAACATGGCCGGCACCGGCATCGGCACCTTCAACGACCGCATGCGCGACGCGGTGCGTGGCGGCAGTCCCTTCGACAGCGGCGCGGCGATGGCGCAGCATCAGGGCTTTATCAACGGTCTATGCTATGACAACAACGATGGCAGCGGCTGCGACACCAGCCATGCCACCCTGCAATGGTGCGGCAGCGGTGCGCTGACACAGCAGCAGTGTCTGTACCTGCTGCAGAGCCGCATCAGCGTCGGTCTGGCGGGCAATCTGGCCAGCTTCCCGCTGACCTCCGGCGTCAGCGGTGCGCAGCTCGACTACTTCGGCGGCCCCACCGGCTACACCGGCACACCGCAGGAAAATCTGGCCTATATCTCGGTGCACGATAACGAAACCGTGTTCGACTTCGGCCAGTACAAGCATCCGGCCACGACCTCGGCGGCAGCACGGGCGCGCGCACAGACGGTCGGGCTCTCGCTGGTGGCACTGGCACAGGGCGTACCGTTCTTCCAGGCCGGTGACGATCTGCTGCGCTCGAAATCGATGGATAGCAATAGCTACAACTCGGGGGACTATTTCAACCGCATCGACTGGAGCGGCAGCAGCAATAACTGGGCAGTGGGCGCACCACCTCAGAACACCGGCAACAATGCGGCGAATCTGGCGACCATGACGCCGCTGCTGAATAATCCTCTGCTGCGGGTGGGCGCGTCCGACATCAGTCAGGCCACGCTGGCGTTCCAGGATCTGCTACGACTGCGCCAGGACACCAGCATGTTCCGCCTGAAAACGGCGGCGGCGATAGCCAGCTGTGTCAGCTTCCCGGATCAGGGGGCGCAACAGCCGGGCCTGATCGTCATGCGGATTTCCGGTGCCGCCGGTTGTGGCGACCGTAAATACCAGAGCATCGTGGTGCTGTTTAATGCCAACAAAGTGGCGCAGAACTTTAGCGCCACCAGCTACGCGGGGCGCAGCGTCAAGTTGCATGCCTTACAGGCCGCTGGTAGCGACGCGGTGGTCAAGCAGGCCAGCTTCGCGACTGGCGTGTTCAGCGTACCAGCCCGCACCACGGCGGTGTTTGTCGAACCCTGAGGCGGGGTTACGGGGGCACCGGCGCCCATGGCCAGCCTCCGCATCAGATTGCAAGGTGCTGCGGGGCGCTCACGCTGGCTCGGCCGGACGATGCACTTTCCGACCGGCGCAGGTGCAGGTGCAGGTGCAGGTACATCAAGAATCAAACGCCCCTGGCAGCGTGATATTTCACTGGCGCTGCCAGGCTTGCAAGCGCCGTCACCGAGCAATTTTGGCGTGGCTGGAACAACACATTCATGCGCCCACGCACAGGAATTGACATCGTTCCGTGCACTCAAGCACCGCCAAAGGGCGAGTAAGGGCAAATAAGAGCGTGAATTTTCCCCACATCCCTGCCACGGGATAGTCTATAACTCTTTGATCTAACAGGGAATTTTTGGTGCGGCTGGCGGGGATCGAACCCACGACCCTTGGCTTCGGAGGCCAATACTCTATCCACTGAGCTACAGCCGCGCTGGAGGGAATTTCTGAAGTGTGCCGTAGGATACCGTTTTATTCCCTGTCCGTCCATGGAAAGTGTCGTTTTGCGTGCTTTCATGTTTCCTTGAAGGCATTTTTAAGTCTATAATCGCCGATCAAGTAGGGCTCTGCTCGGCTGTTGGTTGATCCTTTCACACCCCCATCCGACTTCAAAATCAGTCTGTTAAGGAAATCATGAGCGACGCACATAACGAACACGAATCCGCCATCAAAACGCCTAAGCAGCTGGCCGCTGCGGTTGTCGGCTTCTTTGCCGTGGTGATCATCGGCATCGTACTGCTGGTCCAGTACGTCACCACCGACAAGCTGACCGGCCGTGGTTCGAACAGTCAGGAACCGGATGCCATCGCCACCCGCATCGCTCCCGTGGCCGACAATGGCTTCACGCTGAAAGATGCCAGCGCACCGAAAGTGCTGCAATCGGGCGAAGCTATTTACAACTCGACCTGCGTGGCCTGCCACGGTAGCGGCGCCGCTGGTGCACCGAAATTCGGCGATGCCGGCGCCTGGAGTGCGCGTATCGCTCAGGGCTTCGAAACCATGGTCAAACACGCTAACGAAGGTCTGCGCGCCATGCCAGCCAAAGGCGGCAATCCGGAACTGGCCGACGTGGAAATCGCCCGCGCTGTGGCCTACATCGGCAATGCCTCCGGCGGCAAATTCAAAGAGCCGGAAGCGCCAGCTGCTGCGCCAGCCGAAGCCAAATAATTCCGGCCTCGCGGCCAGTAAAAAACCGACCTGCGGGTCGGTTTTTTTACGTCTGCTGAATCCGCGCTAAGGGCTAGGCGTGGCGCGCGGCGCGCTTAGCGGCACAAGCCGAAGCTCTGACGCTCGGGGAAATAGCGGTAGGTAAAGGTACGCATCGGGTACTTGCTCAGGGCAATTTCGAACGCCGGCGGCACCACATCGAAACGCTCGGGCAGCTTCTCTTTGACGCGCAGACGCACCCGCCAGATGGTGTCGTCGGCGGTAGCGCCAGCGATCAGCATATCGGGCACTTTCGGAATCACTTCGACAATCTCGGGGCGCGAATTGGTGGCGCGCTGGTAGAAACTCACCAGCTCGGCCTTGGCCAGCAAGGCGCCATGTGGCGCCGTCACCTGATAGTCACGGCTCAGGAACAGCGCCCGTTGACCACGCGGCACCAGATACACAAAGGTGAACTCGGCGCCGCCCTCGGGCAGCGTGCGCGGTGGCGTGGTGGAGACGCTGATGCCACGCGGCAGATCGTAACGCGAGCCCTCCTGCCACTCACGGCACTCGGGGGTTTTCGCCATGTATAGATCGACCGGCGTAAAACTATCGCCACACGCGCTCAGTAACAATGGCAGCAAAGCAGGTACAACATAACGCAGACGCATGGTTCGGCAACTTCCCTTAGTTCGAAGCCGCTAGTGTACCGCACAATAAAAAAGGGCCGCATCGCTGCGGCCCCCATCATGGCTAACTAGCCTGTTACCACATGATCACGCGGTCTTTCGGTGCCAGATACATCTTGTCGCCCGGCTTCACGCCGAAGGCATCGTAGAAGCCCGGCTGATTGCGCATGGTGCCGTTAGCACGGTACTGACCTGGCGAGTGCGGATCGGTCTTGATCTGCACGATCTGCTGGGCTTCACGCATTTTCATGCGCCATACCTGAGCGAAGCCCATGAAGAAGCGCTGGTCGCCCGTCAGACCGTCGATCACCGGTGCTGGTTTGCCTTTCAGCGACAGCTTGTAGGCCTTGTAGGCAATCGCCACGCCGCTGTTATCGGCAATGTTCTCGCCCAGCGTCAGCTCGCCATTGACATGGTAGCCAGGCAGCGGGCTGAACTGGTTGTACTGATCGACCAGCATCTTGGTTTTGGCCGCGAAGTTCTTGTGATCGGCAGCAGTCCACCAGTCACGCAGATTGCCGTCGCCGTCGTACTGCGCGCCCTGATCGTCGAAGCCGTGGCTGATTTCGTGACCGATCACACCCCCGATGGCGCCGTA